>JAAZXI010000050.1 GCA_014240285.1 Methanobacteriota archaeon
TGACCTCATCGGGGCTGAGTAAGGATTGGACCTCAGGAGCAGGACGCTGAGGCGCATCTGCGGACTTCTCGAGCACAGCGAGGAAGAAGCCGCCCCCGCCGATGCTGTCGTTCCAGACCCTCATGCAGCGAGTGAGCTGCTCGGCGATTTCGGACTCTTTTGGAGGCAGCATCGACTCGAAAAACTCCTCGTCAGAGAGCCCCCCGTCGTCGTTCAGGTTCGACCAGTCTGTACGCCCCTCTTCTCCCGGGACGTCAGCAAGAAGAGGCGAGACAGGAAGCAAACTCATCGCATCGTTGGAGCGTAAGACCTCAGCAACCACGGCCTCGTCCTCGATCGGATCTAGAGAACAGGTCGAGTAGACCACCCTTCCCCCTGGCTTGACCAGCGCTGAGGCTTTGGACAGGAGGGCGACTTGCAGGTCATGCAACGACCGCCCTCCAGAAGGTAGCCACTTTCCCCAAACATCCGGATTCTTCCTAGTCGTGCCCGAGCCGGTACACGGCGCATCAACCAGAATTCTGTCAAACCCGGACATAGGAACGCGCGGGATGTGACGACCATCATGGTGGACCACCGCCACAGACATCGAGCCGTGCCTCTGGACATTGGTTACTAGCATGTTGACCCTTGAGTTGACGACTTCGTTAGCCAGGATGAGACCGCTCTCTCCTAGATGCTCGGCGATCTGAGTAGTCTTGGAGCCGGGAGAGGCACACATGTCGAGCACGACGTGACCCGGCTTGGCCCCGAGTGCCAGCACCGGCAGCATCGAGGATGCCTCCTGCCGGGTCAGACGACCGGTCTCGTGCAGCGCGTTGAGAACCGCCTTGACATCACCCTGAGCAGAGCCACGCTCGAACGGCAGTGCCCACGCGCTGCCCGGTCCGCTGAACCAGGCGATGCGCTGCGAGCCTATGCCCTCAAGCCAGCTTTCGGTCCAGTCGAAGTCGTCTCTGAGCGGATTGACCCGCACCGTCTCCGGAAGCCTGTCGAAGGAGCCACTCAACCAACCCTCCGCATCCGCCCTCCAGTGGGAGACCGCTCGCAGCAGGACGCTGTCCCGAGCCATCTGACTCCAAGGAGTATCGCTCTGACCCACACCCGGCGGGTGACAGTGACGGAAATCAACTGCGCGATGCCATCCCCGCTCGACTCTACCCGTTCGATATTGCCGATTTACAGGTGAGCACCATCGTAAACGGTTAAACCCTCAGCGAAACGCTCGGAACTTGTGGCGTTAGCCGCGTGGGATGCACATGACGAGATTACGTAGGAGAATAGCCAGTAAATCAGAGGAACCAACCAAGACCGATTTGAACGGGGCGACCAGAAAACTGGTCGAATTGGTCGAACGCGCCAGAGCGGTGGGGAGGGAGCAGGGCCCCCTAGTACCGGTCGAGGCGCTGGTGACCATTGAGAGAAACAGCTGGATATGGCAGATTGTCGATCGACAGGTCCTCGACATTCTCAGTCATCGACTGGTGTTCGAGTCCAACAATGGCAAGCGCAGAGAGATCCTGATGACCACCTCGATTGACACCGCGATGAGTGCGGCCTCGAAGATAGTGGAATTGGACGGCGGCTGCGTTCTCATCGAGACACTGGAACCCTGATCGACCCCTGAGGGGTCGGATTCAGGCATCTCGTGGAATTGAAATAGTGCAGGCAGGTGCGACGCTCGATGGCCAAGGAGAAGAAGGGCAGTGGGATCCAGCAGGCAGCTGGGTTGATTCGCTACTTCGATGAGGAGTCGGAGGACGCCATACAGATTTCCAAGGGCTTAATCTACGCAGCCTGCATAAGCTTCTCAGTGGGCATTTACCTAGCAAACCACGGCGTCTGGTCGTGGATGTGGTCGACACTCGGCCTGTGATTACTCTTCTTCGGAGAGATCTACGAACGGGATCTCGTCGAGAAGGTGCCCCGCTTCGACTTCGTTCTGCTTCGTAGTATTGGTACGATGGCGCGCGCTCTGCGCGGTACTCTCCGACGAGCGGACCTCGGTGGCTGGGTCGGCTTCGATGAGCGCGCTCGCAGCCCTTCCCAACGCGCGCTCCACCGCGGGCGCATTACGGTCGGCGAGAGCCGCACGCGCCTCACCTATCGCCATCTCGGCTGCGTCGAGGATATCCGAGTCGGCTCCGTCTGACCCCCTGAGTCTCCTGAGCGAATCCTCGAGCTGATTGATCTCCTCGCTCATGTCTTCACTGGCTCGCGTGATGAGTCCCTCCCATGCGCTCCTGTGATGAGCAGCCTCGCATCCGGTGGCCTTCTCGAACTGACGTAGTCGATTCGGCTCCCAGGGGTTCCCGCCCAACGAGGCAGCGAGATCGTGCACGCACCTCGCTCGCAGACCCAACGGGCCAGTTATCTCGATTCGGTTGAGGAAGCATTTGGGTAGCAGCCCGAAGCCCCAGTACGAACTGCTCGAGATTGTCATCTGCAGTTCGTTGGCATGGGAGCCGAGCGACCAGATCTGCTCGTCGAAACCAGGCTGTTCGACAAATCTCGGAGGATCGTGCGGGCCGAGCGCCCTGAGAGCGGCCTGCGCTACGTCACCGAGGTACACTTTACCTCCAGAACCCGGCCAGCCTTCGGGGCGCAGGTAGCCGTCCTCGTCGATGGCCATCCTCGGTTGCCCGTCACGCACTTGTGCGTACAGCACTGTGCGACTCGCGTCCGAGCCGACCTCTTCCCCAGTATCCACGGCATCCTGCGTGCGCGAGATGGGTTGAACATTGCGCGCACGTGGGAACCGCTAAGTCCCCCCTAATCGAGCACTGCACGTGCCGCGCAGGAAGTACGGAAGGCTACAGAAGACGGTGGAGTCGCCTCCTTCCGACAATTGCAGCAGGTGCAGAGCGGGCAAGCACTGCCCAATTCCCTCGCACCCCGGCTATGTCACCCCAGCAGAGCGAGAGTGGCAGGGCCCGGAGTCGGTTGACAAAAGAGGCAACAAGAAGAATCCGGCCAAGAAGTAGTCAGGGCAGCCTCTGGAACGGGGCTTCGCCTACTGCAACAAGGTCCTCTGGCGCTTCGATGACCCCGGTCTCCTCGACCATGTCGCTCGGAAGTTCACTCTGGGCGCGGTGGTAAATCTCCCTCAGGGTCTGATCACCGATCTCTAGGTAGACTCGAGTGGTGGCGATGCTGGCGTGACCAAGCAGACGCTGGATGGTGACGAGGTCGGCACCGCGCTCCAGCAACCCGGTAGCAAAGGTGTGGCGCAGGGTGTGCGGACTCAATCGGGAGCGTGGAATATCGGCTGCGTCGGCCAGTCTGTCAACCAGCTTCTGCACTGAGCGAGGATTCATCCGACGTCCCCGGCTCGACAGCAGCAGGGAGCGCAACTCGTCCTCCCTGTTGCACATCTGGATGCGGCTGTTCCGAATGGGGGTCCAGGCCTCGATAGCGTTGACTGTGGCCTGAGTGAATAGCACGGTACGATCCTTCTCTCCCTTGCCTCCGATGACAAGAGCTGACATATCTTCGGCGTCGACGTCGTCGATGTCTAGAGAGCACAACTCCGAGACGCGCAGCCCGGTGTCGAGGAGTATGGTGACCACCGGCTGAGCGAGCGGGTCCTCGGATCGGGTGGCTGCGGTGCGCACCCGGCTGAGTTCGTTGCGTCCGAGGGTGCGAGGCAGCGAGCGGCTGCGATTCGGTCTCTGGATCCAATCGGGCACGGTGTGCCCGACCCATTGAAGGAGGTGCGAGGAGGCAGCGATGCGGGCGTTGACGGTGGCGGGCTTCAGCTCACCGATGCTATTCAGCCAAGCATCCATTCTACCTCTGTTGGGATCGACTCTGGAGTGAAAGTCCCGGACGCTGATGTTCTTCACCTGCTCCCAGTCGAGCGGGGGCTCCCCTGGAAGCGATGTGGTGCTCAGGGTCCGTGCAGTGACGGTGTATGCCCTGATAGTGTGAACACTCTTCTTCTCGGTCCGCAGCCTCTGCATCCAGCAGTCGAACCAAGGTAGTTCAGAGAGGCTCTGGAGGCGCGAGGGAAGGGAAGTATCGCCTTCCACGGCGAAGTTCGCGAACCTAGCTCGCTCCCGCCCCACTAGGCTATCAGTGGTCCAAGAACTAGCAACCTCTCCATTCTTTTCAGTCAATTCACTCGCCTCTAGGCCGCGAACGGCCGTGCATCCCTGTCCCTACGGACAGGTCCAAGTTATCGTAATAAGACTTGAATGCTTCTCTCCCCGAAGGGGGGAGAACCGCCGTTTGACGCAGCCTTCAGAAATGCCGTCAGTCGTAGATGCCGAAAGCCTCGCTCCCAGCCTCCGTCATCTCAGTGTTGTTGGCTGCCCCGGAGTCACTCAGGGACTCCTCGAGCCTCCTGTTGAGTAGGCGAGCCACCTCAGCGGCCACGAATCCCTCGCCGACAACGGACTCGATTCCCTCGAGACCGGGGCTTGAGTTGACCTCGAGGACCAGTGGCCCGTTGCGTGACTCCAGCATGTCCACGCCGGCGAGGTCTAGACCGAGCTTGTTAGCAGCGGTGCAGGCTATCTCAGCGTATCTGTCTGAGATTTCGACTGGTTCGACACTGCCACCGAGGTGGAAGTTGGAGCGGAACTCAGAGCCATGCGCCTTACGGCGCATAGCAGCGACGACCTTGCCGCCGACCACTAGTGCTCGAACATCCTGTCCGTGTGACTCCTGGATGTACTCTTGGACCAGCGGGCGCATGTCGCGTTCGAGCATCTGGTAGACCAGTTGGCGAGCCTGCTGCTCGGTATGAGCGAGAAATACTCCCGAGCCGTGCGTACCCTCGTTGCTCTTGATTACACACGGAGTGCCTCCGACCTGGTTGACAGCGCGAACGGTGTCCTCCCAAGCCCCGACGTTTGCGGTGATGGGGACAGGGACCCCTGCTTCTGCCATTAGCTGGCAGGCCACCAGTTTGTCACGGCTGTTGGCGATACCATCACTCTGGTTGATCACGATGACCCCCATCCTCTCGAACTGCCTGACGATGCTAACACCTCTACGAGTAATCGAGTGGCCGATTCGTGGGATGATAGCCTCGCACTCGAGAGGCCAGCCCCTGTAGTAGATCCTGCCACCACTTTCATCGATTAGCACAGTGAGTTTCATTGGATCCACAACTCTGACTGCCCAGCCCTCCTTCTCAGCCTCCTTGACGAGCTGCTTGGTGCTGTACAACCCGGGTCCTCGGGACAGTATGACCAAGCGTGGGTCCATGTCCTGCGCCGACCGACTGCACTTCTTGAGTCCTTTCATTGGCCTAGTCGTACAGCCTCGCGAGTGCGCGTCCTGCAAGGCAGGACGCCGAAGGGGTTGAAAGCCGCCCCATTGGGCTAGGAGTGAGCAGAATGGCCTCCGAAGACATTCCTGACCGCAACACCCTGTCTGCGATGAAGGTCAGTGAACTGCG
>JAAZXI010000051.1 GCA_014240285.1 Methanobacteriota archaeon
TGCGTCCGATCGGAGACTGGTCAATGACGATGGTCTTGTCGATGAGCTCGTAGCCCTCGATCCTATCGTGCCGGCCGGGTGTGGTGTCTGCCCCGTGGAGCTCTCGTTGGAGAGAGGGGGCTATGGTAGAAGTCACGAGAGAAGATTTTCCTGAGCCCGAAACCCCCGACACAGCGACGATGCATCCGAGGGGGATTCTGACGTCTATATCCTGTAGGTTGTTCTGACGGGCGCCGGTCACTACGAGCCATCGATCATCATCCGGTTTGGCTCGATCTTCAGGGATGGGTATGCTCTCCCTTCCTGAAAGATAGGCGCCGGTCACACTTTCCTTGCTGTTGAGGAGTTGATCGAGGCTGCCATTAGACACCACTCTGCCGCCCTCCTTACCTGCGCCTGGACCGAGATCAACGAGCCAGTCAGCCTGACGCATCGTAGCCTCGTCATGCTCGACCACAAGAAGGGTGTTACCAAGCGAAGTCAGCTCCCTGAGGGTCTCCAAAAGTCTGCCATTGTCCCTCGGATGGAGTCCGATACTGGGTTCGTCAAGGACATACATAACTCCAGTCAGACGAGTTCCTATCTGGGTGGCCAAGCGGATTCTTTGAGATTCCCCACCTGAGAGGGTGTTGGCGCGGCGGTCGAGGGTGAGATAGTCAAGACCCACTAGGGCAAGGAAACGAAGACGGGATTCGATCTCCTTGATGATCTCCTGGGCGATGAACAGCGACCTCTCATCGAGGCGTTCGGTCTTCGAGACGGCTTTGGTTTGGGGTTCCTCCCGGTCGAGTGTCGACCAAGTGTCATCCAAACCTCCAATTCGCCAGTGCTGGACGACGGCGAGTGCTTCTAGGACGCTGCAGAAAGAAATCTCAGGAAGAGAGATTCCACCCACAGTGACCTTACTCACTGCGCTGTTCAGCTTCTGGCCCCGGCAATCAGGGCACGGTTCGTCAGTCATGTACGAGGTGAGTCGTGACCTAGTCCGGTTCGAACTAGTGTCTGTGTAGGTCCTCCGAAGACGCGTGAAGACGCCTTCCCAAGGACGAAGCATCTGGTAAGAAGAGCCTTTTTTGGATACGAAGTTGAAATTGATGGTGGTATCACCAGAACCGTTCAGCAAGATTCCCTGAGCTTCATCGTCCAACTGACCAAACGGGATATCATGTGGGATTCCATAGTGCTCACAAGTCTGCGTCATCTGTGTCCTATACCACCCAGACATCATTGAACGGCGGAATGGTGTGATACAGCCTTCACCGACCGTAGCGAGTCGATCTATGACGAGGTCTGGAGAGAAGTTTCTCTGGACACCGAGTCCTTGGCAAGAGGGGCATGCACCCAGGGGGTTGTTGAATGAGAAGACTCGTGGACTCATCTCAGGCAGGAACGCCCCGTGCTCGGGGCAGGCGAACTCTTCTGAGTACGCTATTGATTTTCCTTCCTCTGTCTGGAACCTTTGCTCATCTGGGTCGTCGGACTTCCTCGGTTTGGGAGCCTTGAGGCTCTCAATCGCCACAGCACCAGCGCCTAGTCTGAGTCCGGCTTCTGCTGCTTCAGTCAGACGCTGTCGACTTACTCTCTCGAGACGGATTCGATCAATTCTGACATCTATGTCATGACGTAGGTTCTTCTCAAGCTCAGGGGGGTTCTCGAAATCGGCATCGCGCCCATTCACTCTGCCCTCAAGATACCCCTGCTCGACAAGGGCTCGAAATAGATCTGCGTGAGTTCCCTTACGGTTGCGTACCGCTGGACTCCAGATAGCCACCGCATGGCCCTCGAATCGCCATAGCACATCGTCGACTATCTCCTGTACAGTCCGTCTTGCGACCTCCTTGCCACAATCAGGGCAATGAGGGAGGCCGACCCTTGCCCAAAGTAGACGCATGTAATCCATGATTTCGGTCACGGTAGCCACGGTGGAGCGGGGGTTGTGACTGCCTTGTTTCTGATCTATGCTAATGGCGGGAGACAATCCTTCAATGCTATCACAATCGGGCTTCTTCATCTGGCCGAGGAATTGTCTCGCGTAGGAACTTAGGCTCTCGATGTAGCGGCGCTGGCCCTCGGCATAGAGTGTGTCGAAGGCTAGGCTTGACTTGCCTGAGCCGGAGACTCCTGAGAGAACGACGAACTTGCCCCTAGGAATCTTGACGTCGATGTTCTGGAGATTGTGGGTACGGGCCCCTCTAACCTCTATCCACCCATCCTTGGCTGCGCCGTTCTTCAATCGCTTAGCCATGCCTCAACTTCCTTGTGGAAGCATGCGTGCGCGAGGATGTCCTTGAATTCATGTATTGGATTCTCCAGACAGTTCATACAAAAGCCGTGAAAACGAATAAGGTCCAGAGGGGGTTGCTGGAACATATGGGTGGGGAAGAAGAGCATGGTGGGGGTGCGTCGGCGTTTCCTAAGGAGGAGTTGGATAGTCAACGTCGGTTATGGTGGATTAACTATTTTATAAATCCGGAAATGCAACCCCTAAGTCGTTTCTCCGATGAGGAATTACAGGACCCTTCGGTCCAGCTGAGGCTGTTGCTGGAATCGATAATGGGAACCTCAGCGATAGAGCTGAAGTTACTCTCTCTGGCAGTGATACTGATCTTCTTGTTCGGTGTGTCTCTAACAGGGATCCCCCTCATTATTTTCGGGATATTCTTGATTATCGTGGTGTTGGGTATAATCGGTGCGACCATAGCAGCTGTCTTTCTAGTGATAGCAGGGTTGTTTCAATCTCTGTTCTTAGAGGGGAGTCGAGAGGATAGATACAGGGATGTGCTAGAAGGAAAGACTCGGGAGGAACTTCGCGATATTTGTCGTGAACAGGGGCTGGCGACATCAGGGAACAAACAGAAGTTGGTCTCTAGGGTGTCTGAAAATACCGTTTCGGTTTGGGGTACTTTCATGTATCTCAGTTTGAGTGTTCTAGGTGTGCTGGCATATGTGGTGGTCTCGATTATTGAGTTCGTTCTCATCACTATGATCTAGCATGGCTGTCTCTGAAAGACTCTACCGGCACCAGAGTGCATCGATGATGTCACCGGGCTCCGCGTCGGTGTCAGGTGGGAGTAATGTCAGGCCATTGTGAGCCACCATACTGTGGATGTTGCCGCTGCCCTGATGGGTGTGCACGCTAGCTGTCATTCCGTCCTCTCCGGCCTCTATTCTGATTCTCCTCATGCAGAGTTTTCCGGGCGCGCCTTTGATGCCTTCAGTAAGTTTGACTCTGACCCTGTCAGCGAGAGAGGGGCCGTTCTCTGAATGTGCCTCCATGCAATGAGAGAGCCAAGGGGCGACGAGAGAGATGAATCCCACGTGACTACTGACTGGGTTTCCTGGTAGACCGAAGAGAGGTGTTTCCTTCCAAGTCCCGAAAAGAGGGGGGCCGCCGGGTCTGATTTTCACTCTCCAGAATGAAAGATTTCCCTCTTCTTCCATCAACCGACGGACAAGATCCCACTTCCCCATACTGACTCCCCCACTAGTGAGGATTGCATCGCATTCGCGGGCGGCGCTGTCGAGAGTTGCACGTAGTCCGTCGATAGTGTCGTGAACGACGTCATAACGAATCGCTTGGCCGCCCATCTTCTCAATCAACACAGCAATGCCGTAGGAGTTGGATTCGTGTATCTGTCCAGCAGCGAGTTCGTCACCTGGGGGTATGAGTTCATCTCCGGTGCTGATGATGGCCAGTTTGGGTCGAACTACGACCTCGATCTCACCATGACCCATGGTCGCAGCTAGGGATATCTCCGCTGGACCTAGGTGAGTGCCCTTCTCCAGAGCTTCCTGTCCGACTTGTAGATTCTCGGCTCTCTTTCGTATGTATCCAGGTCGGGCGGGTCCGAGGATTCGGACTGTGTTGCCGACCTCCTCCGAGTCCTCGACCATCACGATAGCATCAGCGCCCTCTGGGACTGGTGCGCCTGTCATGATTCGGCAGGCCTCGCCGGTGCCGACCTCAGGAGATGCCTCGCCCCCGGCCTTGCTGGTTCCAACGATGGAGAGTGTTGTGCCTTCAGCCTTGCAGTCGGCGACCCGTACGGCCCACCCGTCCATGGCAGAGTTGTCGAATCTTGGATCGTCCACCTTCGATGGGAGGTTTGTAGCCAGGACGCGTCCGGCGGCGTCATCCAACTGCACCGTCTCGGTTTTCCTGCCTATGGTCTCGAGGCATGCGAGCTCGATGGCCCGCTGTAGGGTGACGCTGGTCTCCATGGCGGTTGAGTGGTGGTTGAGTTGAAGTGTTCTTCCTATGTCGCTGGTCTGTGTTTTCGGGTGAGATGTGGCTAATTCTGGCCGGCCTCTTCATCATGGCAGCACTGTACTCATCGGTCGGTCATGGAGGGGGTTCGGGCTACCTTGCAATCCTCTCACTCACTAGTTACGGTTCTGCTGAGTCGGTTTGGCTGAAGCAGTACGCATGGTCGTTGAACCTAATCGTTGCTGGGTTAGCCTTCTGGCACTACTACAAAGCGGGACACCATAATTGGAATCTATCCCTACCATTCATAGTAGCAAGTGTTCCTTTAGCCGCTTTGGGGGGGTATATGAGTGTGGGAGGAGATGCTTACGATCTTCTGCTCTGTGCCGCCCTGGTGATAGCAGCATGGAGGTTGTTTGAAGGAAAACAGGAGGTTGGTGAGATTATCACGCCTGAACTGCCGAAAGCTGCCGCTGTGGGGGGAGGTATTGGGCTTGCTAGTGGTGTAATCGGCATTGGAGGGGGGATCTTTCTCTCACCAGTGATAATGTTGAGTAACTGGGCCACTGCGAAACAGACTGCGGCGACTGCGGCACTGTTCATCTGGATGAATTCCCTCGCTGGATTGATTGGTTCTGGTGTGTCCGGCCAAATCGGCTTGGACTTTGATCTGCTCGGACCGTTTGGGGGGGCTGTCATGTTAGGAGGGGTGCTTGGTTCAAGGTATGGCTCAGCAGTATCCTCACAGAGCGGTGTCAGGGGTCTGCTTGTCCTCGTGCTCTGCGGCGCCGCCTTGCGAAGGTTGGTTGGTGTGTTGGAGATTTGACTCTAATCAAATACCAATCATATCCTCATGGCCGCACTCGGAATAAGCGCATATGACCTTGTAGCGATCGCGTTTGGGCTGTGGAATCTGCATGATGGAGCCACACATCGAACATTGGTGGTTCACTACCTCCGGCTTCTGAATCTCC
>JAAZXI010000052.1 GCA_014240285.1 Methanobacteriota archaeon
GGACGATTGGTGGGAGAAGGGATATTCTGGCGATGAGGGAGTAAGTGACGCTAGTCCCAAGACGGTCGTTGAGATGGATTCCTCGCCCGCTCCCTCGACGATAGAGGTGGGCTCTGAGGATGCCTGTGGAGAAGCGGGGTGCTCCACTTCTGTGACTGCATTCGACTTCAGGTGCTTCACCTGCAGGAAGAGGTTCTGCCAGAGCCATGCTGGCTCTTCGGTGCACTGTAGCAATTGCGAGTCTTGACTCACACGAAGACGCTCTTACTGTGGAAGTTCACCGATGGCGGAGAATACCCTGCTCTCTTAACGAGGTCGACCCGCTCCTTACCTGATTGGCTGTGCCCAAAGACCACCTCTCCGGGACTGACCTTCAGGTTCCAGTATCTCTGGAATACTGCGACCCTCTCCTTGTTCCTAGACATTAGCTTGGGTACAGCGTGAAACATGACTAACTCATTCTTCGTACCCCTGAAGTACTTGGCCAGTACTTCGGGAAGCAGGTTGCTCAGCCAGTTATCGGTGATGTACTTGACATCTCTCGATATGATGTAACGTGGGTTGTCGAGCGGCCCCAAAACCTCTTGCATTGCTTTGGCAAAGACCTCCGAGTCCTCCTCTGAGGAGCCTTCCAAATAGGTCCTGACCCATCCTCCCGAACGGCTCCCACCTGCTACTCTTGATGCAACAGGGCTAATCTCTTTGACCTCCATCAACGATGAGGCGACGGCGTCTGCAATCGCCATAATCAATGACTCATCAGTCCACTGGGCAGAACCTATGTTCCTCACAGGAGGGAATCCCCCTCCAAGTCCCCCTCCCATCTTCACCTCTAATGCTTCCTTCGGGACCGCATTGAAGGGCACCCCAACATTCCACAGATCTCTGGAACGAGGCCTGTTCCTCGCCCTCCTAATCATATCCTCGTTGAAGGCCGCTAAATTCTCCGAAATTCCCTCTGGGCGAACTTCGGTGAAGGCCGCGTGAACATGCCCCACACCCTTCTCTATGGCCCCGTCGTCGCAGACGCCATACAACTGCCTGTGCTTCTGCTTGAATCGGTCATAGTCATCGAACCCCTTACTGAACTCCTCTGCCAAACAGACGATGTCCCAGTTGTTTGCGACCTTCTCAGGCCATTCCTTATCCAACCTGAAGGATCGTCCTCTCAGTTGGTTGATACTCATGCTTGTTGTCACCGTAGTCAGGTCAATCAGGACGTTGATTCGACTGGCATCCCAACCCTCGCCAAGCAGGCCCCTGGTCCCGACGATGCACTTGGTGACTCCTTCTTGGAAGAGTTCGGTAATCATCATCGTGTAATATCGGGGCTGCCAGTGCTCACCGCTCCCACGGATTTCCATGAAGCCATCACGTTCGATGGAATTGAATTTGATGTCAAGGTTGCGCTCCCCTACCCATTGCTCAAATCTGGGAAATATCCTCTCCAAGAGGTCGTCATCCACAAGCACGGTGGAACCGGTCATCAGAACGGGATCTAGGATGTCGGTCGAATCGGATTCAAGAATGGCCCGATAGGCCGCTACGGCCCCCCCTGCTCCCTTGTCTAGTACGCCTTCGACGATGGCGGTTGCCGATGTCTTCTCGAAATCAGTCACTACAACTGCCCTGATGTCAGAACCCAGTGCCTGCATCTCGGCAGTGAGGACGTCCCTGAGGGCATCGTACTTCGCATTGGCGTATGCCATCACTCTGCCAACCGGAGAGGCGCATGCTCTAGCCCCAGACTCGGTGATTTGGACTCCCAGCATCCTGAGTTTTTGCTTGGCGTCATCGGCGAGAGCGTGGTCCTTCTTGCTCTTCGAACGCATCAAGCCGTTCCTGATGTACCTGTCAAGCAGAGGGATCAGGTCGTGCTGGTTCCACTGCTCAATACCTGACTCGATTGGGGCCGGGACTCCAGAAGGTAGGCTGAGTCCCTTGTAAGATAGATAGAGCGGAGCCAGTCGAGATAGAGCAGGGTCCCTTCTGCTGAAGGAGCCCCAATCTTTCGCAGGTCCGCTTGGGAGGCGGAGTTCGTCCAAGGTCTGAGCCAGCCAGACTTCCAGAGGAGGGGTTCTTCCTTTCTTTCCTTCACCGGAACCCAAACTAATCTGGCTGACTAGTTCGTTGAATTCGTCATCTACATTGGCGATGTATCTCAGTTCATCCTGAGTCGGACGGACGAAGTAGGCGAGATCCTGATAGGGGGCCAGATTACCATCACGGACCAAAGCAGGAACCGGTACCTCATAGTCGACTTCGCCGAAGAACTCCGAGTACATGTCTGCAGACGATGTGCTGGCGGAATCCACATCTGGGGGGGTCGCTGTGAGGCCGAGTATCACAGGGTCTCCAAATAACTCTCTCATCTCAACTAGGACCCTGCCCCAGTGCTCCATCAGATGATGGCACTCGTCTAGGATAATCAGGCCGATGCCCACTTCCGATAATCTCCTGAGGTTCTCCTTCGACGACTCATGGAGTATCCACAGTGCATTGCCGTGCTGGGCTAAATCATCTCGAACCTTCTTGCGGTAGAATCCTAATCTCTCTGAGTAATACTCTGGGTTCTTGTCCCGGAGGTCATCAATCCAGGCTATCGCAGATTCCGCGTCCTCGGCTTGGCTGATTCCGGATTTGTCCGGCTCCATTAGCTTGGCCTTCCAGATGTCGATTGCTGCCTCGTCCAAATTATCACCTCCTTTGGATGGCATTGTCACTGATTGATAGGTCAGTGAGGTCAGAATACCAGGGTCCTTCGGATTGGTCCCAATTTCGGCTTCCCTGCCATCCAACTCGAAGAGTTCCTTCGCACGCGCTATCCATTGTGCTTGGATGGCGGAGTTTGGACTGAGGACCAGAGTGGGTTTCCTAATCAAGTCGGACCAGACATACAGGCCGAGGACGGTCTTGCCAGAGCCAGGCGGAGCCACAATCAGGAGTTTCTTCTCTCCGGTCGAGAGTTGGTTTTCGATTATCTGCGATGAGGCTACTTGTGAAGGACGCAATTTGCCCGAAAAACCGATGTTGCCGAAGCCGGGCATCCTAACGCCCTCAATCAGTCCGGTATTTGCGGTTTTTCCCGGCCTAAACAGATGCACCGTGGCCTATCACAAGACCAGAATAATTCGAGTCAGGACCTACAATGGCACCCTGGCCCACTAGGCAACCGTCTAGTCGGGCCCCTGTCCCTATGTTCGCCCCCGACAAGACGACGCAATCGGAAAGCGAAGTGCCCTCCGCGATGTTGGATTCCGAACCGATGGATGAGGAGTGTACTGTGCCAAAGCAGTTGGAGCCTTCGCCGAACCATGAGTCACCCTCGACACGGCCGCTATCGTAGCGGCCGTTGGCTATGCATACCTGTGCGGCCTCGATGAACGAGTCTGGAGTGCCAGCATCGACGAAGTAACCGGTGAACGCGAGTCCTGCCATCCCTCCTGCCTCGGCGAGGCCTGGGAAGACCTCGCGCTCCATGCTGTGCTTGTCGCTGGAAAGACCATTCAACACGTCGCGCTCAATCAAGTAGCAGCCTGCGTTGATTAGATTGGAGAACTCTGTGCCCGGCTCTGGCTTCTCTTGGAATCTACCAATCATGCCTGACTCATCGAGGTCGCAGACCCCGAAGCGACTCGGGTCCTCAACCTCCCATAGGGACAGAGTGGCCTTGGCACCTGTTGCCGTATGGTGAGCGGCAAGAGCGGCCACATCGACGCTTGAGATTAGGTCTCCATTGAGCACGAGAACTGGGCCCTGCCCGCTCAGGTGCTGCCGCGCCAACGCCACCGCACCGCCTGTCTCCATGGCCTCATGCTCGATTGATAGTACGATCTCATAGGGCATGCTCGAGCCTTCAAAGAAAGATTCCATCTCGTCGATTCCATATCCAGCAGCGACCACTACTCTGTCGACCATCTCTGGAGGAACTGCCTCAACCACCCGCTCCAGCAGGGTCTTGTCGAGTAGCGGTAGCAGCGGTTTGGCCCGTCCCTCTGTCCACGGTCGCAGCCTTGTGCCGAAGCCACCGGCCAGAACTATGACGTCCATACCCTGTCGGGCGTGCGGCCGCGTTTGAGCGCTTCGCGTCCGCGCCACGCACGGCGCGCATGCGCATCGTTGAAAGACAGGGTTGAGGTGGCCGGGCCGTGAACATCCACGAGTTTCAGGGCAAAGCCCTGTTCAGAGAGTCGGGTATCGCCGTTCAGGACGGAGTCCACTGCACCAGCGTTGAGCAGGCCCTCGCAGCCTATGACTCACTGGACTCTGAGGTGGTCGCGGTCAAGAGCCAGATTCACGCCGGAGGCAGGGGCAAGGGCAGCCTGTACGTCCCGGACACTGGCGAACTAGTGATGGAAGGCGGCGTGAAGATTGCGTTTTCGCGCGAAGAGGTCGAGAACTACGCCTCAAACATTCTCGGGCATAGGCTGGTCACCAAGCAGACTGGTCCCGCTGGCAAGATGGTCAACAACCTGTACATCGAGGCTGGCTGTGCCATCGCCCACGAGTACTACCTCGCTCTATTGGTCGACCGTGAGGCCGACTCTATCCTGATTATGGCATCGACCGAGGGTGGCATGGATATTGAGGAAGTGGCAGAGAACACTCCCGAGGCTATCCACAAGGAATGGGTAGACCCTAGAGAGGGCTTGCAGAACGAACAGAAAAATTCTCTCGCTGACTCACTGGGACTTACAGGATCGGCCCACGACTCCTTCATCGAAATGATTGGTCAACTAGCGGAGATGTTCGTCGAGCGGGACTGTTCCATGATTGAGATCAACCCACTCGTCCGAACCGAGGGAGGCATCATGATCGCGCTGGATTCGAAGGTCAGCTTCGATGACAATGCATCGTTCAGGCACCCTTGGAGGGACGAATTACGTGATCTCTCCGAGGAGGAGGAGGTTGAAGTCAGGGCGAATCAATCCGGTCTTTCCTATGTCAAACTCGACGGTAACATCGGCTGCTTGGTCAACGGCGCTGGTCTCGCTATGGCGTCGATGGATGTCATCAAACTGTACGGTGGTG
>JAAZXI010000053.1 GCA_014240285.1 Methanobacteriota archaeon
CGGCAACTTCGTCTCTGGGACCCATCATCTGCTCGACGGGCGCTACGTCAAGGACTGCGATTCGGATATCATAGACTACCTCTCCGACGAGGGAATGCTGTATCGCGAGCATATCTACACCCACGACTACCCTCACTGCTGGCGTACCGACCACCCTCTGCTATACTACGCAATGGACAGTTGGTTCGTTCGCATGACCGCGGTTCGCGACGAGATATTGCAACACAACTCCGAGGTCGAGTGGGCCCCGGAGTGGACCGGTAGCAAGCGAATGGGAGAGTGGCTCTCGAACATCAAGGATTGGGCGATTAGTCGCGAACGCTACTGGGGCACACCTATCCCGGTGTGGATCTGCTCCGACTGCGGTCACGAGCACTGCATAGGCAGCATCGAGGAGATGAGTTTGATGAAGACGGATGCATCTCCTGCCCCTCCTGAATTGCACCGACCATACGTCGACGATGTCAGGCTGCACTGCCCGTCGGACGGCTGCTCAGGCGAGATGGTGCGCGAACCCTATGTCATGGACTGCTGGTTCGACTCGGGCTGCGCTTCGTTCGCACAGTGGCATTATCCCTTTGAGAACGAGGATAGATTCGCAGGTTCATTCCCGGTGGACTACATCTGCGAGGCTGTAGACCAGACACGCGGTTGGTTCTACTCTTTGCTAGCAGTCTCTACGGCAGTGTTCGGCAGCACCTGCTACCGAAGCTGCCTATCACTCGGCCACATTCTCGACAAGGACGGTAAGAAGATGAGCAAGTCAAAGGGGAACGTCGTCAATCCTTGGGACCATTTCAACAAGGAAGGTTCGGACTCAATTCGCTGGTACATGACCACACAGAGTGCGCCGTGGTCACCAACCAACTTCGATCCCAATGGAGTCCGAGAGTCCTATGCCAAAATGTTCCTCACACTTTGGAACGTATATCGTTTCCACGCCGACTACGCGGCTATGGACGGTTTCGATGCCGATGAAGAGTCTGGTTACATCGCTGTGACTGAGCGCAGCCCGCTCGATCGTTGGATTCTCTCCCGGGCCAGCTCTATGGCCGACTCGTTCCACCAACACTTCGGGGAGTGGGACTTTCATAAAGCCGGACGCAAGCTCGAAGAGTTCGTCGTCAACGACCTCTCCAACTGGTATGTCCGCCGCTCACGACGCCGACTCTGGGAAGAGATAGACAGCAGTGACAAGAGGAGTTGTCAACACACCCTACATGAGGTCCTTCTGCTGGTTTGTCGTCTGATGGCTCCGATCTCGCCTTTCATGCCCGATGTCATCCACCGCGCCCTTGCCGGCTCTTCGGTGCATATGGCGGACTGGCCTGTCGGCTCCGGACTCGTTGATCGCTCCTTACCACCGCGTGACTACGGACTAGAGCAGCAGATGGGACTGGTCAGGACGCTAGCTGAGGCAGGACGGCGGATCCGCGTCGAAGAGGGGCGTAGGCAGAGGTTGCCATGCCGCAACGGCTGGATCATCGGCGGACCCGACCTCAACGAGTTCCACGACATCCTTGCTGAGGAGTTGAACGTCGAGAGGCTGATGACAGAGGACGACCTTGATAGATTCCAGAGAATCGTGCTCGAGCCGAACAGGAAGGCCCTGGGCGCCAAGTGCAGGTCAGACCTGCCGGCGGTCCTCGCCGAGCTTGATACCGCCGATGCGGACTCTTTGTTGCTGGAAATTGAGGCCGGCATAGCTGCCCTCGCAGGATACCAGATTACAATGGACGACATCGAGGTGCGGCGAACTGAGAGGGACGGTTACTCCGCCGCCACTCTGGGTGACGAGGACTTCGGCGACGTCTCATTGGTACTCGACATGTCCGTCGACGACGAACTGATGTCGCGCGGGCTCGCGCGCGATGTCATCCGTAGAATTCAATCGAAGCGTAAGGAACTCGACCTTGCGGTCGAAGACAGTATCTCCCTGTCAGCCTGGATCGAGGGTGCGGAGCTGGCCGATGAAGACTGGGCTCACGTGCAGAGCGAGACTCGGGCCGGCAGCGCCGCCCTGAATGAGGGAACGGCGCCAACTGAGGCAGACTCGTTCGAGGTCGATGGCATTGCTGTAGCGTTCAGCGTAAGTCAGTAATCAGGCCACTGCTGGGCCGTATCTGACCGGGAGAAGCATCTCGACCCCAAACAGCGGGTCGGGGTCAGTCGAGTCGTGATAGGCGATGAAGGCGCCGCCGTCAGGGAGTATGCCCATGCTGGCGAAGTCGAACCTGATGTCGTTGCCAGCTCCTGATGTCGAGTCGAGGTCGCCGAGGCCGAGGTAGGTCTTCATGTCGGGTACGAGGCTCTCCGAGTACTCCCTGACGTGCCATGCCACATCGACATCCGGGCCATCGGCGCTCTGGTAGCGCACGTTGAGCACAAACAGGTCGTGCTCGCCGTTGGCGTGGAATTCCCACTCCTCAATCTCAGTCGCAACCGAA
The DNA here is from genome assembly GCA_014240285.1 of Methanobacteriota archaeon. Taxonomy (GTDB): domain Archaea; phylum Thermoplasmatota; class Poseidoniia; order Poseidoniales; family Thalassarchaeaceae; genus Thalassarchaeum. The sequence goes on from JAAZXI010000053.1 coordinate 2,448, forward strand.
GACAGGTTGTAGGTCTGATTGGTCCAAGTCAATCCGCCGTCCCACGACAGCATGTGCTGCAGAACAGTGCCACCAGCGGTCACACAGTGCAGCGCGGTCGAAGAGTCGAAGGAGCAGTACTGGGAAGGCAAACTGCTGCCGTTGGAGTTGGTCGCAGCCCACCAGCTCAGAGAAGTATCGAGGTAGGCGTCGACGTTGTTGTCGAAGTAATCAGGGAAGTAGAGTCCTCCTGAGGGCACCGGGAAGGATCGCATCTCCTTGTGTGGCTTGGTGTAGTCCCACTCCCTTCCCAACTCATCGAAATCGAGATCTATCTCCATCACGTCAAGGTTCGCATCGCGGTCGGGGAAGTTGAAGTTCTGGTAGTTCAGCCCGTCGGTGCTAATCTGGCCGCCGCGGTTGGCGACCTGATGCCAGAAGTTGCTGATGACGAGGCTGGCCCAAGGACCGTTGCCGTAGATACTGTTGATTGGCCCGGTCACCTCGACCTGCCAGGATCGATCATAGAATGCCTCGGGCGGACGGTTGTAGCACCAGCTCCAGTCTTGGTCCTCGGCGTCGTAGAAAAATGCATAGAACTGATCTGCACCGCTGGTGCTCGGATATGGGAACCAACCCATGGCGATGAGATCACCGTTGGTCGCCTGCACGATGCTGCCCTCGCCTAGGCCCTCCTGTCCGGGCAAAGTGGGCTTGGGCAGCAAGCAGCCGAACTGCGAGAGAATAGTCGGCTGCCATTCTTGCCAGGTACGCCCCCTATCCTCGCTCCAAGTCGGGTACTCACCTCCGAAGTTGAGGATCCAACCTTCCTTCGTGGCAGCTAGGTAGTGCTCGCAGCAATTACCACCGTGCTCGTTGCCATAGACCGTCCATGAGGCGTTGCCCCAGGTAGTGTTCGAAAACGGGTCTGCGACCGTGAAGTTGCGGGGGTCCTCATAGGCTGACGGGAGGTCGATGTAGTGGTAACCTGAGTCCCACGGCGCGGTGCTCCCTCCTTCGGACTCACCCCCTCCAAAGCAGCCGGCTAGCGTCATGCTGGCCACCATTATGGCTGCGAGGATTGCTCTCGACCTGTTGCGTCCGGCCATGGCACACCCGCGGTATGGCCATATTTCGCACTTCGCACCTGATGCGCCCTGCAACGCAGGGCGGTGGGGTTCAAAGCCTGAAGCGGGGCGTTAACGAGCCATGCGCGTATCGGCCATGACTGCAATTCTACTGATGTTGATGACAAGTCTGGTCCCAGTAATGGTGGCATCTGCCGAGACTGCACCCTCCGATGCGATTTACATCAACGAGATTCTAGTCTCACCTAACAACGAGCAATATGACGGCACGGACTGGAACGGTGACGGTTCAATGGGAATCTACAGCGACCAGTTCGTAGAGTTGCACAACCCCACTTCCGACGCAATAGATATTGGCGGGTGGTGGCTCGACGACATTGCTGATGGTGGTTCGCCAGCATGCAGCATCGGCTGGGGCACCGTCCTTGAGGCGGGTGCCTACGTCACCTTCTACCGGTCGTGGACGGGGATCGAGTTCGACTTCTGGGACGGAGACACGATTCGCCTGCTCGATGGCTCTGGGACTGAGATGGACTCGGTGAGCTATGGAGCCGAGGATTCTGATTGGGATGTTTCCTACGGCTACGATTCCGGCGGCAACTGGGCCAAGCTGTCTGAGGGCAGTCCGACCCCGGGAGGCTCCAACGACCAAGAATGGGGCGGCGCCAACCACCTACAGGGCAACTGCTACCCTCCACAGGATCATGTCCACAACGGAGAGTATGTCCTTGAGGGGCGGGTGGTAACGATGGTGTCCGAGAGCGATGTCATCGAAGACGGGCGAGTACTGGTTCGCGACGGCATAATCGAAGCAGTTTGGAGTGCCGCGGAAGGTGCTCCGGCAACTGCAGCAGGTGTCCTGTCGATTCCAACCAGTGGCACAATCTACCCCGGATTCATTGATCCTCACAACCATGCAAAATACAACCTAATTCCGCTCTGGGACCACGGAACAGACGGATGGGACAACAGATACCAATGGCAGGCCTACTCAGGCTATAGTGATGCAAAGGACATTGGGTGCTCGCTATACGACTCATCCGCGATGCGATTCGCCGAACTGCGAGCGGTCGCCGGTGGCAACACCGCGCTACAGGGTAGCAGCACATCATCCACCGACACATTCGAAACTATGCTCGCCCGCAACATCGAACTCTACAATTTCGGTAAAGACTACATCCACACAAAGGTAACTGAACTGGAGTCTGACTACTCCGGT
>JAAZXI010000054.1 GCA_014240285.1 Methanobacteriota archaeon
AGTAGCTACGGTTGTTACCACTTTGTTCCCAGCCGACGAAAGGTGACATGAACTCTGGCCCGAATCAGGTTGATACGTACCAATCTGACACTCTGAGTGGTAGAGGTCCCCTGAAGACGAGTAGTGGCCTGGGTCAGAGTCAGTACAGGAAAGCCTGCCCCACTGTCCCGCGGGGCAATCCATCCATCTGGCGGGGTTGTTTGGATACGGATCTGATGACGAGGGTGTGCCGTCGCCATCGTTGTCTCCGGCTATGTGCGTGTCCAATGAATTCCAAATGCCGTCACCATCCATGTCTTGGTCGGAGAAGGCCAGATCCGCTCCTGACGAGAAATTCATGACATGAGGGAGGGTGATGTCGTTGTTCGTACCGTCGAATTCACCTGACTGCCCGCCCCAGCATTGCAAGCTGTAATCCGCGAGGATTGCGCATGAGGATTCTGTACCTGCTGCTATAGCGATAGCAGTTCCACTGAGTCTGACATGAACTGGTGTATTCCCATCTACGCCAGTGCAGCCGCTGCCAGAACTGACTGAACTGCATTCCCCATTCCCCCACTGCCCATGGGTGTTTACTCCCCAGCAGTTCATTGAGTCATTGTCGAGGATAGCGCAGGTGTGCCAGGCTGTACCATCGACCTCAACAGCTGTGCGGCCGGCTGCGAAATCGATGTGCACGGATCCGTTAGTTACGGTACCATCTGGTGTGCTGGTAGTGTACGACTTGCCCCAGCATCTTACTGATCCGTTCTCGAAAATAGAGCAGGCGCTGTATCCCGGGGTCGTTATCGCCACTGGAAGCATCCCGGCCGAGTGGTTGACTGCAACAGGCGTGTTGGAGTCGTTCGTCGTTCCGTCTGCCAGAATCCCGTAGGAATTGTCTCCCCAGCACTTGATGTCGCTATTGTCCAACAGGGCACAGGTGAAGTCAATGCCAGCGGAAATCGCAACTGCCGATCTGTTAAATCCTAAATCGACTGTAACTGGTGTGTTGCGATTAATGTTGGAGCCGTCACCAAGTTGTCCGAGGTTGTTGCGCCCCCAGCACCTAACTGAGGCATCATCTAGAATAGCGCAATTGTGGTAGTTCCCATTAGTAATTGAGACTGCAACTCTATTTCCGAAGTCTACAGTCCCGTTGGCCAGAGAGTTAGAACCTAGGCCCAACTGACCGTAGTTGTTGACGCCTCGGCATCGCAATGAAAGGTTCCGTAGAATCGCGCAGTCACCGGCTATGGAAGTCACTTCATCAGATGTATACACGGGGTGACCTCCCCCCGTGCCAGAAGAGAATGTCACGAGGGTCCCGTTGCTAAGAACGAGGGTCGGGGATTCTGTGTCCAAATCTAGTATTGAATTGCTGAACACAGAACCCCTGTCTGACCCGGGTTGGTTCAAAGTCCAGTTCACAGTAGTGGATATCGATTCCGAGACAGTATAGGAGTCATACCCCCAAGCATCTCCTGATTGTGCATTGTTCCCGTTAACGAAGTTCACGGCTAAGTAGAATGTTACATCTCCCAATCCAGTTGAGGGTGCGGTCCAATCCACAATCCAGGAACGCGCGGTGGAGCCTGAATGAGTCGCTTCACCAATCATTATCTGGGCATTTGCTCCGGGGTTTGACAGGGTTCCTTGTGAGGCGTCGAGATTGAAGCCCCCTTGGGTTCCGGATGGACCACCCGAGCCGCCTATAGTCAGAGAATATGTAGATCCTGCAGTGTATCCTGAACTGGGGAGTCCTGACAGACTTGGGGTCACGGTATTGTCGCTACCATGGCATGCGCCACCGCCACAACCTGTGCTGGACGAGCCTATCTTGCCTGCACTGTTGGCAAATGCCTCTTGGGGAACGGCGAAGACCAGTAGAAGCAGAATTAGCAACGCAATCTGCCTAGAACTGGTTTTCTCCATATTCCTCACCTTGTATTCTCATTGAAGTTGTAGTCAAATGATTGTCGGACCAGTCCGGAACGCGCTTGTTACATTAGAAAGCGACGCAGTGGACAATATGACTATTCCTGCGTCGCGTATGTCATTGCCTCATGACTAAAGATAGTCTGAGCCAAAGGGGGCATGAGCAATCCGGCGGCCTCAAAGACCTCGTTGGGTGAGTCAAACACTCCTTTCGACGAGGCCCTCGCGCGGGCGCTTACCAGCCTCCAAGCACCTTTTCTGCCGATACCAGGTATAGCCTCTAGTTGGTGCTGGGTCACCGAGTTCACATCCAGATCTGTCTCGACACCAGTGATACTGCGCATCCCGTGGCCGGTGACGATGATGTTCGAAGCACGCTCAAGCGGTATCTTATACGGCACCCCAACAAGAATCGGATAAGCCCCTATCTGCCGTCCGAAGGTTATGCCTGCAGCCCCTCGGATGGATTCATCGCGATGCTTCGGGTCCAAGACTTGCTCGGGCCTACGGATGCGGTCGTCATGGGCCTCCCACCAGACTCCCTTGAGGGGTGTACCGACCGGCAGCATCTCCTCCAGAAGAGGTCGGTCGATGCCCTCGCGGACCTCGCGCTTGAAATTCCTGAAAGCCTGCTCGGGAATCTCTTGGAAACCCTGACCCTCGACCTGTCGAATGTTGATTCTCCTGAGCCACAAGCCCTCCTTCCGCATACTACGGAGGAGTTCGAGATTCATCCGGTAACTCTCCTCTGTCTCGCCATTCAGTCCGGCGATGAAATTGAGTCCTGGCAGCAACTTAGGAAGGCCTCTATCTCCGCGCTCCCTACCGTGCTCGTTGACCAACCTGACTGCGGTCTTGAGCTGCTGAGGATTGCAGTTCAGCCAGTTCTGTTCGTGCACGGTGGGATCGGCCGACTCTAGGCCGAAAGAGAGCACTGCACCGTCAGAGAGGGTCTCGACGAGAGTCTTCGTGATCTCGGTGGCCGGCTCGATGCTCTCGGCGACGATTGAGGGGTTGGCATTGTCGACATGGAGGATTGTCAGCCTCTCGTCCTCGCGTGCTCCATGGAGAACCTTGGCTATCGGCTCGGGGGCCGGGACCGGGTATTCGAGATCCTCAACTCCTTCGGCTCGGTAGGTGTAGATATCCGTGGCCCCTCCTATGCGGACGTTCCTGACTCCGGAGTCGAGAGCCGTGGCTATCTCAGTGAGGACGTCGTCCTCGTCCCGCCACAGTGGCAATCCCTTCTTCGGCTCAATACAGAATTTACATCCTCGCTTGAAGCGAACACATCCCTGGTAGAGCTCGATTTCGTAGGTAAGTGGTCCCGGAGAGCCTTCGGGGGATATGAGGTCGGGGTGTTCAGTGACCGCTTTCGAAGATGCTCCCGACAGTGCCCATTCTGACCATTGATCAGGCATCCTCCTCCTGTGTTCCCACTTGCCTGTCGATAGGTAGTGATGTAGTGAAGCGTCGGTGTCCTGAACCGCGCAGAACAGACTCGAGCGGAGGGGTGTCCAACCGTCATAGCGCCAATGGCGAATCGCCCAGCCGCCGCACAATACCGGCTGCTCGCTCGGCAGTATCGATAGCACCTCGTCCATCTCACGGCGACTGATTGGAGTTCCCCTGACATACTTGCCTGGAACCACAGCACCTGCTAGAATGACAGTGCCTTCCAACTCGGATAGTTCATTGCGCAACGCCGACCTCTCGGTGGGGTCGTCCAACCGGGTCTTCTGGTGCAACCTCCACTGGTCGATGGTCATGTACGTGTACGGCACACCCCGAGATTCGAGTACCCCACAGATGTAGCGGATGTGGAACCCGAGATAGTTAGGGACGCCGAATGCGGCGGGCTCATCCTCGTAGCCGTCGAGAACAAGCCATCCTTCCATCGCAGTCCCATCAGGACGGACAGTTTCAGGGTATTCACGGCTTCGCTAGTTGCGGCGCGGGCGGCGCTTGCGGTCACGGCCGCCTGGGTTCGACTCTTGGACGCTGATTTTGCGGCCGTGAATCTTGCTCTCGTGAAGTGCCTTGATTGCTGCGAGACCGTCTTTCTTGCTTGAGAAAGTGATGAAGGCGAAGCCTTTCGAGCGCCCGGTCTCCCTGTCTGTTGCGATGTGGACCTCCTTGAGTTCACCGTGTGTGGAGAAAGCCTCGCGGAGATCGTCCTCGGTGGCGTCGTAGGAGACACCTCCGATGAACAACTTGAGTCCCATTGCCCCCTCGGCCCCAGAGCGTGCGGCGTTCAGGACTTTGCGCTCCTTGGCGAGCTCGTCCTCGAGGCCTTGCCGTCCTTGACCTTGTCCATGCAGTCCCTACAACGAATCGGCTTGCCTGGGGTGGGCTTGAACGGGACTTTGGTCTTGGTCCCGCATAGTGTACATGTGGTCGGGTGCATCTCACGCCTAGGTCCTCCTCTCCCCCCTCCACCTCCGCCTCGTGACTGAGCTGCCCTCTGGCGGCGGACGGAATCGGGCATTTCGTGAGTCATGCCGCGACGGTGATCTGCAACGGGTGAGAGATAGGGGCGAGCGCCGTCGTGACCAAGCATTGGCTCGGCCTCCGATGACCATCGGGCCCCGGGACGGTTCAGGGATTGTATGTCCTTTCCGAGAACGTGGCCGTGGCCGAAGCCATTGGACAGGACCCTGTAGCCAGTGTAGTCGCAGCGAGGGCATGCGACGTTGAAGTCAGGAGTCTCGCTGCTCGCCTCGAGATCTTCTCCGCACTGCGGGCAC
>JAAZXI010000055.1 GCA_014240285.1 Methanobacteriota archaeon
CCTAACTCGGTCAGCGACGCCTCCTGGTTACTGCCAAGTGGAGTCACAATCACTGGCTTACTCTCCTGGAGTAGCCTACCCCTGCAAGGAGATTGAAAGTAATCCTGATGACGCTTACAAGTACACCTCCAAGGGTAATCTGGTGGCAGTAGTCAGCAACGGCACTGCGGTGCTCGGACTGGGTGACATCGGGGCGCTTGCAGGCAAGCCTGTGATGGAAGGCAAGGGTCTACTGTTCAAGGCGTTCGCCGACATCGATGTTTTCGACATTGAGGTCGACCGGACGGACGTCGATGAGTTCGTCGAAGCGGTCAAGGCGATAGCGCCAACATTCGGTGGTATCAACCTCGAGGACATCAAGGCCCCTGAGTGCTTCGAGATTGAGCGAAGACTGGTCAAGGAACTCGATATTCCAGTGATGCACGACGATCAGCATGGCACCGCGATTATCTCCGGAGCGGCATTGCTCAATGGGCTCGACATCGTCGAGAAGGAAATTGGGAAAATCAAGGTCGTCGTGTCCGGTGCCGGGGCTTCGGCAATCTCGTGCGCCCACCACTACATCAGGCTAGGAGTGAATCCGGAGAACATGATTCTCGTCGATTCCAAGGGCATCCTCACCGAGTCCCGCAGAGATGCGGGAGAGCTGAACGAGTACAAGGCTGAGTTTGCGCGTGATTTGGCTGACGGTGACCTTGAATCTGCGCTCAAGGACGCTGACCTGTTCCTAGGGCTGTCCAAAGGCGGCATCGTCAGTGGTGATATGATCTCCAAGATGGCTAACCGCCCGCTGATATTCGCGTTGGCCAACCCCGACCCGGAAATCACCCCCGACGAGGTCTACGCGGTGCGTGAGGATGCAATCGTCGCCACCGGCCGCTCAGACTATCCTAATCAGATCAACAACGTGCTAGGTTTCCCTTACATCTTCCGCGGCGCTCTAGACGTCAGGGCCAAGGAGATTACAGAGGGCATGAAGATGGCAGCCACGCACGCCATCGCAGAGCTCACAAAGCAGCCAGTTCCTGACGATGTCGCTGCAGCCTACGGAGGCGAGCAGATGCAGTTCGGTCCAGAGTACCTGATTCCAAAGCCTTTCGACGCACGCGTCCTCATATGGGAGGCGAGCGCGGTCGCTGAGGCCGCAGTGAACGAAGGCGTCGCACGGATTTCAGCTGAGGATTTCGATGCCGAGAGGTATCGAGAAGAGCTCGAGGCTCGACTCGGACTGACTCGTTCCATCATGCGTCGAGTGATCAACATCGCGAGGAAGGAGAGTAAGAAGATCGTATTCTCTGAGGGCGAGGACCCTACTATCATCAAGGCGGCCTCGCAGTGCATCGCAGAGGGTATCTGTGAGCCGATACTGCTTGGACAACTAGAGCGCATAGACGCGGTCAAGGAGGAGTTGGGGCTGAGTTTCGAATGTGAGACCATCGATGTAAGATACGATCCTCGCAGGCGGACGGTGTACGCTGATGAGCTGCACAAGCTTCGGGGTCGCAAGGGCCTGACTCAGGAAGATGCGGTTCGTCTGCTCAAGTCTACTACCTACTTCGCGCCTATGATGGTACGAATGGGTGATGCCGATGGTTACCTCGGTGGAGTTTCGCACCACTATCCGGACATCGTCAGACCTTGTCTGCACACAATAGGGCCAGATCCCGACTCACACAGAATCGTCGGGACTTACATGATGACAGTCAACGGACAACTGATGTTCATTGGAGATGCTACCATCAACATCTACCCCGACTCGAGGACTCTAGCAGAGATAGCAGTGCAGACCGCCAAGGTAGCTCGCCGTTTCGGAGTCAAACCGAAAGTAGCTATGCTCTCCTTCTCCAACTTTGGAACTTCGGGAGAGTTGCGAACAGACAGGATCGAGGAAGCTGTCTCGATTGCTAGAGAGCTTGACCCTGATCTTACCATCGACGGGCCCATGCAGGCTGATACCGCTCTGGTCCCGGCCATCCAAGAGGACTATCCATTCATGGCCTTCGATGGTCCAGCCAATGTCCTAATCTGTCCCAACCTTGCATCGGCCAACATCGCCTACAAGCTGCTGCAGAGGATAGCAGGAGCCGAGATGACGGGACCTATCCTCGAGGGACTTTCCAAGCCCGCGCACGTGCTGCAGCGCGGCGACAGTGTGCGCGATGTGGTCCATATGGCGGCAATCTGTGCTGTCGATGCTCAGAGGCACGCTAGGCAGCGGCTCTGAGTGAATCAGAGGGCAGCGGATGAGTCGCCCCTCAGTCATTCTCTGACATATCCAACGCTGCCTAATCTTTATTGGATACAATTCCACCTAGGGTGGTATGGAAGCCACCGAGAGACTCACCGAAGCCGCCGAGAAGGAGTGGCTTGAGGCATGGGTAGCCGGACCTGGAGACAAGCGGTCGAAACTCCTCGATCCCGGTACCAGCTCCCCAGACCTCGAGTTGCTCGATCACACCGGCGCCTCGCGCCGACTGTCATCGTTCTGGTCGGACGGCCCGGCACTGTTGATGTTTTGGCGCCACTTCGGTTGTGGGTGTGGCCTCGATCGATCATCAAGGCTCAACGACGAATACGAAGACTACCTGGCCGCCGGAATAAATCCAGTCATCATCGGTCAGGGCGAGCCGGAGCGAGCCGCGGCATACCGGGAAAAGTACGGTATCACCTGCCCCATCCTCTGCGATCCGGAGTTCGCGGCCTACAGCGCCTACGGACTCGCACATTTCGGCGTCGAGCAGGTCCTTTACGACGCTCCCGAGGAGACGTGGTGTCACTCGATGGAGATCGGAATCGACTTCCAGGAGGCCCGTCGTGCCATCAACCGCCCCCTCGTCGACAATCCATGGATGTCTCCCGGAGAGTTCCTCGTGGACCACTCCGGTGCAATCCGCGTCTCGTACGCCTACCAATACTGCGAAGACTTTCCCGACCCGAGGGTGTTCCTCACTGCAGCCAAGATCTTCTGAGTCACGACTCGACAACGCGGGAGAGTCGATCCGTAGTGTATGATTCAACCAAGGACCTTAGGGGATGAGGCGAGGACTTCCTCACTGCAGCCGTCTCTGAACTGATTGAAATTGTCCTCGAACATCTGGGCCAGCAGATCGGCTACATTGTCGTACCTCTTCTTGTCATGCCAGGTGTCTCTGGGCTGTAGAATATTATCAGGAACTCCTTGGCAGGTAGTAGGGACTAGGAAGCCAAAGCGTTCATCCTCAATGAACAGTACGTCGTCTAGATCGCCGTCTAGGGCCGCGTTTAGCAGAGCTCGGGTCCAACGGATTTTGATACGGCTGCTGGCGTCAGCTCCGCCGGCCACCCAGCCGGTGTTGATTAACCAGCACTTGGCGTCGTTATCACGTATTTTTTTTGAAAGCAGATCGGCGTAGACACTTGGATGGCGGGGCATGAACGGAGCGCCGAAGCAGGCGGAGAACGCAGGTTGGGGCTCCTTGACACCGACCTCTGTCCCAGCGACTTTTGCGGTATAGCCCGAGATGAAGTGGTAGGCGGCCTGCTCGGGACTAAGTTTGGAGAGGGGGGGCAGGACTCCGAACGCATCGCAAGTCAGGAAGACGACATTCTTTGGATTTCCAGCCATAGAGTCAGGGGTGCGGTTTTCTATCGACTCAATGGGGTACGATCCGCGGGTGTTCTGGGTTAGGGAAGAGTTGTCGAAATCGGGAGTACCATCGGCGTTGAGTACAACATTCTCGAGTATTGATCCAGGCATCCGTGTAGTAGCGTAAATCGCCGGTTCGTCCTCCTTTGAGAGTCTGATGAGTTTGGCGTAGCAGCCCCCCTCGAAATTGAACACACCATTGTCAGACCATCCGTGCTCGTCGTCTCCAACCAGAGCCCTGTTGGGATCTGCAGAGAGAGTGGTTTTGCCGGTACCCGAGAGTCCGAAGAACAGAGCGGCTTTCTCTCCATCGGTATTCGCCGAGCAATGCATGGGCAGGAGTCCCTTGGCCGGGAGGATGTGATTCATGATGGTGAAGATGGCCTTCTTTATCTCGCCCGCGTAGTGGGTGCCTCCGATTATCACCAGCCCTCTATCAAGAGCGATGATGACGAAGGCGTCGGAATTGACCCCGTCAGATGCAGGGCTGGAAAGCAGGTCCGGGGCATGCAGGATGGTGTACTTCGGGATGTGAGAGACTAGTTCGTCCTTCGACGCGCGCACGAACATGTTGTGCATGAAGGCGGCGTGCCACGCCTTCTC
>JAAZXI010000056.1 GCA_014240285.1 Methanobacteriota archaeon
CGCCAGCTGGTAGGCCGACCTCGTCGATGACTCGCATCAGCAGATCTGCAGTCATTGGAGTCAACTCACTGGGCTTGCACACCACTGTGTTGCCCATGCCGATAGCGGGGGCGACCTTCCACGAGAGCAGGTAGAGCGGCAGGTTCCAAGGAGTTATGAGAGCGCCAACACCGACGGGCTTGTTGACTACGTAATTGGTCGCGTTGGCCATCTCAAAGACCTCTCCTTCGTGCTCTCGCAGCATTCCTGCGAAGAATCGGAAGTTGGATACAGAACGTTGCGCATCGACGTCCCGGGCCAGCGAAATCGGCTTGCCGGTATCGCGGCTTTCAAGCGCTGCTATTTCCTCATAGCGCGCTTCGAGAGCATCGGCGATGCGGTCCAACCAGTCGGCGCGTTCGGAGTGGCTCAGGGCGCCCCAGGCCGGATGGGCCGAGCGAGCTGCAGTGACAGCAGCATCGACATCAGAAGAATCGGACAGCGGCACGCGGCAGATGTGTGAGCCGGTAGCTGGCTCGATGTTGTCGAGCCACTGGTCACCAGAGTGAGTGGTGAACCGTCCGCCGATGTAATTGCATAAATCGTCCATTAGTCGCCCCCCGGACCTTCGTTGGCGAACGGGTCGGAACGAGTCATACCCGAGGCGTACTCCTTCCAATCCAGCGTGAATCTGTCCCGGTCAGGGTCCCACTCGTCCCAGGTTACCACGCTCTCGAGTTCTTCGAGGTACTGTGGTGGCACCATCCCTGACACGATGAACGCCTTCTGGCGATGCAGAGGATACGGGTTGCGCAGGCGGATTCCGAGCACCCCGAGCACGGCGCGGGCGACGTACCAAGTGGCTTGGCTGTTCCAGCCATGAGCGATTTTGATTACTATCCCCAACCCCTTAGGCCAGTCGGGATGGATAATCGACAGTCCGAGCAGACCATCAGCACCCTCCTTGGCCAGAATCTTACCTTCGCCCGCCTTCAGGCAGGTCGAATCGAGCCGATTGAAGCCCCCGACGAGGTCGGGATGACTGTTCATAGAATCCCAGATCCAATCATCATCCTTCTCGCTGGCGAGTCCTGCAAACATCACTGCGAGCTCGTCAACGGTGTTTGAGACCGTAGGCAGTCCGCAACCGTCCTTGGCGACCCTCTGTGGCTCCCAGTCAGGTTTCCCCATCATGCGCCGGAGCACATCAAGATACATTGGGAACCAAGGTGAACTTGGCAGGGTGTAGCCAGCCCGGTTGATTCCCATGCTCCGCAGCGCCTTGAGCATCGCAGCGTGTTCTCCAGAGCAGGTGTGGAACCAGCGGCGAGGGCGCCTCACTTGACGTCCGAACTGAATGAGCGGGACATCTAACGGGCACTGCATCAGCCCCCATTCAGATTCGGTCAGTAGCGACTGCGCCGCGGCCACATGCTCGGTGTCACCGTTGTGTGAGGAACAGGCTATGGCCAGCTGCTCACTACTCAGTCCCTCTGCGGCCAACGCCTCTTGGAATGTTTTCATCATCAGGGGCTTCATCATCGAGCGCCCGTAGACCAGTACGTTTCCTCCGAAAGAGTGCACGATATCAGTGCCGTGAGCCCAGGCGATTGCACCGTGGATGGTATTCTCGGAGACATCCATGCGACGGAAGTCTACCAAAGGCTCCCACTCGACGTCGCGCCCTGTCGCGATGCCCTCGTATTGCTCGCCGAGGGGATTGGTCGGATAGATTGCGGAACCCGGTCTGCCCGGAGCTACGCTCGATGGCCTGCCGCCTCCATCCTCTTCGCTCATCTCAGGCACCTCTATTGACGCGCGGTGCGACCTTGGTCATGAATGCCGTCATGTTCCTTTGGACGCGCTCACTGTCGTGGTTGAAGAAGTCGAACCAGCACATCAAACGATCTTCGGGGTGAAACCTCTCGAGTATCTGCTCACTCACGCGTTCGACGTTGCCAATTACCGCATTGTCTGTCGCACGCTCAATCTTCGACGGGTCGATGGTTCCCTCCAACGCACTCCAGTACGTCGAAAGCGCTGCTCTCGCCTCCTCCATCGCAGCATCATTCTGCTCGTCGGGAGTAAGGCCCTCCTCGTCGTTTACGAAGACCATGATGGTGCGAGGCATCATGCTTCGCTCCCACGGCCCTCCGTCGGGGTGGTAGTGCTGCCTGAATCTTTCATGAGTTTCCTCGATGATGTGAGGGGGTGTGATGCTGAGGTTGAACACCTGCACCGGCCGGAGTTTGTTCACCTCGGCCTGCAGGTTCGGGTCGTGGCTGCCAATCACGAGGTTGAGTAGTTCCCTACGCCACTCCTGCGGGATTGTCTTGATTTCCTCGAACTCATACCGCCTAGGGATCTCGATGGAATCTGGTGCCGAATCGAGGCCTCGCAGCGATACAGCAGCCTTCTGGACACTCACCCAATCCTCGTCGGAACGGAAGTTGGCCCGAGTCAGTAGCGTGGGACGAATCATGTCCGAAGAGACTACCTCACCGTTCAACAGTCGCAGGAATATCTCTGAGGCCTCGGCGAAGACCCGACCACGCAGGGCAGGCCACGCCGCCTCCTCGACAGCGTCGCGAGGCACGATGCCATATGGCCGTGCCATAAACTCGAAGCGACCTGCGGAGAACCCGATATGCAGCCTACGACTCTCGCTTGAGTCCATACCGTGCAGAGCTAGGAACGAACCGACCCGTTCTGCCTGGGCAATCGGCCCGCCCGAAGCGAGTATTGACATCACTGCGCTTCCGACTTCCATCCGCTTGGTACGTGCGAACATCTGGCCCGCGACTTGGAAGAAGTCGGTGCATAGTCCGACCTCACCGGGGTAGTGAGGAACCACCGGCTTGCTGTTGCGCTTCTGGACTTCGGTGGACAGGTGAGCCTGAGCGACCCAGCCAACTCCGAAACCGAGTTCATCGGCGAGCTCGACTTGGTCGAAGAAACTAGCGAACATATCTCTCTCGGAGGGAGTGTGACCGGTAGTATCCGGTGTCTGGGAGATTGAGAAGAAGATATCGAAGCGCAAGCGCATCACCAATCAGATTGACCTCATTCTTCCGCCGTCAACGGCTAGACTGACACCACGAATAGCGCCACTTGACGGCAGACACAAGAAGGTGACAGCGAGAGCAGTCTCAAGAGGGTCGACGAGGCGTTGGATGGGAACGCCGCTCATCCATTCATCGCGCACGTCCTCGACTGGCTTGCCCGTGCGCTCGGAGATTGATCCCGCCAGAGAGCCTAGCCTGTCGGTATCGGTAAAACCGGGCATGATGTTGTTGATGGTCACGCACGCGGGCAGTTCACGAGACAACGACTTGGCCCACGAAGCCATCGCCCCACGCAGAGTGTTGGATAGGCCGATGTTGTCGATCGGCTCGCGCACCGAGGTAGAGATGATGTTCACGATTCGCCCAGTGCCAATGGTTTCCATGCCGGGAACCAGAGCCTGGGTAATGGTATGAGCAGCGTGCAGGTGGCGGCGGAACGGCCCCTCGAACTCGTCGAGGGTGTTCTCAAGCAGTGGTCCACCAGGAGGCCCACCCGAATTATTCACCAGAATGTGTATGGTACCCATTTTGGATAGGGCCTCGCGTACGGCACTCAAATTCTCAAGGTCCAGTGCGAGAGCCTCGTGCCCGTCTCCATGCATTTCTGCAACCAGCGAATCGAGATTGGCTACAGAACGGGCGCAGGCAACTACGCGGGCTCCCGCACGAGCGAGCATCAGCGCACAGGCGCGGCCGATGCCCTTCGAAGCACCGCAAACCAGTGCAGTCTGTCCGTCTAATACGCCATCGGCGAAAGGGAATCCATCATTGAGCAGTCCATCGTTCATTTTCTCACCTAATCCACATAATGAGCGTACGTCTGGTCGTGCAGTTTCCGGTCGACGACCTCGAGTACCTCATCCGACGCATTGCGGAATGTCGGGTGCTCGCTTTCACCTTGCGGTCGACGCATCTCGTGCCAGCGGCCGGCATCGTATGCCATCAATGCCTCCTTCATCAAGACTCCAGCCAGAACTAGCGTCTCGTAGCACAAATCCTCGTAGGTCATCCCCCTCTTCACCGCAACTTCGCGCTTGATCAGCATCTCCCCTGTATCTATGCCATTGTCACAGAAGTGACAAGTCGAGCCAACGCGAATAT
>JAAZXI010000057.1 GCA_014240285.1 Methanobacteriota archaeon
AGCTGCGACGGCCCCTAGGTCCTCCAGAAGAGTCGATCTCAGCTCGGCTGTCAACTCGATTTCAGTCCAGTAGTCGTCAGTAGACGAGCGTACGAAAGACTCCACGAGGACCTGCCTCTCTGCCTCCATCGAATCATAACTGTACGAAGTGTCGATGAAGATGGTGACAGCATCGGCGCTGAAGGCCCTAGTGCCCCCCATATCGATTGTAATCTCGGTCGGTCCGAGCTCAATCGGGTTGACGCCGAGGATTGCCTCTATCTCTAGTGAAAGTCCATTTTCCATGAACGAGCGGAGATTGGTTGCCGATCCAGTGAGGTGCCCCTGCAGGGCGAGCAGTTCGGAATCATCCACCCTGCCGTTGTGCTTGTCAGCGGACGGGACTGAGTCTGAGTAGGAGTTCAGATTGCGCCACCAGCTGTTGGAACTCAGACTCTGGTTGCCTATGTTATCCAGGCCCCAGCGCATCCACTGAGACATCGAGCCGTCGAACTTGATCATCACCTCGCGGTCAACAACGTACCCGTTCCACTTAGCTTCGATTTCCATATCGAGGGACGAGCCACCGGTCCTCAGTGGTTCGTTCGCTGGATACCACCCAGTGTCGCCTGTGTCTTCACCGATGACAATATCATGAGTGCGCGTGGTATCTATCTGGAGGCCACCCTGTGGCTTCAATTGAAAATCCACTCTGATGTTGCCACCTTCTGATCCATCCGGAACCTCCCAGACGAAGGTGACTTCGACACCCCCTTCTACTCCTGTCGCAATCGGCATCTGACTGACTTCAACACCCTGCACCGAGATACTCCCCGTCGAACTGGTCCACATCCGGTCGTCGAAGCCAGATTTGAGGACGATTGGGAAGTAGACCAGTTCTCCTAGTACGCTGGCATCCTTCATTTCGATGTCTACGAGGGGGAAGCGCACCGAGATATGGGCGTCATTCGCTTCTGAACCCCAGAGGAATCTGATTCCAGCATCGTCCCCAGGTTGGGCGATGACGAGACTGCTCACACTGAGTTCGAGTTCCAGAAGGGCACCATCGTTGACGCCCCCCGATCCGACTTCAACGCTGATTTGCAGAATCCCCGAACCAGTTAGTGGATTGATGGGGCCGAAGCCCTCTTCCCCCTGATAGAAAGAGCCTCCAATCTTTACCTTCAATGTGGAGTTGAGTGTGACTCCAACTGCATCTTCTAACTCGTAGGGTATACTGAATTCCCATGTTGAGTTCTGGTAGTCCCCCTCAGCTCCCCAGATCACTGCCCATGTGCCGACGACGGTCTCGCTGAAGGATGTGGTAGCGAGGGCGGATTGGGAATCCGACTCATCGCCTTCAAGCTCCTCATTGAAGGGAGTTAGAGTGCCATCATCGGCCTCACCCATCAGATAGAGGTTGAAATTCGTCGAGTTGCAGCAGGTCACATCGTCCTGGCCAACGACTGCATAGGGAGACATGCTCACGGCCAGAAGAAGTGTAACTAGGACCAAGGCGCTGGGGCGTCGCTTAGTCGACATCAGACTCTGTGGCCGGCTTGTATCCCTTGAATGCGCCGCCTCTCGGAACCTCGTGCGCGCGATTGCACAGGCGGCGCCTACGGCGCCGGAATCAACTATCCGTGCAACCAAACCAACTTCGCAACACCGCCTTCCGACAGACCCTCAAGTGTCGCGAAACCAACTCTCTCGAGTTGATAGGTTTTGCCGACTACCAACTCGAAGTCCTCTATCACCCCCGTCCGTGTGACGAGTTCAGATCCTGCAGGGGTGGCCAACTCGGCCTCGCGAGCGATTTCGGTGGGAACCCAGTGGATTATTGGCCTCTCATCCGACCTTTCGAACGACTCAACTGTAGCCACATCTCCTTTAATTTCGATGTCAGCGAACTCCTTCAGTCGGACCCTGCTTGAGCCTAGATCGGAGGCCTGAATCGATATCGAGGCGGTTAACTCCAATTCCCTAGTTCCTAGAATCGCCCCGTCAGGGTGCCTCGGTGCGAGCACCCGATGCCCTTCCGCCCCTCGTAGTTCGAGAGTGACAGGAGAAGCCACGAAGCTGCGCCGCTCGGCCGACGAGTCGATTAGACTGGAGTTGAATGACTCTATGGTCTGCATCGAGATCGAGATATCCTTCTGCGACAGCCCGAGGTCAACCCAGAAATCTCTCAGCGCTTGCGCGCTGAAGCCCCGGCGGCGTAGTGATTTGATAGTGGGAAGTCTGAGATCGCCCCATCCCTCGTAGTCACCCGATTCTATTGACGTGCGCATCTGTGAGGTCGAGAAACCACCGAACTCGTGAATCTTGACCCTGCCCCAGTAGAGGGGCTCGGGATATTCCCATCCAAAGTGCTCGTACAGCAGTATTTGCTTGCGAGTGCTGTCCATCAAGTCCTTGCCGCGAATTATGTGGGTTACGCCCTGCTCATAATCCTCTATGGCGCTCTGGAAGTCTAGCAATGGCCATACCTTGTACCGATCCCCTACCAAGGGGTGAGGTGCGTGCTGAATCCTTAGTGCCGGCCAGTCTCTGAGGGCAGGATTGGGCAGTGTCATGTCAGTCTTGACCCTGACTACTGCCTCACCATCCTGCATCTGACCGTCATTCATTGATTTCCAGTCGGACAGACTCTCAACAGCGCTTCTGTCCCTGCATGGACAATCCTGTTTGGCCTCCCTGAATCTCCGGAAATTTTCAGCACTGCATCGGCAGACGTAACCGAATCCCTCTGTAATCATCCGCTCTGCGTGCTTTAGGTAGACGGGCATCCTCTCGCTGGCCCTAACAATCACATCGGCGGGCCTTCCGGCCAGCCACTCGTACTCATCCTCTATCCATTCGTATGCATCTGGCAGAGCGGGCTTCACCCTAGTATCGGTGTCATCGAAGCGCAGAACCACTTTTCCTCCGTGCATCCTTGCATACTCCGAGTTGATTACAACCCCCCTTGAATGACCAAGTGTCAGAGGGCCGTTCGGGTTCGGGGCGAATCTCAAGACAACTTGGGAGGTGTCTCCGGGCAGTTCCTTCAGACCCTCCACCTTCCGATGCTTCTCGCGTTCGAGGACCTCTGGCGCCGTCCTCTCCAATTCTTCCCTCACGTGTTTGAGTCCTCGGATATTTGCTAGGGAGTTGGCAGCGGCAACCTCGGTCTTGACCAGCCCACGGAGCTGCTTCGCCATGCTACGAAGATCTTCACGCTCGGAGAGCAGTCTGCCAAGTACACTTCCCACTTGTCCCTGTCCGGCGTACTCGACAGCGTTCTGTAGCGCGTACTTGCGGACGGCAGCGACGATATCGGGCCCCCAATCACCTGAATCAGCCATGATATCGAGTGATACCGCCCAAAAGCAGCATTTCACGCTTCGCGTGCTCACCACTCGTCGAGCGATGGTTGGAGGGATGCAGAGCCGTCTACGGCCCTGAGGGGTACGGGCCCGTCGCGAACTTCGTTCCAGGCGTCAGCTACTGTCGACCAACTCCACCTGAGGCACTCGTGCGGTAGTTCCTCCGAGACCAGTTCCCTAACCGCCTCTCTAGTAAGGGGGTCGGAGGGGTAGCCCGAGCCAATTCTGATTCCAAGCCGCGCTTCGATAGCCGATATGGCATCGTCCCGCTTCACCTTCGCTAGAATACTCGCTGCTCCGGCCACCACGTTTTGCGAGTCCATGCCGTGACGCGACACCACCGTCCACTCGGACCATTCGCTGCCTAAACGAGATACTAACCTGTTCGTGAATCGCTCCTCGTTCACATCGCAGGCATCGGCCATCACCGTGCCCTTGGAGTCGCTGTTAGCCGCAGCCTCGATAGCTTCAGCGAACAGCTCGATTTCGAGTCGGTTGAGATCGGAAGTTTGGCTGTTTGAATCTATCCTCTCTGCATCGCAGAGTACAAGTCCAACTCCCCACTCATTGTTGTCGGCTTCTGATAGAATCTTCTTAGAAATTCTACTACGCTCTGCCGGCGACAGCTCCTTGGAGTCTCTTGCACCGAATTCCCGCAGCACACTCTCGTCCGCCTCAGGTATACACAGTGCA
>JAAZXI010000058.1 GCA_014240285.1 Methanobacteriota archaeon
AGAACTTGCGCCTCCTGACTCCGCCTTCGCCACCAACTCGAAGAAGCCGTTGGGCAGGAATTCCTCCCACATGCCTCCGGCGAGGCCGCAAACAAAAGCCAGAGATATCGCCATAAGAGAGAGTTGTGCATTGTTGCTGGGAGTGACCCAAGGGCCTCCTGGCTTGCCGGCTATGGACTCCTCTAACTCAAGGAACGAATCTATATTGGGGCCTCTCGGACTCATATCTTCACGCTCGTTACTCTTGAGTTGTACCAGTTCATCACGACTGAGATTGCTAGGCTGCCTGCCTGATAGGTGATGAGCAGGAGGAGGAACAGCGGAATCAGTTTGCCGACGTTGTTCATCATCACCAGTACGACATAGAATATGTCACTATAAGCAACTATGACGGCTAGGCTGGAGTTCTTCCAGACGTTCATGAATTGGTTGTTCAACAGCGGCACCATGCTCCTCAGAGCCTGAGGTAGGATGACCAGCCTGAGTCTCTGGAATGGATTCAGCCCTAGGGAGATGGCAGCCTCGACCTGTCCTCTAGGGAGGGCCTGGATGCTTCCTCGCACAATCTCAGCCACCGTCGATGCGGTGAATAGCGTCAGTCCAAGCATCATGGCGAGGAAGAAGGGCGTGAGTTCAAATCCAGTGCCTTCAGCTATGTCCCAAGATCCGGGTGCGTCAATGATTCCGTCCCCGTCCCAGTCCTTGAGGTACTCTGGCCAGGACAGGCCGCCTATGCTATAGACGGCTCCAGCTGCTACTGAGAAGGCGGCAATCCAGATGGTGAATCTCTTCCTGAGGCCAGATTCAGAGTCATCAATCTGCAGTGAGTTGATGCCGTCATCATCGACTTTGCTGATGACTGCCAAAGCGTAAACAAGCAGGGCCATTGCGAGAGCTGCACTGGTGCCGCCTCCGTGTGTCGAGACGAATGGCACTAGATAATTGATGAAGACCACTGCTGCTACTATCAGCGAGATGTCTGCGGCGAGTGCCTCGACCCTCCATCCCAACGTGCTGAAGGGCCTCCTAAGGTGCTCAAATGGAGTGTTTGGAGTGACTATGAATCGTGGTTCGATTCTGTCCATGTGACGAAGGCCGGCCCTGAGTAGGGCAAGGGCGGCTATGCCCATGACCAATACTGGGTATGATCCCACGGTCACGAACCAGATTCCTTGATTGCTGTAGAATACGGCCCCTCCGAAAAGGAATGTCTCGTCTATGAACAGGGGAGCCTGTTGGCCGAACTGGGTTGCGATCAGAAACAGGAGAACGGCGAGAGGGAGATTTCGGAATACCTCAACGTATACTGTCGCCATGGTCGAAGCCAGTTTGTTGGAGGAGAGTCTAGTGACACCAACAATGGTCCCTAGAATGACACACAGCACTATGCTGAGCAGAGTCACTCTCACGGAGTTGATGATAGCAGCCTTCAGGAACAACCATCTGGAGTCGAAGTTCGCCACCACCTCCATAGGCCACGGATTGATTTTGAAGGTGTTCACCTTGTCCATGAAGTCAAACTTGACCTCCCAGCGGTTCTGCATCACTGGATCGGGGTCGTGCATCAGGTAGAGTACCCTCAGAAGTAAATACAGGATAAACGGCAGGAGCATCAGATAAGCCAGAGCGGCGGTCCTCTTGGCCTGTACAGCTGGCTTCATCCCCTCTTGAGAAATCCTCAAGCCCCAGTAAATGACGGTGAGGAGGATAACTGCGGAGAGGAAGGAAGAGATGTTCTGGGAGATAGCTGGAATCATCGAGATGTTGAGAGTCAGGACAGCGAACAAAACGATTGAGCCTACCGAGATAAGTGCACCCAAGTTCTCCCTTGGACGGAAGGAGCGGATGTTTCTCCAGTTCAGAATCTCGCCCAGGTTATCCTGCAGCAGAAGTACTCCGGAAACAATAGCGCCTCCAAAGAAGAAGAATGGAAGCTGGGCTCCTGGGCTCAGTTCTAGGACATTTGTCAATAGGAAGTAAGAGACAACAAAGCACAGGATGGCGAAGATTGAACTCGAGCATTCGGAGAAGACGTTTGGGAAATCGAGTTTTCGCAACTCCCTGAGAGCGGTTGGGATTTCGTTCTGTACTAGCAGGAAGCAGATTAGGATAATGCCACCGACAATCAGGGCCAATCCTTCCATAGGGTAGTACGAGGTGTTCATCTGGGCGCCAGCAATTGTGATGTCTCTTGCCATCGTAGAGAGGTAAGATACTGACATCCCGAGGAACTTGTTGGAGTACAGCCAGAACAGGTAGACGCCCAACAAGGGTGCAATGTAGACTCTCAAGTAATCGCGTGGGGAATGGGTCACTGGGAGTAAATCGACAAAGCTCCCTCGGGATCCCTCGAAGACCATGCTCCCCGTAGGGGAGCATGCGGTGTAAAAGGGTAGTGAGGCCCCTGGGGGGGATTTCCCCCCCAGAGGCTTACGTAATTCCGATCAGTCAGTTAATGCATTCAGCGCATTGCTGGTGCGTACTGGATCCCACCCTCGGAAACGAGAGCGTTTAGGGTTCCGACACGCGAGATCAGGCAGTCGTTCATGGCTGCCGATCCGCTGACTCCATCGTAGTCGCCAGCACAGAACGCGTCGTCATAGGCCTCGCCGTAGTTACCAGCGGTAGCTAGAACAGCTTGCATCCATGTACCCGCGAGCGGGTTTGCAGTGGTGCCCAGACCGAGGTTCTCGGTTAGTAGGCGGCACATACCGGGGTCGCTGATAGCGCCACCATCGGTCAGTGCGCAAGCCGTAGCAGCGGAGTCAGCTGCGTTTGCAGCAGTGACACCCATCTCCTCAGCGGTTACCATTCCATACCAGACCCAAGCCACGACGTCCTTGAAGTCAGAGTCCATGTCGCGGGTTGCCGCTCCTAGCGGCTCCTTGGACATCAGCTCAGATGCAATCCAGATAGCGACTGAATTACCATCAGCATCTACCATAGAAGCATCTCCATCAAGTTGCCACTTCTTGGCTACCATTGCGGACATATCGCCTGTGAAAGCATCGCACGAACCGTCGATGAACTTGGCAGTTGCCTCTGCAGCGTCAGCCACAGGGACGGAGGTGAACGAGATGTCTCTTGAAGAGAACCAATCCACCATGTTACCCTCAGTTGTGGTACCAATTCCGACGCAGATTAGAGCGCCGTTTAGTCCTTCAGCCGAGTTACCAGCAGCGGCAGCCGGGTACGCGTCTTCACGTACTAGGATGCCCTGTCCATCGAAGAAGTTCATTCCAGCGAAATCGGCGTTCAAATCTGCATCACGGCTGGTTGTCCAGGTCGTGGTGCGGATTAGCACGTCGATAGTGCCAGAGGCTAGCTTGTCGAAGCGGTCCGATCCTGAGGCCGGGATATACTCGACATCAGTATCAGGGTTCAACCCTAGAGCAGCTGCAACGCCACGGCAGTAAGAGATGTCCAGACCAGAGCGAACTCCGGTTCCAGCATCCAGGTATCCCATTCCGTACTGGGACTCCTTTACTCCACACTTCATTGATCCACGAGCTATAATCGTGTCCAGCGTGCTCACAGGCGTAGCTTCTGCAATTCCAGCAGCTCTACCTTCCTCTCTCGCAGCATCCACATCTTCTTGGGTGATGTCGGATCCCGCACAGCCCGCCAGGGCCGCAGTCATCATTAACAGCATCATTGTTGTAGCGAGCAAAGTTCGCATAGTACCTCTTACGAGGTATGTTTGGTATGAAGTTTCGCCCAGAAATCAGAAAGAACACCGATTCAAGAGTAAATGGGTTTGAAATTGAGAAGATTAGGTTGGAAGACGGGGCGACCGAAGTCGCCCCGCCCCCCGGTTTTCCGAGTTTCGTAGGAGGTGATCCATCTGCAGGTTCCCCTACAGATACCTTGTTACGACTTAACCCTCCTTGTCG
>JAAZXI010000059.1 GCA_014240285.1 Methanobacteriota archaeon
ACGGGTCGGAACGAGTCATACCCGAGGCGTACTCCTTCCAATCCAGCGTGAATCTCAGGACAACACCTCGAGAAGGTGCAGAGCTATGTTGAGTTGGCCAAGCAGGAAGGAGGTGATTTGCTCACCGGCGGGACGCCTTGCATGCCCGCGGGATTTGAGAACGGCAACTGGATGGCGCCCACAGTCATCGGGGGGCTGAATCCAGACTCAAGATGCTCGACCGAGGAAATCTTCGGCCCTGTGGTCACGCTCCACTCGTTCAGCAGTGAAGAGGAGGCTGTGGCCATCACCAACAACACCCGCTACGGACTCGCCGGAAGCGTATGGACGAGAGATCTCGAGAAGGGCAAGCGGGTCTCCGAGGCCATCGATACCGGGATGGTATGGGTCAACACCTGGCTGCACAGGGACCTGCGAGTTCCGTTCGGTGGTGTCAAGGATAGTGGCGTGGGTCGAGAGGGTGGCAAGTGGAGTTTGGACTTCTTCTCAGAGGCCATGAACGTCTGTGTCAAATCCGAATGATTCCTATATGCAATACCCTTGGGCGTAAACATGTACGCGTGGCTAATGAATCTGATTTCGCGAATGTTCGGCAGGACTGCCAGAATCAACATGGAGAAGCAAATGGGTCCAGTGGACGAGGACGAATAAGGCGGGCTTTGAGAATATAGATGCGGTTACTTCGACCATGATGGTTTTGACACACAAAAGAGACTAATCGAAGAGTTGTAGTCACACTGTGGAGCATTAGTTTCTGCCCTCTCGACTTACTCTGTCGATTGATTGGCAGGACGATAGGGGTCCTCTACTGAGACTCCTGTCCCCATACCATCAGCAAGAGTGAAAGTCCCAGTCAGTTCGAACTAAGCCCATGCCTCCATCTGGTATCGTCGGACTGGGGTACTATGTGCCACCTGATGTCATGACCAACGACGACTGGGGGGAGATAGTTGATACAAGTGACGAGTGGATTACCACCAAGACCGGGATTAAAGAGCGTAGGATAGCTGCTGATGATGTCTGTACTAGTGATCTTGCCGTCATCGCCTGCCAACAGGCAATGGACGAAGCGGGCATCGGACCTGATGACGTAGACATGCTCATCCTCGCCACCTCCTCTCCCGACGTCCCGCTCTCCTCTACCGCCGGGATTACTCAACACAAGCTAGGCTGCACCAAGGCAGCCGCCTTCGACATCAACGCAGTTTGCGCCGGCTGGGTCCACGCCCTAGACATCGGAGCGCGCTTCGCGGGCACCCCTGGATACGACAACGTGCTGGTCGTGGGTGCCGAGGTCTACAGCCGCATACTCAACTGGGAGGACCGCACCACGTGCGTCCTCTTCGGCGACGGCGCCGGGGCGGCCGTCCTCCAGGAAGTGGGCGAGGGCAGGGGCCTACTTGGAAGCTGGATGATGTCCGACGGCGCCGGAGCCGGGGTCATCGAGATTCCGGCGGGCGGAGTCAAGAAACCGATTCCGTCCCCGGATTTCGAAGACGGGGAGCAGTACTTCCACATGGATGGACCTGCGGTCTGGGATTTTGCCACCGAGGCATTTCCACAAGCGGTCAGGGCTGTTCTAGAGAGAACTGGTCATTCAATGGAAGACGTTGCCATGATAATCCCTCATCAGGCTAACCTGAACATCATCAAGGCGGGCATGGACAAACTCGGGCTGCCAATGGACAAGACTTTTACAAATCTGCAAAAGTACGGCAACACCGCTGGTGCCAGTGTACCCATCGCTCTGCGCGAGGCACGCGAGGAGGGGCTAATCTCCAAGGGGGATTTGATTGTGACCGTGGCCTTCGGGGGAGGTCTTGCTTGGGGTGCTAACGCAATAATTCTGTGATGATTTCTTTTTCCCAATAAAGAGAAGTGTTCTCGAGTACAGATGTTTATTTCCTTCCCAGCAATGTCAGGAGCATGGACGAGAACGAAGATAGTGACATGAAGATGGAAGTTGCGATGGCAGCCTTGATAGCTATGCTTTCAATTTGCACCGCGGGCACCGCATACTTTTCGAACATGGAGGATTCTAGTTCGACTCACAATTACCACTCCTCGCAGTCGATACTAGTGACTGCTAACTCACTATACCTCGAGGCGAATCAAGCCATAATCTACGACTTCAATGCCTTCGACGACTACTATCTGGCCTCTGAGGCGGGAAATCAAAGCGTGGCGGACTACTACTACTCAGGCCTGTCGCAAGAAGCCATAGATAGTTTGGACAGGGACACCGGACCATTCGACGATCAGTACTTCGACGAGATGTACGATTACGCAGTTACAACAGAGGAGGAGGGGCTGATTCTCTCAGAACGTGCTGCTGAGGAAAATACCGCTTCCGACGAGTACCAATTGGCAGTCCTGATTTCGGCTGTAGGATTGTCGCTGGTTGGCTGGGCCGCACTGATGCAAGCGCGGAATCTGAAACTCACTTTCATGGGGTGCTCCATGCTGGCACTGCTTCTGAGTGTGCTACAGGCCTTGAGTGTGGGATGAGTCGAAACAGATTATGAGACTACTCTAGGTAGTGTGTAAGGTACTCCGGTGGCGTCTCTACCCACTCTTGGAGAACTTGAGTACCGTCTTCGAGAACCAAAGAGAGAACAGCTTCGATTCTCAGCAGCTCGGCCGGGCCGTTCTCCTCGGTGTGAGTGTATGTGACGTCCCAAAGCTCAAGGTACACTATCTCTGTACTATTAATCTCGAACTCGTACTCGACCCCATCAATCCAGTACCCTCTGTTGTTGAATACATCCAGAGTGAGGTTTCCAAACACTCCGTCATATATCGACTCAATCTCTAGGGCCAAAGAAATCGAGTCATTGGAACCATCACCGTCGAAGTCGGCCGTATCATAGATTAGAGATTCATTCAAGAAGAATAGCACCTGCTCCTCCTCAAGATAATCGTAGTAATCCTCCATTACCTCAGACCAACCAGATTCCTCTAAGCTCTCAGTAACTCCTCTGGACCTAGTAGTCCACTCGCTTTCCGAACTTGGAAAAAGCACTGAGATCCCAGTCATACCAGTGGTATCAATGTCGCTGAGGACGCAGATCCCTAAGATGCAAGACTGGCCATCCAGAAACTCGGATTTCATAATCATC
>JAAZXI010000005.1:0-27064 GCA_014240285.1 Methanobacteriota archaeon
CAGGGGCCTTGACCAAATGGTGGACCTTGACCGCCTTCGAGCCGTCGCCCAGCATCCCTGATGCCTGTGCCATGGGCTTGCCGTTGGCGGCGACGACTTGAGGATGCCGTAGACGATGCTTTAGGGTCGTAGTTAGGTGACAGGGTTGCGAGAAGTGGTGACATGCGGGGCTTCCACCTGATACAGAACGTTCTGTCTGTGCTGGTGATGCTGTTCATTGCAGTAATCTGGGGGATTTCGGCTGCTCCTGGCTATCTCATAGTGATGTGGATCAGGGACTGCGTGGTCGGCGAGGGTCTGCTAATGGAAGCAATAGGAACGGGTATTGGAATCGGTCTGGGCTACCTCTGCTGGGGAATCTGCATGGTCTTGCTCTGTGGGTTTCTAGGAGGGCTGTTACGGCCCAGACTCGATGAAGGCAGGGTGCCCCTAGAGTCGTTCACAACAATCCAATGGGCTTGGTCCATGATATTCCACCGCTCTGCCCTGCTCTTCCTGTGGGTGCTTGTACCCTCATTCCTCGGCAACATGTACTACAGATTGATGGGAGCCAAGATCGGCAAGGGCGCCCAGTTGAACACGGACAACATCAACGATGCCGGCATGGTAACGCTTGGCAAAGGGGTCGTGATGGGGGGTCATGCCACCATCAACGCGCACCTCACCGAGAAGGGCGAGCTCGTCCTATCCCCTGTTAGAGTCGATGATGGTGCCTTGCTAGGCACGGGCAGCATTGTCCAGCCCGGTTGTGAGATTGGGGCGGGTGCGGTCGTGGCATCCAGAGCAGTTGTGCCAAAATGGACTAAAATCCCCCCTGGAGAGGTCTGGGGCGGGGTACCGGCTAAATGCATCAGGCTGGCTGACGGTACGAAACCGGGTGATTGAATGGCCAAATGCAAGGGCTCCAGCGAGCATGATGGATCTGTTTGTGGTCGCCCAACGATGTACAAGTCTGATTACTGCAAGAATCACAGAGGGCTAGATCCGTCAATCACAATCTGCTTGGGTAAGAAGGGGAAAAATAAGCCCTGCACTAGAGAGGCCATGACTGGGTTTCTCTTTTGCCGGGCGCACAGAACCCAGCTTGCGGACATCGAGAAGCTCCAGTGTCCCCGAGGCTGCGGCCAGCTAACCTTGCGACTGTCAAACAACAGCATGTACTTCCATTGTAGAAAATGCAAGGGCGCTTTGCTAGACGCCAAGATGTTAGAAACTAAGCTTTCAGAGAGAGCAGATATGCTCAATGAACTTCTTGAGAATGGTGAAGAATGCTCGCTGAGGTGCCCTCGGTGCGAGGGTCTGATGCTAGAAATTAGAGTGGTCTACGAAATGCCCAAGGGAGGTGGAGGTGGATTTGGAAATTTCGGGCCAAGTGTGGACCATCCAGGCGCGCTTATTGGGATTTTACTCATCGTAGTTGTTGTTGCGGCTATTTCAGCGGCTGCCGGGTCGAAAAAGAAACGATCAGAGGATGAGAATGACGAATTCACAGGCCCTAACATGATAATCGATGGGTGCCGGGATTGTGGCACCTTCTGGTTCGATGCAGACGAGATGAAAATTGTCAAACAGAGCCTTTTCCTCACAGGGACGACCAAAGAGGAGTTGGCTAGTATCGAAGCAGAGATTGTGGAAAGTGTGGAGAGGAAGGAGGAGGCGAGAGTCGAAGGGAGATCTACCAACACACATTGCTTGCATATTGACAAACTGAATGGTAAGAATTGTCGAAGAGTCACATACAGGAGTACTGAGTACTGCTACATGCACCAGCCGAAGTAATCAGGACTCGTCCGCTTCGGGCTCGTCCGACCCTTCTTCGTCATCGTCATCGACTATGTCCTCGACAGTCTCCTTGACTGCATCGAGGGCTTCCTCCATGCGATCCTTGAATGTCTCTTGACTGGCCAGCACTTCCCTTGCCGCCTCGATGGCCCTGTCTATCATCGTGTAACGGGTATGAATGGCCTCGTTGAGCTGCTCGAAGAGTTGCATGTGCTGGACGTACCAGTCGTCACGCGCGGCTAGTTCGGCGGTGGCTACCCGGTTGCGCTCGTCGAGTTCCTCGGTGACCTCGAAGACGCGGCCGAGACGGGCTTTCTCACGAGTGTACAACTCCTCCATCTTCTCAAGTTCTGGCTCTAGGTGCTCGACTCTCTTACCGGACTTGGCCCCCTCTATCTCGACCTCGTGAATCCTCGCTTCCTTCTCAGACAGGAGTGATTCTAGTCCCTCCTTGTCAATCTCCTTGTCGATGGCCTCCTTGTCGAGGACCTCTATGATGGCATTCTTCTCGGCCAGCTCGTCCTCGACCTTCTTGTAGGCCACATAGAGCTTTTCGAGGCGGTCAGTCTCCTCGGCCAGCCTCTCTTCGAGTTGGCGCACCTGTAACTCAGGAGTGATGGTTCCCTCTTCCTCGCTCATACGAGCCCTCAGGAGGCTCGACCGGTGCATCCGCTTTAACCTCGGCGGAATCTGTCTCATCGCAACATGGGGTTATCCGGCTCATCTGGAAACTGCGGCTACAGTCGCAGACAGTACCGCAGTGAGCCTCTTTGAAGCCGGGATATGCAGTTTCTCGTCGGGCCCGTGGGCGTTGTTGCCGGGCCCCCCAGTGCCTGTACACAGGAACTGGGCGTCGGGGAACTTGCCCTGGATCATCGCTAGGAATGGGATTGTCCCCCCCAGCCAGATGGTCATCGGGGGTAGTCCGCTGATGCTGTTCGCGGCCTCAGAGAGAGCCTGACTGGCACTGGAGGAGAGAGGTGGGGCACGGAAGCCGTCAGAGACTGCATCGGGTGTGAACGTTACCTTGGCGCCGTAGGGCGGGTCTTTCTCGAGGATTTTCTTGACCTCGGAGATGGCGGCCTCCGAGTCGACTCCAGGAGGGACCCTGAAACTGAGTTTGAGGTCGGTGTTGGTCCGGAGGACGTTTCCAGCCGTCTGTATCGGGGGCATCCCATCGGCCCCAATTACCGACATACACGGCCTCCAGTTCATGTTTAGGAGCATCTCTGCCGCACCCGGTGTCTGGGGTCGCATGCCATCGACCACCGGGAGATCATCCCATACCGTGTCGCCTAGAAGTTCCACCAGCGAGTCGGACTGGGCTCTGACCTCCTCGGTGATAGGCACGTGCATCTCAGGGATTAGCACCTTTCCGGAATCCGAGTCCTCGACTCTGTCGAGGAGCATTCTTGCGATCCTGAAGGACGAAGGTATCACCCCTCCCCCGTGACCTGAGTGGATACCCTCGTGAGATACCTGCACAGAGAGGGTTCCGGCTAACAGCCCGCGCAGCGCATCGGTGACCCAGATGTGTTCGTAGTCACCGCCTCCTGTGTCTAGTACGACTATGAGATTGGGGTTGCCGAGCTCGTTGGTCAGGGCGTCAAGGTACTCGGGGAGGTCGAACGAGCCTGATTCCTCGCAGGTCTCGATGATGAAGCGGCAAGTAGGGTGGGCGACTCCCTGCTCCTGTAGCATCCTGACGGAGGTCACGCACAGGTAGCCGCCGTATCCGTCGTCGAGTGCACCGCGGCCGAACAGCCACGGCTCACGACGGACCGCCTTCCACGGATGCAGTCCCTCTGACCACAGCTCCGGGCGGGCCGGCTGCTTGTCGAGATGAGAGTAGAACAGCACCTCGCCTGGGCCGGTGCCCTCGATAGTCACCAGCAGCACCGGGCTGCGCTCCCCGATGCGGTGGACCTCGTAGGACATGCCGTCGATGGACTGAGAGTCAAGCCATCCACAGAACAGTTCGACGGTGGCATCCAAATCTCCGGTCTCGGCCCAATTGGGGTCGAATCCAGGGGAAAGAGCGGGAATAGCCACGAAATCCATCAGACTAGGGAGTATCGATTCCTCCCACAACTCATCACTACGCTGGGCAAGGGCATCGAGGTCTAGCTCCATGGGCATGTGTGAGGTCCTCAGCACATGGAGTCTTCGTCGGAGCCTTCACTGCTCCGCAGGGCCGCAGATAGGCAGCGCACCGCGGTGGAACGGGCAGTTCTCGCAGATGTGAGCGGACTCCGCTGGGAGTCTGTCGAAATCTGACAGCGGGGCGTCCGAGGCCAGAGCCATGTCAGCGGTCCTGACAAGCAACTCTTCCAACTCCTGTGATGCTTGGTCTAGCATCTCTCTGGGATACTCGACCATTCTGCCAGTCACTCCGACCAGTATGGCAGGTGGTAGCACGGTCCTGTGACTCAGGTCGGCCGCCCTTCTCGCGTCCTCTATACTCTGCAACGCTCGGTAATACAGGGCCAGCTGCATACGATGCTTGCTCAGTATCTCGAGTTCAGCTTTGCAAGCGGGTCCGGCGTCCTCTGAGCCAAGGGCCTCGAGGAGTCCCTCGGAGGAGTCATGGTCAATCAATCCGGCGTCCTCGGTCTTCAGGTCGACCGCTCGGATGGCAGAATCGCCGTTGGGGGTTACCGTGCACAGCACGAGGTCGATGATCCCGCTCATCTCGATAATGGCCTGATCCATGCTCGCTAGAGGCTCGGGACCCTCGGGACTCCAACGCTGCCTTACCGAGCCTGTGGTCTCGACGTCGAGGGCGATGTGGAACGGCATCTCCGTTCTGAGTCCCTCGAGCCTGTGGTCATTCACCGGTTGGCGTTCCACCATCCTACCTAGAGGTCCGGAGCCAATGCGCTCCGCCATGCCCTCCACCAGAAGGCGGGTTCGCTCGAGGTCGGCATCGGGCGGGAGGAGTTCTGTGAACGCCGTGGAATGAATCTCGGGGTCTGACAGGTGGTCCTCCCTGTGTTCCGTCCATGATTTTGGAAGAGGGGAGCTCGCCGGCTCGCCTGCGAGGCCGGGGTTGCCGATTCCTATCTCCAGTATCCTGTGGAAGACAGTGCCGAGAGTCGCAGGGTCCACATTGTCCGGCATCCCCTTTGGGGAATACGCTTGCCCACCAGAGGCTATCGGCTCCGAACTCAGACCGCCTCTGGTCTCAAACCACTGTCGGCGTTGGCACTCTTGGAACACTGGAAGACTGCTCGGCGAGATTCTGATTCTGGCGGCCGAATCCTGCCGAGGTTCGGGGGTGTCCTCGACCAAGACTGTGGAGCGGGCGGCGTCGTCCAATCTCTCGATGCACTGCAGCGGGGTCAACACTGGAGATTCGTCAGCATCCCCGAAGCAGTCCGGGTGATGGAGTACCAGCATGCCTGGGAGAGTCGCGTCGCCGCCAAGAGAGGCATTGGAGAACATCCTAGCAGGGTCGAAGGTTCGATGGCCTCTGGTTCTGATGGCCGGGATGCTCTCGTCGTCGTCCTCATCGAGCCATGGCGATGTGGCCTCGGCCCTCCTCAACGAGCCCTGTCGCAGCGACTCAATCCACATCTGGCCCAGTTGGGGAATCTTCGTGTCGTAGGCCCAGGGCATTCGCAGACCCTCCCCCTCAATCCACTCCGTCCCTCTATTCGAGCCCACCACGATCAATCGCTCCTCCGCGCGTGTGGCGCCTACATACAGCAGCCTGCGGGCCTCGGCGTCCTTGCGGGCCTGGTGCAGCACCCGGACGTGAGACCACACCGCAGAGTGTGGTGAGGAATCGCTGGACCACGGCTTGGGATTACCTGCGAAGAGCTCGGGGCTCACTATCAGACGACTGAGGTCCTCGTTCCTCATGTTGGTCTGCCTGTTGGAGAAAACGTCGGCCAGTATCACCACCTTGGCCTCGAGCCCTTTGGCGCTGTGAATCGTCATCACCCTGACTGCATCACCTGGCGGGACGGTGATGGCTTCGAGAGCATTGGAGCTGCGCTCCCTGAGGTCGCGTATCCTGTCCGCTAGGACCATCGCGTCGCCACCGACCTCGGTAGCCAGCGTCCTGACGACGTCGACAATCTGCTCGACATCCTGACGTGAGACGGGGCCTGAGTAGGCAGTGAGCAGATCAGACCTGTCTATTGTCTCGTCCAGCAAATCGATGAGTCGACCTGCTCCAGACAGTTGGCGCCACCTCTCGACCAGAGCCCGTTGGCGCTCGCTCGAGCAGTGCCCTACCAATCGAGACAGCAGATCTTCTCCTCGCTGTGCGCCTCCGATGTAGTCCTGTAGCTGGGCGTCATCCATGCCAATCAGGACGGACCGGGCTACCCAAGCAGCGTGGTGGCGCGACCTAGGTCTCGCAACGAACTGCAGCAGCCCCTCGATGGCGTGTGCGGCCGGCCTGTCCAGCAGCCCTCCCTCCCGGTCGGCCTGGGCTGGGATTCCTTGGTCATGGAGATGTCTGATGACGATGTCCCTGATATTTGGCCTAGTGGGGAGTAGTATCATGATTTCACTGGGTGGAACAGGATCTTCTGCATCCACTTGGTGCCACTTCCCGTCTGCTGACCTGACTCTCGCTGGAGAGCCGTCGATGAGGCTGCCAACGCGCCGGGCTATCAGGAGAGCCTGGCGCTCAAGGGAGTCGGGTTTGCCCGCACCAAACGGATCCAAGTGAGTGGTCAAATCGGTGGGAGGATTGGACTCCCCCCCAGTGCTCAACGGGCAGATCCACTCGATGGCCCCCGGGGAGTCACGCTTGTCCGGGCATGCGAACAACGTCTGAGGGGTGGCGTAGAAATCACCGTTGGGGAAGAGTCGGTGCCTGTCCGAGAAGACGTCTTTCCACCACTCGTTCATCGCCCTCAGAAGGCCCCCGCTAGTGCGGTAGTTCACCTGCAGGGCAATCAATCCCCTCCTGCGGTTCTTGATCTCGGTCCCGCTCGGCGCAGGTAGGTCACGGTCGGTCGCATCGAAAGGGATCCAAGCCACTAGGTCCCTCCCTCCCTGTTCCATGTGCTCGGTGGCTGTTGCGATGGTCAGAGGGTGTGCGTTCCTCGGATCGCGGCTGTGGGCGTCGTTCCTGAGCGCTGGTTTGCGAGTCAATTCGCCGACGCTCGCCAGTTCGTGGTCGTTCACTGTCATCAGTTGCCTCGCAAACTCGAGGAAACCGGTGACCTCTGCCTGCCTGAAAGCGTAGATGCTCTGCTTGACATCTCCCACGTAGCAGACCGTTGGCTGCCAGGGAGTGTCAGGGGCGTTCGGCTCGCCCTCGCCCACGCGCCTCTCGCCCCAAAGCCTCGAGAGCAGCCTCCACTGCAGCGGCGAGTTGTCCTGGGCCTCGTCGATGATGAAAGCACGGTAGCGCCTCCTGATTGTCCTTAGCAGATCTAGCCTCCTCTCAAGGGGCGCGGATGGCACCGAGGCTCGAAGCCTCCTCCCCGGCCCTGCTGGGGTCGGCCTCCAGCCGCTCAAGAGCTGCGAACGCGGCATGGATGTGGTCATCGCGCCACGGACTTTTCGTCATCGAGTCAAGTGCATCCTGCATCGATGAGTGATAGAACGACCTGCAGGTTGAGGGGCAGTTAGCCAGAAGCAGGTCACCTGCCAGTCTCTGGATGTCGTCGAAGTCGTGGACCTCATCACGCTCCTTGAGCTTCTGGATGATGCCTTGGAAGCCCCGGTGAGCGAGGTACAGATCCTGTAAGTTGCGCACCTCAGCATCGAGGGTAAAATAGTGACTAGAAGCGGGAGTATTGAGCCGCTCTGGCAGAGGGACCGGGAGCGGAGAGAGGGGGGGAATCCAATCTGCGGGCGAGGCAGGGGGAGTTGTGTCGCTGAGCAGCAGGGCGACTCGTGTGAAGTGCAGCATCAGTCTGCCGCGATCGGAGGACCAAGTGGCCCTGAGGTCGGTTGCTATACCCTTGATCTCGTCCTTAACGCGTGCCTTGGTGCCTGCGTCTGGTATCTTCGAGTACCTCTCTATTCCAGCCTCCCATGAGTCGGAGGGGAGGTGGAGGCGAGGGAAGAAGGCTAGGCTGCTCTTCATCAGGGATGATGAGTTGAGGGTGCAGACTAGGATGTGGCTCAACCACGACAACTGCCCCCATGTATCTTCGGGCGGACCTTTGCTGCTGAGGGAGTCCAAGCAGGCCATCCTAGAATCAGCCGGCCAGCCGGCGAGTGCCATGGATGCTGAATTCTCCCTTACCAGGCTGCAGAAACGCTGTACAATCAGATGGACTTCGGCTGCGTATTCGGAGACCTCATCGGCATCGACTGATGCCATGATTTGCTGGTGCAGCAACTCGGGAGTGATGCTGTCGCCATCCATTATCCTGCGAGCTGCCTCTTCTATGAACACGGAGCTTCCCACTAGACTTCGCAGCACCCTAGCTGCAGAGTGTCGCCCTGAGTAGTGCCGCGCAATCCTGTCTCTGGCTGCTAGCACATCTGGAGCAATCTCGGGCGGGATACCCGCATCGACCGCCTCTCCGATGTGAGAGATTGAGCTGGGCAACCTCCAGAGGGTGTTCAGGGCGGACTCCACCAGCAGAATCCTGCCAGTGTCCGAGACGTTGTCTCGGCTTAGGGCGTCTCCTAGGATGCCTCGGTATGGAGAGACCAGTTGGTTGAGGAACGCGTCGATGGTCCCTATCGGCGCGTCCTCGAGCAGGGTCAGGAGCTGTTCGCTGAATCCCTTATGCCTGATTCTAGGGTCGCTGCGCCAAGTACCATCATCTCCTGTGGGGCCAGGTTGCAACCGGGCGATACTTCGTCGCAGTCGGTCCCTCATCTCATCGGCTGCGCGGTTGGTGAAGGTCAGCAGTACGACCTCACCCGGAAGCAAGCCTCCCCACTCTCTGAGGTCTATGCGCTCTGCCGCTGGGGCGGCTATCATACCCCCTTGCAGCTTGGATGGTCGCTCCGGCTTGGGGAGCAGTCGGGTAGCTCTCTGGTCCTCGGTCAGGTAATGCTCGATGACGCGATCGACAATCGTACTGGTCTTTCCGGTGCCCGCGCCGGCGTCGATGACGATGTGTGCATCCAGATTAAGTGCGAGGCGTTGGGCGGTGTTCAGACGCATCAGAAACCAGCCTCCATCCTGACTTCGCAAACATTCCTCACCGGACAGTAACCACACACTCCTGGTGAAGGAGTTGGGTGGACCTTGCCAGCAGTGGCCCCGGCAGCGACGCGCAGAGCCACTGCTAGACGCTGTGCGAGCCACGCTCGGAAGTGGTCGCTGTGCGGAGAAGGAGATTCGTCGGGGAACCTGTGCAGGGATGTGGTGATGTCCGTGCGAGTACCGAGTTGAAGATTCTCGTGCGAGGTTGAGTACTGTGTAGACATCTCCAGCATGTGCTCGGTGTGGTGGCTGAACAGGGAGATACCAGCAGCGACCACTAGGTCACCGGGGTGAGCAATCTCCCACGCCCTTGCATACAGAGCCAGTTGGAGTTCGTCGAGCAGCCCGTCGGAATGTCGTATCTTCGCGGCTTTGCTCTCGGAGGTCTTGAGATCCCTTATCGCCACTAGACGTCGCGGCCTCCACCCCGAACCGTGGACCCTGAGTGGGGCGATGCTCTTGTCCCCATCGGAGTCCAGCCATTCTTGGCTGGCCTCATCCATCGGCAGAATATCGACCCGGTCGATGAAGCCCCGAACCCGAATCGGTGAGAGTTCCTCGCCTCCAGCGATATCTGTGGGTATTGAGATCTCGATACCAGCCTCATCAAAGTCGGCCATGCTCCATTCGAGGCATACCGGTGCTGCATGACGAACTGCTGATTCAGCCCTGACTATGGTCCCTACTCTGCCCGAGGGCGGTACAGGGCCGGGATCGGCCAGCCACCGGTTCCACTCCTCTCTATTCATCCCAGTCAGGACCATCAGTCTGTGGGTCGAGACCGCATCGGTCCTGTCTAGCCAAGGGGCTCTGCTGTCCAAGGACTCCAGAGCTGTTCGCATCATCTCGTTCTCGCTCATGCCGGATAGAGTGACGCTACTCACAGAGCTGCCTTCTCCGAAGGGTCTCTCGGTACCTATTTCGAACCCTAGGGTCTGACAGATTAGGTCATGATGGACGTTGTGAAGCAGCTCCCCATGGGTACGTGGATCCAGATCCTCTGCCTGTAGCTCATCCTCCTCTGCCTTGAGTCCGTTCGACAACCAACCCATCCTCGGACACTTCAGCCAATAATGCAGCCTGCTCGGCGACCAAACTGGGATATCCTGCTCGGCTCCCGTCGAGTGACCGTGCCTCGAATCGCTAACTTCCGTACCGGTTGCGTGGGGGGAAAACGGACGGGGGTCGATGGTGGGGGTCCTCTTACCTCCGGCAACAAAGCCCCCTATCACGGGCCACCTGTTATGCAAGCGGGGAGGTTTGGTACCAGCCGGCGCCCGGCGGGTCAGATCTGTCCTGTCGATGGAGAACAGATGCTGGGCAGAAGCCTGTGCTAGGTAACCGTCGTCATCGGCATGGCTTGGCTGCCGTCTCTCGCGATCACGTTGCAACTCCGAGTCCATCGATATTGATATGGCGCTGGGATTGAGTGGTGGTCGGACTGATGGGAGCATGTTCCTGAGAGAGGTCCCGTCGGACTGCCTGAGACCACGCGGGCTGACCGGATGTTCGGGCTCGGTGTGTATCACTTCGGCATCGTCATCGGGGTCGTGGGCTGCTGCCCACTCTCGAATGGGGGCGGCTGCGGGTGACGCGTCGTCGAGGCTCGGATCGAGAACTAGGACTTCAGGAGCCGCAGCGAGGAGGTGCTCAAGCTGGTGCCTCGCGTCCCTGATGGGACCGTCCGGTCGGAGTAGATCCAGCGAATGTCTCTCCTCGTCACCTAGGAAGGGCATCTTTGAGGCCCTGAGATCCCACGAGGAACTCGAAAGATTGGCTAGGATGATGGTATCTGCGGAGCAACCGAGGGCGGCGGCTGGAGTGAGTACTCTAACTCTCCCAGAAGTTGAGGAAGCACCGCTGAGGATGCTCGAGGAGTGGACGAGTGGAGTGAACTCTTCGACCCAGTCTGGACCCATTTTAGGCGCACTGTGACCCAAACTTGACTGCATCGACCTGAGTTCCTGAAGGCCCCTGAGTACGGCTTGGACCACCGCTGCTGGAGTTGGTCCCTCTCCGTCGCACGACTCCATCGCTGACTCCATATCTATCATTCCGAGGATTGAGAGCAGCCAGTCGTCACCGCTGGCCGAAGATCCAATCGTCGGGAGTTTTTGTCCCGTGTGACAGCCCATCCTGCTGGCTTCATCGAGGGCTGTGCGATCATCTCCTGTGAGTAGTGGTCGCAGAGAGTCCGCGACGCACAGGAGCCACCACTGCGTTGATTCCTTCCTGAATTGGTCGCGCTCAGATATCGGTGGTCTCGATATCGTCTGCAGCCATCTAGCGAGAGCCCCGGGGCCACCTAGGACATGCTCGCCCCGAGCCAACTCCGTCAGCATATCCAGGTCAGCACGTGGACTGATCCTGTTCTCCGTGGGGTGAGCATCGGGGTCATCAAATGGCCTGAGTGTCGCTTGCAGCGCGAGTGACCTCAATGCTTCGAGAGAGAACGCATCGGGACCGTTAGGCAGGGTTGCCAGAGCGATTAACCAGTGACCAAGAGAGTGAGTGTGTGCCGGTTGACGTGAAGGAGGGAGTGGCACCCCGAGTGCCTTCAGGCTCCTCTCCCATCGCGGTAAGTTAGACTCCAACGCCGGGTCCACGATGATGAGGCAGGATGAGGAGCTTGTCTCAAGGCGTTCTCGCGTCGACTCAATCGCCGTCTCGAAGGAATGTTCCTCCCTCTGTAGGAGTAAGCGCTCGGCAGACTGCACGGGATTCGTTGATTCCGGGTGGTGCGGCGGCACCCATAGAGGAAGATCCGATTGTGCCTTTATTGGGTGCTGATCGAGCAGGGACATGCCGTGATGGCCCAACCTGAAATTGCCCGGATGAGCTAGTTGGTGAATTGGACAGTGCCTTGAGAGTGCGAGCATGATTTGGATAAGCGAACGCGGCACCCCTGGAGGGTGGTCGAGCATGATTATGCCGTCGACATCGAGCAGCGAGAACGGCTTTTCCCCACTGTTCAGGCCATCTATGATGCGGGAAGCGACCATATCTGGATGGGTTCCACCTAATCGCTTCTCAAGCTGTCTGATGACAGCCCTAAAGGAAGTGATTCCCGGGCCGTCCCAAGCGACAGCCGCTGACTCTCGTGACAGGTACGAGTGCAGCTCGGCGAGAGCTGTGGTTTTCCCCCTACCCCACCTCATCTCCGGCAGGGGGTTGATCATCGGGAATGCAAGCTTCGCCGCCTCGCGGCGGCAAGCTTCATGCAGCACTAGTTCGAAGCCGCCCTCGGTGTTCAGCACCCTCGGCAGCCTCAGATCTGCAATCAGTGAGGACTTCAGCGAGTCGATGGTGTGATGGAGTGTGCTATCAATCGCCTGACTGCTCGGCATTCCAGCAAGCGCCTGTTTTCTGGACTCCTCAGTCGGGTAGACAATCAGAACTCTTCCGGCGAGGTCTGATTTGGATTCTGCAGGACCTAGAGACTGCCTCAAAATATGCTCTGTGAGCCATCCCGGGATAGCACCTCTGGGCACCTCCTCACAAGTCACCTGAACGAGGGCTTCCGAAGACATGGCATCACCGAGCATACACAATGGTAGGGTGGGGTTATTCAACCCAACTGAGGTTGAATAGTCTTGTCTGAGTAATCAGCGCTCTCTGCGAGAAGGCAAAAGGGCCCCGAGGAAGCACAGTAGGGCGGCAGTAAGGCCGGGCCCTGGGAGCGGCCAATTGGAACTGCAGCATTCGGTAGTTGGCGATGTCCAGTCAATCAGCAGCAGCACGGAGACGTCATCGCCGTCCCATGCCGTTGGGACTAGGGCGGATCCAGTGCCCTCTGTACCATCGAGCTCTACGGCGTCATGCAGAACGTGCAGGTAGTCGCCGACACCGTTCGAGCCTTCCGGGAAGCTGGCGCTGTCCTCGACGAACAGAAGCCACGGGGTCAAGCTGATGGCAGTGCTGCCCTGAACATCCGGGACAGTATGTTCGGTTATGTTCCAAGAGAACAGCATGAGTCTCATCTCAGGGTCGTAGGAACTCACCGACAGTCGCGCAGACCCGCTGAACGAGGACTGGTCGGCGATTAGAGAGGTGGAGTAATCATTGGCGAGGCTGCTTGAGCTCGGTGAGGTTCCCAAATGCATCCTCTCACCATCAAACACTGTTGACGGGGCCACTCTGGACAATCCCGCCACTGCAGTCGAGGCGTCGCCGTAGGTCGACTCCCAGCGATGTTCCGTGGCATTGTTGCCGAATGGGTCTTCTGGTTCGGACCTGTGCCTGTGGTAATGGATGCGCATGACATCAGAGTCACCTATGGCCTCGTCAAGGGCCTGCTCCGTAGTCACGCAGTTCAAACACCAAGTAGCGGTGTAGACCTCAACCACCTGGGTAATCTCAGAATAATCAAGGATGATTTCGCCGCCTGTAGTCTCATTGGTCAACGGCATAGCCAGAGCCCCAATGACTCCTCCGTTGACTCCAACTCTAGCGTCATGCCACATCGAGCTCTGCTCGCTGGTGGCGACGACTTGTGTGGAGGCTGCTAGAAGCAGTACTACAAGGAGAAACGGTATCGCTTTCACGCCAGTGCCTGCACAGTGGGATATTGAATGCTTCCGGGTCATTGAGCGGCGTCGAACGCGGCGATAGTCCGATCAATATCTTCATCGGTGACATGCAGATGCACTACCGCCCTGACAGTCGATATGTCCCCGTAGTCGGCACCCTGCTCCAAGTCTAGAACATCGACACCCTGCTCGGCCAGACTATTGACCAAAGGCTTCGCCCCGTCCTTCTTGCAGTTGATGTAAACCATGTTTGACTGTACGGCCCCAAGGTCGATTGAATACGCCTCCATGGCGTCCACCGCCTCGGCGAGGCGGCGAGCTCGGGCATGGTCCTCAGCGAGTCTGTCGATGTTGTTCTCCAGAGCATATAATCCCGCAGCTGCGAGCATTCCTGACTGCCTCATTCCGCCGCCGAACATCTTGCGCCACCTATGGGCCTCGGCAATGGTAGCAGTGTCCCCTACCAGGACTGAACCGACCGGGGCTCCGAGTCCTTTGGACAGGCATATCGAGATGGTGTCGAAGTCTCTCACCATGCGGGCTGCACTGACTCCGCTGGAAACTACCGCGTTGAACAGCCTCGCGCCATCGAGATGGGCTCGGCAGTCGTTTGAGTGGGCGACCTCGCAGATTGCGTCCAGAGTGTCCAGGTCGTATATCGAACCTCCACCCACGTTGGCAGTGTTCTCAACGCAAATCAGGGTGCATTCTGGATAGTGGGAATCGCTCCCTGCAACCTTTCGGATAGCCCTCTGGACATCATTTGGGGACATCAGTCCCCGATAGCCTTCCACCAGTGAAATCGAGCACCCTGCGAGCACCGCGTATCCGCCTGCTTCGTACATGTAGATATGGCTCTTGCAATGGGTGACAATCTCGTCGCCTGGCCTAGTCTGGGTCTTGATTGCCACTGCGTTTGACATAGTCCCTGAAGGGACGAACAGAGCTGCCTCCTTTCCTAGCATACGTGCAACTCGTTTCTGCAACTCTATCACAGTGGGGTCGTCGCCAAGTACGTCGTCACCCACCGCCGCCGCTGCCATCGCCTTGCGCATCGGTGGTGTCGGTTGTGTGACTGTGTCACTGCGCAGGTCGACTCGGTCGCTCGGGTAGTCTTTCACGGAATCTCGCGGAGGACCCCTTACATATCAAGTGCGCTCGACACTCAATCGCTGCTCGGAGGGTGTTTTCACCGCTTCCCTTTCGGTGGCCTGCGCCTTCGTTTCCTGGCTTCGGGGGGTCGCTTTGGTGCCTGCCCCTTTTTCTGCGAGTTAGTGTACATCGCGGTGAGGACTATCACTACGAGGGCCGCTGCTCCCCCCATGATTAGCATCGAATTGTCCGCTTCGATGCAACTGGTCTGGGCCCTGAGGGGCTGGGTCGCGCCATCGGTGCACTTGCTCTGACCGGTGGCAGCCGATTCAGCGACGTAGTGATCGACGTCTGCCATCTTGCAGTACATCTCGCCGCTGCTGTCCTGATAGGTCCCTGGACTGCAGGGGGTGGGGTGGGGCGCTGCGCTCGTGGCGGTGACGTACCCTGGTTCAGTGTCGATGCATTCCGTCTGGGCCGAGAGAGATTGGTAGGTTCCTCTTTCACAAGGGACCTGTGCAGCCATGCCAACCTCAGGAGCAATGTTTCCGGGTTGAGCATCGATACATCCGGTTTGGCCCTGTTCGGGCTGGAATGTGCGAACCTCACAAGGAGTCGAGAATGTAGCAGCAGCGCTGATGACATAGTGGCCTGCCTCGGAAGGGATACACTCAGACTGCCCTGTTGAAGGTTGATAGGTGCCGGCCAGACAAGCCGCCTGCTCGGAAGAGCCGGGTGCTGGAACATGATATCCGGATTCTGCTTCCATGCATGAAGTAGCCATTGCAGCATCTTGGTAGGTTCCAAGTGGGCAGGCCATCTGACCTGGTGTGCCTTCTTCAGCGGTGTAGTATCCCGGCTCATTGTCAACGCACGAGGATTGGCCCGAGGATGGCTGGTGAGTTCCAGCGGGGCATGCCTCCTGTGCGGAAGCGCCGGATTGAGAGACGAAATAGCCGGCATCTGCTAGCGTGCATTGGCTCATTCCAGAAGCAGCAAAGGTTCCTGCTTCACACATCGTCTGACTAACACTGGCTGAATCAGGGAAATGTCCGGGATCTGTTTCAATGCAACTTGTTGCTTCTCTGTCCGGTTGATAAGTTCCTTCGGGGCATTCGAGTTCATTTATCGAACCGGGTTGATCTGTGTAGTGGCCAGGATTAGTTCCGATACAATCTGCCATTCCCATCATATTCTGATAAAATCCGGGGTCACAAGCAATCTGCTCTGCAGCCCCGGCGCTAGCATAGTGGCCTTGGTCAGCAACCATACAGGAAACTGCTCCCGGAGAAGTAGAATATGTTCCGGGTGAACATTGGGTTTGTTCAGTAGAACCTGTTCCTGCAGCATAGGATCCTTGCGTTGCAGTCCAACATGTAGTTTGTCCAGAGATTGGTTGGTATGTTCCTGGGGGACATGCCTCCTGCTGAGTCTGCATACTCAACTGAACGAAATGTCCAGGATCAGCAGCTATGCAGCTCGCCTGTGCTGCTAGAGGTTGTAAGGTACCAGAGGGACACGGTACAGGCTGAGGAGAGCCAGCTGAGCTATAGTTGCCTGGTCCTACGGGTGTACAAGAATAACCAACACTACCGCTGTTCGGGTTGTATGTCCCAGCTGGGCACGGGATCTGGAAGGTCGCAGAGATGTTGACTTCAACATAATGACCTGGTGCGACCTCTAAGCAGGAAGTTTGTGCTGAGTTCGGTTGGTATGTCCCAGCTGGGCACGGAATCTGATAGAACATATCGGCACCAGAATAGTATCCTGGATCGGTCGGGGTGCATCCAGTGGTGTTGTTTTGTGCGTAATACCCAGGGGTGCAGGCAGCAATATATGGAGAATCGTCGAAGATGGATAGTATACCATCACCATCGGGATCTCGCTCTCCCAATTGCGGATTCTGATCTGGTTCAGAACAGCCTATGCAGGAAGGACCCAGATTAATCTCAACAGGAGAATTTCTGTCGACAGATGTTCCATCTCCCAATTCACCGTGGCTGTTGTCTCCCCAACAATATGCGGAAGCATCTGACGAGATTGCACAGGTGTGATCATAGCCTGTTGAAATCGTGGAGAAGGTAATCCCATTCGGGACGTTTACCTGTGTAGGAGTTGTGTGAAATGAGGCTGTGCTGCCAACCCCAAGTTGGCCGTAGTTGTTTTTGCCCCAGCAGTAGGTACTGTCGTCATTCAGGATAGCGCAGACATGGTATGCTCCAACGTCTATGGCAATTGCAGTCTTACCACTCGGGAGCAATGCCTCACTAGAGGAAGTTAGTTGAGTGGTAGTCGTGCCATCTCCATATTGTCCGTAATTGTTCAGACCCCAGCACCTAACGGTTCCATCGTCAAGAATCGCACATGTGTTGTGATGACCTGCTGAAATTGCTGCGACGGTTCTGTTCTGAGGAAGTACGGCGACCCAGGATGGACTCCCGACAGTGCTGGAGAGCCCTCCATCCCCGAGTTTTCCATACGTTAACCATCCCCAGCAGTAAGCTGAACCATTCGTCAGAATTGCGCAGCTGTGTTCAGCACCCGCAGAAACCGCAATGGAAGTTGAGCCTATTTGTGGTACCTGCGAAGGGGACCAAAAGGGAACATTGCTGAGGTATCCCTTTCCCATTTGCGCCCAGTTGTTGTCACCCCAGCACCATACACTTTGATCTACTAGAATTGCACATGTATGATTACGTCCTGAAGAGACCTGAGCGGCCATAGAGACGGTCGACCAGAAGTTTGTCACATCCGGTAAGCTCGAATCGCCGGAGGTACCGAGTTGTCCATATGTCGAATCGCCCCAGCACTTTATGCGTTCGTCGGACATTAATGCACATGCATGGTTACCGTAGGCTGAAACCTCCAATGCACTCGAAGAGTATCCATTAGAAGTCAAACTTACATTAGTCGGTTGGTACATGTTTTGACCGCTCCACCCGAGATAGCCCAACTGCATGTAGTCATCTCTGCCCCAGCATCTCATCGAGTGGTCTTCCGCCACTGCACAAGTGGAGTCTTGCGAGGCGCTGATAGTTGAGTACGAATAAGTAGACCCTTCCTGTGAACCAGGGTAGAACAGGGTTGAAGCATTTGCATGGGTTTGCTGTTTTGTGTCTTCTTTACTGAGTTCGCTTGAATTCCATGGGCTAATGACAGAGTTCAGGGACATTCCAATCAATAGCATGACCAGCAGTAATGACAGTTGGGTTGCACGGGACGATTGATTCATGGACAGGTTAAGATTCATGGACCGGTCAAGACAAATGAGGTAATAATGATATTTACTGCACTTCATTTGCTATTGAGAAGGTCAATACTCAAGAAGGTCAATACTCATTTGCATGTAGCCTTACGGTAGGATATGTCGGAAGAGAATGGTGTCGGAAGCCAAGTGGAGTCGTTCCTATCCGACAACTGCCCTCCTATGGGCATCTACGAGACGCTGTACGCGTTCAGGGACGCCTTCGGCAGTTTCATGGGAACCGAGGGGACCCATCCCTGGTCACAGGGATTCCCACTGACCACCCCTCTCGAGGAGTTCGGTGGCCCCCCGCTTCCGGACAGCGTCGATGTCTCTTGGCAGGACCGTTTCTACCCGAAGGCCTGGGGGCACCCGGAGCTGCGCGATGCCATCGTGGACTTCTACAACTCACGATACGGATCGACAATCACACCGGAGAACGTAATGGTGTTCGCAGGGGGACGGCCCGGGATCTACACCGTGATGGCCTTCCTCAAGGAGCACGTCAGGGTGAGGATTGGGAGTATCGAGTGGCCTGCCTATCTGGATATATTGACTCAGACCGATTCCGAGTACGAGACCGTCCCGTTCACCAAGGAGAATGGTTTCCACCCGGACAATTCGGAGTACTTCAACCGCACCGGCGTCAGCGGCGCAACGAGCCTGATGCCCGTCATCTCGAATCCTCAGAACCCCTCCGGTCAGACGCGATCGGGAGAGGAGCTTAGAGAGCTCATCAGGATGGCCGAGCAGCCCGGCAACGGCATCCTGCT
The DNA here is from genome assembly GCA_014240285.1 of Methanobacteriota archaeon. Taxonomy (GTDB): domain Archaea; phylum Thermoplasmatota; class Poseidoniia; order Poseidoniales; family Thalassarchaeaceae; genus Thalassarchaeum. The sequence continues at coordinate 18,556 of JAAZXI010000005.1, forward strand.
CGACGAGGCTTACGAGATGTTTCACTCGCCCTCTGTGAGTGGTATCGAGTTTGTGCAGGACCTCGACAACAGCAACGTCTTCCTCTCGGGGGCCTGCACGAAGGGGCTGCAGTCGCCAGGAATCCGCATAGGCTGGATCATCTCCAGCAAAACCAACATCGAGACGATGTCGAACTACTCTAGCTTCGGCATGGGAGGCGTGAGCCATCCCTCGCAGCACTACGCGGTGAAGCTGCTTGAGCCCGGCCGCGTCAAGCAGGCCCGGAAGGCCGTGGAGCAGCACTACAACTGGCAGCGGGAGCGATATGGGAGTGCATTCGAGGACATGGGGCTCGGCGTCTACACCGGGAACGGCGGATTCTACCACTGGCTCGAGTTGCCCGAAGGCCTCACTAGTGCTGAGTTGAACAAGCGGCTGTTCAAGCGCGGTGCCGCTATCCTATGCGCCTCCGACTGCGACATGGAACGGCCGCATTCCAAGGACCCGAGTCACCAGACGTCGTATCCCCGTTTCTTCCGCTTCTCGTTCGGGCCGTTGCTGCCCGAGACCTTCGATTCCGACATCCGGCTGTTCAGCGAGGTGCTTGAGGAGTACAAGCGGGATGTCGATCACTCGGCTGGGGCGTAGATGTTGTAGGCGTGCAGCGGCGGGGTGTAGATGTGCAGGTTCACGAGTTCGGAATCGGTGTCATTTGAGACTCGGTGGATGTCCGGCTCCTCCGCAGCGCATACCTCACCGGGCTGATAATGCCTGACGTTTATCGGATACGCATGCCCCTCCTCGTTGGTCTCGTGGATTGTCTCGGTAGATGTGCCGTCGACGATGAGGAAAGCGCAGTCACTGCCAACGTGATCGTGGATCGGGGTCTCCTGACCAGGAAGCCAGCAGACTGCTACGAGTTCATAGAACTTGGATTTCTTGATTACATTCCTCTGGTATCCATCATCGGCGTAGCCGATGCATCGCTTGAGGGCTGGAAGATTGACCTCGAGTCCGTTTAGGTGGTGGTCTAGCTCTGCTAGACCAGGTCTCCTATCGATTGAATCGAGCCATTCGATCAGGCCTGAAAGGCCTGAGCATTCTGCAAGCAGCCCATCTCGAACCTCGGGCTCGAATGTAACCTGAGTTACCACGGCCCTCGGGGGTAGTGGGCCCTCATGACGGTTCCTGCGAAGCAGGAATCCCTCGATTGGGCGTATTCTGGCCTCGTGTGCAGTGCGCAGCACTGGAGTTGTTAGGAATCTCGCTGTGGAGGGAGTAATCTAGTGTCTTCAGCAACACCGGTGATCGGAAAAAACCACCTTTTGGGGGGTTTATTTCCGGATTTCGTAGGATTCTATTATAAATCGTCCACAAAGCCGGCAACTACTCACTTAGGTGAGAGGAAACTGAAAACATGGATATGGATAACATGATGAATGAAATGGGTGGGGCCTTCATGGTTGCCTGGCTTGCTGGTGGAATGGACTCCCTTGGGGGAGCTCTAGTTCTGGCGGCTGCTTGGATGGCTATTGGCGGTGCCCACATACTGCCCGTAATCACTTGGGGCCACATAATGACTGGCGATCTGAGTGATACGGACGCATGGACTGACAACGGAATGCGCTTGGTTGCCCAGGTTGTCGGTGCCGCAATGGCACTGATGATGGTAGGCTCCGGGTCGCACGACGCGGCTGCTGCGCCAGATATGTGGTCATTTGACCTATGGACGGCGCTAGGCGCTGTTGCTGCTGGTGCGCTGCTGTGGACGGTCTACGACCGCTGCGACGCATGGGTTACTGCGTTTGTGATAATGGCAATAGCGATGACTGCGGTTGCAGGCACAGATGATGCTGCAGCTATACCAGCTGCCCTGAACTTTGGCGGTGCTAGTGACATGGGCGGTGCCCTAATTGGCGGTGGCGACGATATGGCTGCCTCGCTGGTAGACTGGGTTATGGGCGGCGTATTAGCCGGCGTAGGTGCTTTGGTTGCGACCAAAGTTCCTGATCTAGTCTGATCATTTTAGGAAACTAAACTGGCAGAATTACGTAAGGCGGACTGGGGGGCAAACTGCCTCCCAGTCCAGCCGTTATACTCACCGCCTAAAGCGTTCGCTCACGGTGGATTTTCTCAATTTGTTCACTTGACTAGGGGCAAACTGCTTGTCAGTGCATCGATTTCCGAGCGTGGACCCGGGCCTACGCCTAGTACGGTGACAGTTCCTGAAGGGATCTCTGTGTGACCTGCATCGGTCACCATGTAGCACACCAATCCACAAACTCGGGCATCTCCGAACAGCCTCCTCAATGACTCTAGGTCGGTAGTCTCGCAAACTATCTTCCTCGCCCCATCCCTCATGTAGCGCTTGAGTATCCTCGGCTGCTCGCGCTTGGCCTTCAGAACGCACTCAGCCACAGCATGGCCGCATTGGGCTGCGAGTTTACCCCTGGATAGCTTCAGGTCACTTCGTGTGACCAGCACCATCGTAATCTCAGACTCTGCTCGAGACAGGGTCCCTCACCGCCATTGGAGTCGGGGGTGCGATGTGCCTAGTCATAACTTCGCTGAGAGGGTTGGCCAGCCACGCCACGAAGACTAGATTACCCGCAGCATGCAGTAGGTCGTACGGGATACCAGCCGCCAAATAGACCAGAAACACCTCGCTGCTGAGCGAATGGAGAGCGCTGAGCGAGACTATCCAATCAAATGCGAAGGCTGAGACGGTGGCTAGACCAGCAAGAGCTGGGATCATCATGCGCCCGTCGACGTAGAGTCGGTTCGACAGGGTCGCGCCCACAATTCCCACAACGGACCATCCGGCGGCCTGGTACAGTGACCACAACCCATGCCCCAGCAGCATGTTCGAGCACAGCGCCACCGCTGTTGCTAGTGCCACAGTGCGAGCGGCACCGAAGTGAATGCCGGCCAGTAGCACGATGACAGTAACCGGTTGAACATTAGGTATGGGATCTAGGAGGATGCGTCCTGAGACTGCGAACACACCCAAGAGAACGAGGAGGATTAGGTCACTTCCTGAGGACAATCTCTGCTCTGCCCTCCACAGTGCCCACCCAATCAGAGAGAGCATTGCGATGTTGATTGCGAGCATGCCGTGAGGCCCAAGTGCTACCGCGTGTGCATCGAACATGTACGCCCCCCTCCTAGTGCGATTCAACTTGCACTTCATGGTTGTCCTGCATATGGCATCACCAGGTGTCCACACGCCATGTGATGACGCTGTCAGAGTCTAATTCCAATTCAGTTATCCCAATCAGTGAGAGTGCTCCATTGTGATAGAGTGACCAATATGCACCGCTGAAGTTTCCCGACATCTGGCTGGGATTAACTCCCGCTATCGAGTCAACCATCAGTCCAAATGAGTACTGCGTGGTATTCAGTTGGAAAGCGTCTCCTGTGGAGTTGACTGCTGCATTCAGTAGCGACCAGCCATAGTCGTGACCAGAAAATCCGCCGATGCAAGCACCGGTCTCATTCCATTCGTCATCACTCATGAACTCAGACCCATCGTAATCTATGTGTGTGCGGCCGTGTTCAAAGTCCTCGGGTGCCTCGGCTTCAGGGAAGTGGATGCAAACAACCTGTTTGCCATCCCAAATATCAGGCAGACCAAAGTGCGGATTTTCCTCCTCATCAACCAGCTCCGCGGTCATCCTAGCCCACTCAGTGCTGATTGTAGGGAATGATATGAGCAGTATCACAAGTACCGCTAAGGAGGCTGGTTTCAGCGAGTCGGTCACGGAACCAGAGGTCGGTTGAATCGGTTATTGAACAATCCTAGTCATCCAACTCTGAGATTTTCTTGCGCAGGGCTTCGCTCACGGTCTTGCCGTCTGCTGAGCCACCTAGCTTCTGCATCACAGCACCCATCAACGGACCCATCGCACCCATCCCGCGCTCACCAATCATGTCCATGTTCTCGGCCACAACCTCCTCAACTGCAGCCTCCACTGTCCCGGTGTTTGCTGGAGTGAACCCGGCTTTCTCGGCCTGCTGCGCAAACCACTCGAGCCGTTCCTTGAATTCGGTGTCAGTTGAGGGCGGTCCTTCCAACCATAGTTTGCGCGCCAGAGGAACCAGTCCTTCGCGTGTGATGATGCCTTCCTCACGCGCGTGCACGGCTAGAATGAGGACTGGCCACGCGATCTCCGATTCGTCGCGTCCGGTGCCTTCGGCTATCTCTGCACGAGTGTTGTCCAGAATCACTGAGCCCCACGCCTTGGCAGGTACCGGTGGGCATCCGCACGATCCACCCTCGGCTCCCGTAATCAGAACGTCATCCATCTCGGAGCCGAGGATGGCTTCCATCTGGTTCTGGGAGAGGTCGAGGTTCTGTAGTCGCTCGCGCCTCTGTTCAGTGCTCAGTGGTAGGTTACCTCGGATGTCGTCCCAGTGCCCAAGAGAGACCTCCAGAATCGGGATGTCGGTCTCGGGGTACATCCGCGCCCCTCCGGGAAGCGGTCGCATGGCTGTCGTCGTGCCATCAGCGGGCTGCCCTTTCCTGATTACGACATTACGGACCTCCTGAGGGATCCTGTGATAGGCACCTCGGGCGCGCTCAACCACCGCTTCCAGAGCAAGATTGGACTGCCATGCCGGAGCCACGCAGAGCACGAAGGCATCAGACCCATCCAAGGAAAGCGTCTGGCGGACCTCTGAAACCTCTGTTTCTGATATACCGTAAGCAGGGAGTTCGTCCGAGTGAAAGATTCCGGCAACTCCTGCCAATCTAGCTGCACTGGCGAGTTCCCTGCCGAGTCGAGGAAGCTGAGCTCCATCGCTGTCGAGTCGCTTGCTTCCGATCTTTCCGTCGAAACCAGGTAGTGCTACTCCCTGCACCGCCGCGCCCCCGGAGAGCGCGTCCTGGACCATCTCCGACTCGCAGTTTACAAAGCAGCCTGTGAGATCGTGAATATTGAGAGGGAGACGCGATGATGCGGCAGCGGCCACTCTGTTTTCGATGGGGATCTCGTCGTCGTCCCTGTCTGAAGGCAGAGGGGATAGGTTGGCCTCGTTTCGGAGTTCATTTGCAAGCCTGTACATATGCAACTGACGTGCCATCTCGAGGCTGATTATCCGCGGTATCCAATCGAGGTCCTGACAGCCTTTGATCTCCACTCGGTCGCCACATGCTATGCTCACATTGAGGTCCTGTCTGATGGAGCCTAGCCCCCTTCTCACCTTGCGGGTGTCCCGAAGCAGCGTGCCCAAGGCAAGTGCGGTCTCCTTGGCATGCTCAGGGGTCTGCACATCCGGGGCCGTAGCGACCTCGACGAGAGGCATTCCTAGCCTGTCGAGAGTATAGAAGACCGTTTCGCCCGAAGAAGAAGGCTGGGTATCCAGTTTTCTGGCTGAGTCCTCCTCTAGGCATATCACATCCACGCCGACCTCTCCGGAGGGAGTGTTTACCGTGCCGTCGGTAGCGATGAGTGTGGTACGCTGGAAACCACTGGTGTTAGATCCGTCCACCACCGTCTTACGCATAGCCTGCAGGGCTGAGACTGGTTTCGCATCCATCATCGCAGCCATGGTCAGAACCACATCGACTGCGTCGCCATCATGCTCGAGAGGAGGGGCCTCGTCCATCTCAATCAATCCAGCGTTGGGGGACTGGACATAGACGAAAGAACGGTTCCTCCTCTGCTCGAAGCGAGCAGCAATATCGATCTGGCCCGCCTCACCCTCGGACGCTCTCAGACGGCGGCTCGACCGAGACCAGTCATCAGGCACCTCGTCGATACCGTAGTCGAACAGCTCGCTTGGCATCCTAGAGTGCAGCTTCCCGGTGGCCAGTTGCTGGTGAATCTCCAATCCGCACATGAATCCGAGTCCAATTGGATCGAGGTTATGCGGGTTGTCGACATCGCCGCGCGGCTCCAATGCCATCGGCCTCCAGAGAAGGCCCTGTTCAATAGACTCAGCGGGCGAACTGATACACATCGTTGCGAGGACTGAACACCTCGCCGCTCATCCGGAGATGGGAGAGCACATCATCAACGGTAGTCTCAGGGACCTTCCTGACCGAGGCCCTGTTGTAAATTTCTGTGAGGTTAGCTGTCCCGTCGCCCTCCGAGCAGATATCCCGAATAATGCTGCGGACTATGGCATTGGTAGTCCGTGCGCTGGCAGAGACTCCCGAATAGAGCTCTGACTCATCCTCGATTCCGGACTCCTCCCTCCAGTGCCTGAATACCGCGAGAGCTACCCTCGCATCCTCGGAGGAGGCTGTATCCCTGAGATGCATCCGAGCGTGAGCCTCGGTAAGGCGGATGAGAGCCTCAAGAGCGCGAGCTGTAATTGGTATGACCTCAGACTCCCCCATCTGGTCATCACGCCCATAGGACTGGCGTTCATTGGTGTAGTAACTGAGTATCTCGGCTCTGGCGTTTTCGTCGAGGTCAGGGTGGATGTTGCGCTTGGCGTAGGCGATGTACTTACGAAGGAACTCGAGAGTGAAGTGTTCGGTCTTATCGACAGCAGTGGCGAATATCTGATCCACCTGTCCCTCAGTGGGATCGAGGTCGAGGGCTTCCTCAATCTTGAATTCGCTGACTCCTTGGGTCCTCATATCCAGAATGTGCCGGGCAATCCTCTCATCGTCCTCGACCTTGACCTCGTCCCTAATCATCCATATGATGTCGAAACGTGAAGCCAGAGGCGGGGGAAGACCGGTCTCGTTGAAAGAGCGCATGACACTCTGATTTGGCCCTCTCTTGGAGAACCTCCCCTCTTTGGGGTTCGCCGCGGCAAGGATTGAGCACCTAGATGGAAGAGTAGCGGTGATTCCTCCCTTGGCCACATGTATCTCCTGCTGTTCCATGGCAGGGTGCATGACCTTCCTGTCCTCATCGCTAATCTTGTCGAACTCATCGATTGCCGCCAAACCTCTGTCGGACAGAGGTAGGACGCCCGCCTCCAAAGCGAATCTGCCGTCTCCGAAAGCATCTCTGACCGCAGCCGCGGTCAAACCGGCTCCTGAAACCCCTCCTCCAGAAGCCAATTTTCCTCGTGGAGAGAGCTTTGACATGTAATTCAAGACTTGGGATTTGGCTACACCAGGGTCACCCATCAAGAGGATGTGTATGTCCCCTCTTGTTCGAGTCCTGTCGGGATTTATTCGAGACACGCCTCCGAACAACTGTAGAGCCAACGAGCGCTTGACATAGTGCATCACCCCAGTGGCGAACACCGAGGGTGCTATCGACTGCTGCATGAGTTTCATCAAATCCTCCCTCCTGGAGATTTCGAGTATCTCATCCCTGTCCTCCTCACTGATTTGGATTTCATTGAACGGGATGCTCTCATGCTCGGAACTAATCAGATGGTAGATGATGTCGAACATGGGGGTTTTCCGGTTGCGGCGGACCTCGCTGCGAACCACGGGCATCACATTCGCCACTACCCTCTCTCCGGGTAAATGCCGGTTCACCTGATCTCCCTCGACAAGGACAGAGGCACGAGTGGGCTGTGCCCCACTGGGCACATTTTCAGGAAGCTCCTGTATCTCTATCCACTGGTTGTTGACCATTCTGGAGATGTTGACCACGAGATTGAATCTCGTCGGGTTGTCCTTTGAGTTCTTACTTCCTCCACACCCGGAGTCGGCCGGGCATCGCAGAGGTTCAACCAGTTCCCTCTCGTTCTTTTGACTGACCTCAATGGTGTTGCCGCAAGCCTCGCAAGTGAAGACGGCTATGTGCAGGCGCGGCTTGAGGTCGGAGATTTTGGTGATGATGGCATCGACGCTGCGCAGGCGCTCGATGTCGGCAGTGCCGATCTCACGTAGAGGTCTCTTGCTATCTCGAGGTAGTTCACCGACTCGTAGCACAGCATCGATGTCTTCACCCCTCTCTCGGCATATCTCTACGAGGGTTTGAGAGCCGCGATCGAGAATCTGACGGGGGTGCTCCAACACGTCGTCAGCGAACTCCGGGTCGAAGGCCTGCAGTTCGTGGAAGGGGATTTCCAAGTAAGGAGGAGCTTGTTTAGAAAGTAGGAGGAGGATCTGATTCTCCTTGGCCTCAGTGAGGAATGTTCGCCATCTGGCTGAGGAGTCGTGTGCCGCCATTGTCATGTTTTCACCGCCGGGCTTCGCGGGTCCGATGTGATGGTCTATGAACAGTGCGTATGGGAAATCCTACCCCTGCTGTTCCAGTGGAAAAAAACTGCTCGGACAGGGCGTCGAATGGGGCACTGGGGGCTTCCACTGCAGGTGCTTGGCTGATTCGGCCGAGGCCCACGGGAAAATCACCTTGGGTGGCATTCAAGCACTGTTACACAATCGCCCACTCATGGAACACACGCGTTCAGGAAGTGACATCCTCGTGCGACTTGACCCGGGGGAAGAAATTCACGCGGCACTAAAGGAACTGGCAGATGATCTTGGATTTGATGCGGCCGCTATCACAAGCGGTATTGGTCGTACTCGTGACAATCAATATGGCTACATGGATGAGGAAGGCGTTTACCAAAGACGGTCTTTGGACCTCCCATCAGAATTGGCGAGTC
>JAAZXI010000005.1:27074-56106 GCA_014240285.1 Methanobacteriota archaeon
ATTGCTCGCACGGAGAAAGGAGATGCATTCACCCATATCCACTGCTGCTGGTCTGATGATGACAATAACGTCCATGCTGGTCATTTGTTTCAAGCAACCGTTCATGTTGTAGCTGAAATTCACATCAGGATCATGGATCATGCCTCCATGACGCGTTGTCCTCTTGCTGAGTTTGAGTTATTGGGTCTGGAATTTGACTAGAACGAATGCGATGGACGAATGATGCGAGTTCTTCGGACTCTCTTTCTGTCGAATCGAATGATTTCAGTGACTGGTGCCACCTAAGAAGTACTCACCAATCTCTGGGTCTGTGAGAATATGGCTGGCATCGCCAGTGTGGACAATCTTACCGTTTGCAATGATGTAGCCGCGATCAGATCGGGATAGGGACAGTCTGGCGTTCTGCTCTACAATGAGAACTGTGATTCCCTGCTCACGCAGCGAGTCTATCCTGTCTATTATCTGCTGCTGGTAAAGTGGCGATAGTGCGGCCGTGGGCTCGTCGAGGAGGAGGAAGCTGGGATTCGAAATCAGGGCCCTAGATATGGCTAGCATCTGGCGCTCACCGCCTGATAGAGAAGCTGCTACGTCGTAGACTCTGTCCTGGAGATCGGGAAACATCTCGAGAGCTCTCTCAATCCTATCATTCAGGGTAGAACTGTCCAGTAAATTACCTCCCATCTGTAGATTCTCTTGGACAGATAGTGAGGGGAATACGTTGTCCACTTGTGGGACATAAGCTATGCCGTGGTTCACCAACTGGTCCGTTCTCCATCCAGATACATCATTACCTCGGTACTTGACATCGCCGGAGTAGTAGGTAGCGATTCCGAAGATGGTCTTGATTAGAGTCGACTTGCCACAGCCGTTCGGGCCGATTACTGTTACAAACTCGCCCTCATCTACGTGCATATCTATGCCGTGGAGAATCTGGACCGATCCGTATCCTCCTTCGAGGTTATTCACTTCGAGAACTCTGGTCATCCATCCTCCTCCTGCGATTCATCGCTCGCTCCCAAGTAAGCCTCGATGACTTCCCTGTTGCCCCTGACCTCATCCGGGGTACCCTGCATCAGTATCTCGCCCTCGTTCATGACGATGATGCGATCGACACCCTGCCTGAGGATGAAATCCATGTTGTGCTCTATGATGAGTACCGATATTCCGGTCTGGTCAACGATTTCTCTCAGGTTGTTGAAGATCTTCATTGCAAGTGGGCCGGCGACTCCTGCCACCGGCTCGTCGAGCAACAGGAGCTGTGGATCGCCCATCATCGAGCGGCCGATGTCAACCAGTTTGCTCTGCCCACCAGACAATTCGCTTGTCAGGTTAGGCGCCATGTGCGGGACCTCGAGTTGGTCTAGGTTTGTGTATGCCTTCTCTAGGCGCTCAGTCTCAGCTGGATTCGAATACGGTGCGAAGGCTGATCTGATCTTATCGATTATGTTTGAGCCAAACTGATCTCTTGGCGGGACCATGAGATTCTCTACAACTGTCATCTGACGCCACAGTCTTGTGTGCTGGAACGTCCTAGTCATCCCGAGGTTCTGAATCTGATCGGGCCGTAGATCAGAGATGTCTTGGCCGAACATTTCAACGGTGCCAGAAGTCTGTCTCAGAAGACCGCTGATGCAATTGAATGTCGTTGATTTTCCACATCCGTTGGGACCTATCAGGCCCACGAACTCCCCCTCTCCAATCTCGAAGGATATATCATCGACCGCTACAAGACCACCGAACTCCTTTCTTAGGCCGTCGACCTTGAGCACTGCATTCACTGGGTATCACCTCCAGATTCGGCGTTCAAGGGATGCTCTGAGGGACGGAGAGGCCTGCTGGGAACCTCGGGTAGCAGTCCCTTCGGGTTGTACTTGAGAGAGAAGAGCATTAGGGCGCCAATAAGGAGAAGTTTGACGTACGCCATACTAGGCCCCAAGATAGAGACGTCGCCGGAGAAATTTGTCGCGATTTCTATTGACTTCTCTCCTAAGAAAATGGCAGTAAAGGCAAATACAATCGTACCCCAGACTCCTGTCTCTATGATTGCCCTAGATCTAATTGCCAAGCCTATGGCAGTGAGTACCAAGAATGTCTTCGTGACAGCCCATTGGCTAGTGATAAGCCACCTATACAAACTGTCTATTTGGAATGTGGTTGAGTAGAGGGGTAAATCAGAAGTGCTTGCAGCGACTAGTACGTTGAATAGGAACTCCATCAACACGATGATGAAGGCTCCAATTACCATTCCTCGATTATTCGCAGCCCCTCCGATAATGAATGCGGCCCAAACAAGGAAGGTCGACTTCGCAGGAGACATGAACGAGGCATCGAAACCTGTTAACTTCCAGGCCCACAGGGCGCCTGCCAACGCAGCGATGGCCGCTCCCAAGGCAAGACTGGCTGCCTTGTTAGTAAGCACGTTGTGTCCATGGTGTTGTGCAACATCCTCATCCTCGCGAATCGCCTTTAGTATCCTGCCCCATGGAGAGGCTAGAAGAGTATCCAAGAGGATCCAGATCAATATACAGAGGGTGATGCCAATCGTGGCTAATAGAAAGAAGTAAGGTGCGGGATCGCCCAGATTGAGTAAGTCGCTTACCGACGATGCAGGGGAGCTAAGGAGGATGTCGTTCCTGCAACTATCCGCGCTAATGTACAACTTATCGGGGCCTACCTCCGTACTAGAGCCACAGAACCACCACTGCTTGAGTGGAAGTGGATAGTTCCCTATCCCAACCCCTGAAACGATTGGTCCGGTTCTGAGGAGAGGTTCGCCAGAGAGAAGGACTCTCACTATCTCGCCCAACGAGATTGTCACTATTGCGAAGTAATCCATTCTCAAACGGGCGGTTGGGTATGCGAGCCCCCATCCGAAAGCAGCTGAGAGGAAAATGGCCAGAATAGTGGCTGGAAGAATATCCCACCCATGACCATGCATCTCAACGGGTGCTGTTAGTACGGTGACCGTGATTGCACCGATTCCAACAAAGAATATGACACCGAAGTTGACCATTCCAGTGATACCGGTGTGCAAGTTTAGTGAGAATGTCATCAACAGGAATATCGAAAGAGTGAGGAGGACGTTGGATACTTGAAACGCCTTACTCCAATTGAGATTATCCACATCGTCGCTGATTGGTAGCCACCAAAGGAAGAGGAGCATGGTAAACAACAGAACACCGAAGGCCAACCAAGAGCCGGTCGCCCCCTCGCGTCCGTACTTTCGCAGATGGTTACTCCTCTCCTCTGAACTCCAAGACACAGTATCGATTATCCACGAATTTGCATTAGATATGGTTGAAGTGGTCTGCTGACCGAACCCCGCTAATCGCTCAGATATGTCCGAAATCAGTGATTGGTGCTTCCTGTCTATCTCCAACCACCTATTCCTCAAATTATCGAAATTTGGCATCTTGAGAGCAGCGAAGAGGTTCTTGTGTTCCGCGGAGGATTTTTTGGAAGAGGTATTGTCATTGGACAGTAGTCTGTTCATCTCAATTAATGCTAATGCCCATAATAGAATTGGGACGAGTGGCCATACGTATTCCCCTAAATCGACAATCAGGTTAGTGACTTGCAACTCCGTCTGCATGAGCTCGAACCATGTGGCATCCAAATCAGATACTGCCTCGGAGAAGTAGGGAGAGTCTTCGACGAGTAAAGTACCGTCGCTCCTGCCAGTCAGCACCGCGAGATTTGTCTCAGCGCTTGTGCTATCCAAACATGCTTCGGCACACGCCCCGTCGGCGAAAGAATGGGTGCCGAGGAATTTGCTGATGCGATGCAAGACATAGGCACCGATTGCGATAGCAGAGAATGACTGGGCCCTATCGGAACGATTTAGCCACCAGTGATGCAAGCCGAAGATTCCGGTGGGGAGTATGGCCAATACCGCTGCCACTTTCCTAGATGGTGCGGAATCCTTGGAGCTCTTCTTCCTGAGTCTCTCGATCTTCCACTTCTCCCATGCATCGCCTATGCCTAGTGGCATTATCATTAGAATAGCAATGAGGAAGATATAGGGCATGACATCGGCCATTTGAGAGTAGCTAGGTCTGTCAAGCGGTGAGCCTATACCGACGAGTACGGGATAGGATATTGCCCTGATAAAGCCCACAATCAGGGCTGCAAAAATGGTTCCAGGGACGGACCCGATAGTACCCAGAACTATCACTGCAAACGAAGGCAGAAGCAGGATGAATGCGGTCGAGGGATTGAAAAGAAATGTCATTGCAAAAACTGCGCCACCCAAACCCGTGATTCCAGCGGATAGGAAAGCACTCGTTAGCTGAATTTTCTCGACATTTATTCCACTGCTTGCGGCTAGGTCTGGATTGTCAGCGACAGCTCGCATCTTCCTTCCGAGGCGGGTCTTGGTGAGGAGAAGGTAGAGGAGGATTGCTGCGCTGAAGAGAACGAACGGCACGATGCCTTTGTGGAAAGGATATGTGGTGATGGCTTGACTAACACAGTCTGATGCCATATCATAGAGTTCGTAGGTCGGTCGGCTACCATCGATGGTGTTCTCAGGACTCCAACCTTCACTCACTGTGCGCTGATAGAGTGGCTCTCCAGTAGTCTCGTCGAACAATAGTTCCCCGGTTTCGGCGTCAGCCGACTGCTCGCAGCTCCCGTGGGTGTATGTCTCAGAATTAGAATCGAATCTTCCATCTCCGTCTAGATCCTCACCTGTTCCGGGGATTATATCTCCAATGGCGGCCCCTACTGGGATTTCTCCTGCGTTAGCGTGGGCTTGAGTGTAGGTTTCAACGTCAAACACACCGTTTCCATTGGCGTCCTCACTGGCCCTCAGGTCTCTGTTGCCCAGATTGATTTTGAGTTTTTGAGTAGGAATTTTCCAGGACATATTTGAAATCCTAATATCTCCATCTGGCTCGAAAATGTTCCTCGAGGATCCGAATCGTAGGAAGAATAAGGCTCGGAGAATGAGAGCGATTCCCAGGGAAGCAATCATCATCACTTGGGGAGTCGCCTTGCGCAACCTGAAGCCACGATACACCAGGATGTCTATCATCACCCCAACCAACCCTGTGCAGACGAATGCGAAGACCAGTACCCTAAGTAGAAGCGACCATGCAATGACGCCGTCTGCGGGAGCCTCGTAAATCGGGCTGTAGTAGTCGCTCCATGCTATCACCATGGCGAGGAACATACCTACCATGAAGAACTCAGATTGGGCGAAGTTGCCGTACCTCTGGACCTTGTATGTTAGTGTGAGTCCTAATGCGATTGCTAGGTATGTTGAGGACCAAATGAGAGTATTTGTCCCTATTGAGACCATGTCTAGTACAATACTGGCCCTCGAATCAAGACCCTGTAACAAGATTTCGAGAGTGAAGAAAACTATGAGCAGTAGCAGTAAGGGGGAGAGGGCAATTGCCACATTGCGGGCCATTCCGGGTTTTATATCATCGAAGATAATTTTCACGAATGCGAATCCGGCGCTGATAGCCTCAACTATTTGCAGTATCCAGACCAAGTCGTTTGGTAAACCGTTACCTAGAATCTGGTCTATCTGATTGAGTATCCCTTGCCCGTGGAGAAGTCCTAGTAGCGTTGCGTCGACAAAGAAAAGTACGGCTATAGCAAACCTTCGCCAACCCCTAGGCATAGAGGAAAAGGACTCGTGTAGTTGCCGGAGCACTGTATCAACGCTCGCGCTACGAGTTGTGGGAATTAATGTTGGTGGATTTGGGCAGTACGGCGGGCCTTATGCCCGCCGCACTGCTTTACGTTTAGCGGCCTGTCTAAAGATCAGTTAGACCGCTTGCGCCCCAATGCTGGGTGCAGTCAAAGGAAACACCGCTTGAATCAGCAGTGTATACTCCGACGCAGTATCCAGATCCGGGTGTATCACCGTTAGCAAGGAACGTTATCGAGCCTGAAGCTCCATTCCATCCCTGTCCTGTGCCTGCGATAGCCTGAGACAGCGTGATTCCTGGGTTCGCCATTTGGGTGAAAGCGGCGAAGGCCATTATTGTCACACCATCAAACGCCTCGGCGGTGAAGATGCCGAGGTCGCAAGGTGTGGTCATGGCACACAGGTAATCGAAGGTCATCGAAACCTCGCTCGGAGTGGCTGATGCGGGCTTGGTGGCGATGATTCCGTGTAGCAGGTCGTTGCTCGTAACGTGATTCGCTATTGCCTCTTCGGCAATACCGTCAGTACCGTAGATCTGTCCTGAGAAGCCAGCAGAGGACAACTCATTGATCACCATGGCTCCGTCGGCGTTGTAGGAAACCGTTAGGACCGCGGTGCAGCCGTCGTTGATGACCTGTTGGGCAATTGCGGCATAGTCGCTGGTTGTTGCCTCATCGTAACCAATCTGGGCGCACAGGGTGTTACCTGCTGCCTCCCAGTTGGCCTTGAACGAGTCAGCTAGTCCAGCTCCATACGCGTTTACCATGTGTATGAGGGCTACACCATCAGTGGCCTCACCATTGGCCGTTAGGACATCACTGAGTGCCATACCCTGGCCTGCGTCGCTTGGCACCACACGGAAGAAGTCCGGGTAAGCGGTAGCGTCGCTCAGAGCAGGTGACGTGCTAGCATACGAGATCATTGGGATGCCAGCTGCGGCAAAGACCGAGTTGGCTCCCATCGAGGCTCCAGAGCATGCAGCTCCGACTACTCCGACTACGCCAGCGTCCACTAGGCTCTGTGCTGATGCAGCAGAGGTATCCTGGTTACAGGCAGTGTCGCCCCATACAAGCTCGAACTGAACGCCCTGATTGTATGCGATAGTGTTGGCTAGGTTGAGGCCAATTGTCGCTGCAACCTGGAATGGTACCCAGTAGTCGCTGATGGCCGGGCTTGTAGCGTCGCCCATGAAGCCAATCTTGACTACAGCACCTGCCCACGGGACAGCGGCAAGGCCGCCCGCAGATGTCCATGCTCTGTCGCAGTTGAAGTACTGGCCATATGTTGGTATGTGGTTGAAGGTGCAGACATCATAGCCTGAACCAGCAACGTCACCGTTCGCGAAGAAGGTGTGAGTGCCACTGGCACCCGCATAGTCAACTCCAACCATGGCGATGTGGCTTGCCATATTGGCTCCGTCTTCCATCATTGCGGCCTGACCAATTATCATCACAGCGTCGTAGGCTTCTGAAGTGAAGATTCCTGACGAGCAACCTGCGTCCATACTGCATTGGTCCGGGAAG
Organism: Methanobacteriota archaeon; assembly: GCA_014240285.1. Lineage (GTDB taxonomy): Archaea > Thermoplasmatota > Poseidoniia > Poseidoniales > Thalassarchaeaceae > Thalassarchaeum. The sequence continues at coordinate 34,260 of JAAZXI010000005.1, forward strand.
TCTCCCGATCCAGAAGCACTCGAAGGCTTGGTTACTGTGACGCCATTGGAGGCAGCCGGATTAGAGTACGAGTCTAGTGCTGCTTCGCCAGCTATTCCGTCAGCTCCGAAAACCGGTAGTCCGAGTTGTGCACCAGCCATAGTCTCGACTAGAATGGCTCCATCTGCGGCATACGAGGACAACACGACTGCGTCGCAGTTGCCTGCGTCGACTACGCTCTGAACTAATGCAGAGTAGTCGGTTGTCGTCTGCTCGTCGTAGCCAATCTGGGCACATAGGGTGTTACCTGCTGCCTCCCAGTTAGTCTTGAACGAATCAGCCAAGCCAGCTCCGTAGGAGTTGACCATGTGCACCAACGCGGGGTTGGTTGCACCACTATCAGCTACCATAGCGACCATAGCGTTGCCCTGGAGGGCGTCGCTAGGTACTACACGGAAGAAGTCCGGGTGCGCAGTTGCGTCGCTCAGTGCAGGCGAGGTACTCGCGAACGAGACCATCGGAATCCCAGCAGCGGAGAGAACAGCGTTAGCTCCCTGCGATGCACCGGAGCAAGCTGCTCCAGCCACACCAACGACTCCAGAATCTACCAGACTCTGTGCGGATGTACCAGCAGTATCACCGTTGCAACCTGTGTCGCCAGTGACCGCAGCGAAGTGCATATCTTTCCCAATTGCCGCGGCCGCAGTATTCAGATCGCTAATCGCCGTAGCGACTGCGAAACTGAAACCAGGGGCGAAATCAGCGATTGGTCCTGTGGAATCGTACAGGGCGCCAATCTTGATGTTGACCGTTGTAGGCGCTGGGGCCTGGAACATCGGGTTGTCCGTTCCCATGTAGTTAGCGGCTATCTCGTCTGCGATGGCGTTAGCCATATCAGCGTCGAAGCCTTCTACATTACCGTCAGCGTCGTAGTTCTCGAACGGTGGGTAGAACGGGTCCGTGCACAGCTTCAGATCACCGGACTCCAGCACAGCGGCCAGAGTGCTGCCCTCAGAGGCAGCTGGGTAGGCTGTAACGGTGTCAGCAGTCGAGTCATCGGCCAGAGTCACAGCACCGTCGAACCAAGCGCCATAGATGACGTCGTACTCTCCGGATGCGACAATAGCGCCGATAGCGACGTCCAGCGCAGCTAGAAGCTCGCCGGAGTCCTCACGGACAGCTAGACCGAAGTTCTCGTCCGAGAAAGTGACCATGAGGGTACCTTCCAAAGACAGAACGGGTGCATCTCCCATAGCGTAATGCACATCACCGTTGTTCAACGCGGCGATAACTGACGGGAAATCCTCGTAAGCGTTAATTGTAGCTGAGGCAAGATTGGCATTGGCGTATATGTCTGAGGTGGTCCCAGACTGTACTCCAATAATCGTGCCAGCTGCATTCAATGCGCTAACTTCGGATATAGAAGCTGAACCGGAGCCACCGATTACACCCTGGCTACTAGTGTAGTATGCCCTGGTGAAGTCGACGACTAGGTCGCGCTCATCCGTCTTCGTCATCGCCGAGATGATAGCGTCGCACATCTCGCCGGCATTCAGGTTGGGAATTATGGGGTCCCATCCGGACTCCACAAACACAGCGTTGACGTCAGGAGCCATTGTAAGCTCCCACTCGTCATCATCGTCCCCCCCTAGGCAACCAGCGAACGCAGCCGCCAGCATACTCAGGGTAAGCATCATTGCAATTAACTTATTATTTTTCATAGCGTAATCACGCTCCAGTGCGCCCGCGACAATGTGTACCCGTTATAGAGATTCGTGAATAATTCCGAAGGTAAACCGATTGAGCGATAAAAACCACTAAAATAGCTATTTTCATGGTTTTAACTTCAATAATAGTGGCTCTCTGATAGTGAAAATGATGAGGTGCTGTCTCCCCGCAGGGCTGTGGGGGGGGAAACGATGGACTACGCTTCCAGCGGTGTTGACATCGATGCTGAGGGACTTGCGATATCCAGCCTGATAAATGCGCTCGGCTCATCAGTGAGGGCGCCGGGTGAGAAGGGCGCTCCAGTCCCCCTACCTGGAGGGTTCGGAGGTATCGTCGAGTTCGGTGATTCTCGACTGGCCTTAGCAACCGACGGTGTGGGTTCGAAACTGCAGCTGGCCAGTCAGGTAGGATGGTTGCAAGGCGTGGGCATTGACTGCATAGCTATGAACGTCAATGACCTCATTTGTGTTGGCGCAGAACCGCTCGCTTTTGTTGACTACATCGCAGTACCAGAGACCGATCCCAAGGTACACTCAGCGCTGGGATCCTCACTTGATGAGGGGTGCCGGCTGGCCAGAGTGACACTTGCCGGAGGCGAGACTGCCACTCTGCCGGGGATTGTGACCGAACTCGACCTCTCTGGGACAGCTCTCGGCTGGTTCCCCGCGGGACATGCTATCACCGGGGATGGGCTCGAATCGGGGGATGTTCTGATTGGGCTTCCCAGTAGCGGCATCCACTCCAACGGTTACAGCTTGGTCAGAGCGGTGCTCGAGCGCTCTGGTGCACCACTCGACGAGGCTGTTCCGTTCGATGTCGGTGACGACGGCCGGATAGCCAAGTGGGCAGGGGGGGAGGAGGTCACTCTGGGCGAAGTCCTGCTGAATCCGACTAGGATATACGTAGACCCTCTCGTTAACTTGGTGCTGGCATGCCGGGAAGGCAAGGGGCCATGCTCGTCCGAGGACCTCAAGGCGATGGCTCACATCACCGGAGGAGGTCTATCCAATCTTCTTAGACTGCATGACAGTCTTGGCTGGCACATCGACGACCCTCTGCCGGTGCATCCCGAGTTCTCGTGGATAGCCGATATCGGCTCGGTCAACAACAAGGAAATGCATCGCACTTTCAACATGGGGATGGGGATGGTTCTGGCTGTGTCGGAAGATGTTGCTGAAGCGGTCACGGAGTGGCTGTCAGAGAGGCTTCCTGGAACCCGCAGGGTTGGTTCGTTGAATGACGACGGCAGAAGGGTGACTCACCCTGACCAGAGTGTCATTTTTGAGCACTACTGAGTGAGCCTTGTAATCGTCAATGCCTTGTGCGATAATCGTCTCGGGTTAGCATGGATGCTACGGAGCCGGAGGGTTGGCCCGGTGTGCTGCACCGCGAGGGGCGCACACTTTGCAGGCTGGCCTGCGACCCGAGCGGGTCAGGGACAGGTCCAGTTGCGAAAGGACAGGGTGCAGTGTTCCACAATCCAGCGATGTCTGGGAGTAGGACCCGCAGCGTGCTGCTGCTGCAGCATTGCATCGAGGCGGAGCTGCTGGGGGATGGCTCGATCTATGCATTGGATGGGCTGTCGGCCACCGGGCTGAGGGCTAGACGTTGGCTGAACGAACTGCCGGCACAGAGCGCGTCTCGCATCAGCGCGACGATGGGGGACATGGACCCGATGGCCCTTGACTGGGCTATGCGCTGCCATGAGGAGTTCCTGCCAGAGCATGGAGAAGGCGAGTTGCTTCCGCATCTGGGTGATTTGCGCAAGAGCGTGCTAGAGCACGGGAGACACTGGGTCGACATCGATCCGTACGGATCTCCCCTGCCATTCCTCGACACCGCTATCCAGTCACTGGCCAGAAGAGGTGTTGCTGAGATTAGTGCCACCGATAGTGCAGCCCTTACAGGTTCTTCAAAAAACGCTTTACTGCGCCGCTACGGGGCGCGTGTGAGAACCGATGGGCTGGCGCATGACTCCGGTCTCAGGGTGCTGCTAGCGACCGTAGCCAGAACTGCTGCTCGGCATGAGCGTTCGATCGAGCCGCTCCTCTCGATATGGGAGTCACACCACCTCAGGGTCTCGGTACGAGTTCTGCGTAGCATAGAAAGGGCTAACGATGTCGAGAGTTCACTTGGATGGAGAGTGGCGTCTCCTACTATAGAGGAAGTCTCCTCGTCAATTGAATCCGGACTGCAACCGGAGACTTTGCTCGACTCGCCGCCCATGCACTGCTTCCTTCCGCTTTCCCATCCTGTTGATCGCTCCGACAAGCGTATCTCCGGTCCGATGTGGACAGGCCCGATGGGTCAGACCGAGGCGATGGTCTCGATGACCGAAGAGCGGGCCCTCGAGTTGTGCGCCCCCAGCGCCATCGAGGATGACCCTGTCGGCTGGTCAGAGAAGGATTTCGAGTATGAGTGCAGGAGGGTGGCTCGTAGTGTCAGGCACATCTCAGATGAGGCGGGGGTCATCGATGCCCCACATCTCATCCTAGTTGACGAACTCGCTAGTTGGCTTGGTTCCGGCTCACCACCCAGCCCCAAGAGTATGGCTGAGAGGCTTGGGGATGCTGGATACAGAGCAGCGGTTGCCAGATACGGCAAGCCGGCATTCAGGACCGATGCTCCCTGGGATGAGATTGTCTCGGCAACCAATGGATAGCGAGGTGTATCTCATGGATGAAGTTCGGGAGAGGCTGCTCGCTATGTCGGAGGCTGCCTCGAAGGGAGGAGACCCGCTGTCGTGGTTCGAAGAATTGTACTCCTCCGCTGAACGAGATGAAGAGTGGATTCCATGGTCCGACGGACGACCGAATCCGATAGTCGTCGAGTGGGTGATTGGAAGGCCGACCAAGGGTAGAGCGCTGGTGGTGGGTTGCGGGTTGGGAGAGGATGCAGCATTTCTAGAACAAAGAGGATGGGATGTAACGGCTTTCGACATCTCCTCCACGGCCGTAGAGTGGGCCAAAGAGCAAAACCCCAGCTCGAAGATAGAATGGGCAGTAGCAGATCTCCTCGACATGCCAAGCGAATGGAGAGCGTCTTTCGACCTAGTACTCGAGGTTCACATCCTACAGGCCATGCCAGAGCCTGTTCGCATACTGGCTGCCCCACGGCTGTCACCCCTAGTGGCCCCAGGCGGCTGTCTGGTCTGCATCGGGCGCTACCATACGAGTCAGGAAGAAGGAGAGGGGCCGCCATGGCCGCTTCCCAGATTATTCATCGAGAGTATTGGAAAAGATTTGGAAATGGAAGAGTTTCACCTCTCATCTCTGCCTGACGATGATCCCGAGGTCAGTCGGTTCAGGGCCGTTTGGAACGCTTGAGTCGAGTGCGGGGCTCAGCCACCAATATACGACATCTCCACCCTAGGTAAAGCGGAGGTCTCCTGTGAACGTATCTCGCTGTATCGGTCATCACGTCTCGACCATATCGCTGATATCGCGTCAGTGAGCGCTTGCCCGTTGACTCCGTTGTGGATGATAGCTCGCAGGTCATGGCCACCCGAAGCAAACAGGCAGGTGTGTAGTCTGCCGTCTGCAGATATGCGCGCACGAACACAGTCTCCACAAAATGGCTCGCTCACTGAAGAAATGAATCCAATCTCCCCGGAGCCATCGGTATGGGTCCAGCGTCTAGCGACATCACTAGGACTCTGGGAATCAACTGGAATCAAATCGAACTCCTTTTGGAGGTAATTGAGGATGTCAGCCGATGGGACGACTTGGCCTAGCTGCCAGCCATTGGTTCTGCCCACATCCATGTACTCGATGAAACGCACCGTGACGCCCGTGCCTCTGAATCTGCGGACGAGTGGGGCGATCTCATCCTCGTTAACGCCCTTCTGGACAACGCAGTTGATCTTGACCGGAGAGAGGTCTGCTTGAACTGCGGCTTCGATCCCTTCCAGAACGGTCTCCACGGGGATGTTGCTGTCAGTCATCTGAGCGTGGACCTTGGGGTCGAGAGCATCGAGGCTTACTGTCACTCTGTCCAACCCCGCGGCTGCGAGTCTGTCAGCCTGCCTCGAAAGCAATGAGGCGTTGGTGGTGAGCGCAGTCTCTACCCCTATGCGATTCAATCTCGAGACAAGGTCATGCAAATCAGGACGGAGTAGCGGCTCGCCACCGGTAATCCTGACCTTCTCGAGACCGAGTGGCTTGCAGGCCTGAACAACCTTCTCTATCTCCTCGAATGACAAGTATGCCCTCCGAGGAAGGAACGTGTGGTCCTCTCCGAAACGCTCTCTGGGCATGCAGTACCTGCACCTGAAGTTGCACCTGTCGGTGACCGAAATCCGTAGGTCCCTGAGCGGTCTGCCCAGTATGTCAACTACTCCAGTATCGTTCACGTTTTGGCGTGGGGCGTCTCGATGATGAGGCTTGCCTGCGCTCGGACAGGTTGAATAGAGGGCCGCGTCAGCCAACTATCGAGTACCATGCTGAGTATCAGTTCCAAGGCGCGTGAGATGCTGGACCAGTTCGCGGAGCAGTCGGAAGAGGTGACTGAACTCGTCCTGAGGGTCGAGATTGTTGGAAGGGGGCCCAAAGGATTCCTGTACGATCTCCAGTTCATCGGCTCCGATGACCATAAGGAGGACGATCTTGAGTTAGAGGTTGAGGGCATGATGGTATTCGTAGCAGCCAGAAGTGCTCAGTATCTCGAGGGAACTACTCTCGACTACAAGGAGACTCTCATGGGTGGTGGCTTCAGCTTCGAAAACCCAAATCCCATGTGGATGGATGAACTGTCGAAGGCAGTAGCCGACATTATCGCCAGCGAGGTCAACCCGGTTGTCGCCTCTCATGGCGGGCATGTCGACCTGATTGGAGTGGATGATGGCAAGGCAATCATCGCCTTCGGAGGCGGCTGTCAGGGCTGCGGCATGGTAGATGTAACTCTCAAGCAGGGTGTCGAGGTCATGATCAAGGACAGCGTGCCAGGGATTTTAGAGGTCGTCGACGCCACTGATCACGCTGCAGGAACAAATCCGTTCTACTAGAATCAGCGTACCATCGGAACGTCGTCGTCGTCATCTTCCGAACTAGGTGCGGGTAACGCCATCGCCTGCGCCCTCTCGAATGCCTCTCTGACCTTCTCTTCGATGTTTCGAGCGTCGTCGAGTAATCCCTGTACGGGAATCTCGCGGTCCATCAGTTCGCTCAAACCCTCTACGGCGATTAATGCGGCTCTGGCGTCAGGGTACATGGGATTACACTCAGCCAGTAAGGCCGTCACGTCCAGCCCTCTGCGCTCGCCCTCAGCGATTAGGTAACCGGCGATGCCGGCGACGATTCCTTGCTGGATTTGTTGGATGCCGGCATCATCGAGCTGGTCGCGACTCATCTGAGTGGACGCTACTCCCCACAGATCACTATCTTCCTTGATTCCAAGATCGTTGCTGACCACGCCGTCGATTACGATGAGCCGGTCAAAACCGCCCTTGGTGAACCACTCCATGACGGTCTCGCCGAAATACACGTCGTTCTCACTGGGAAACTGTATCTCTGCTGTGAACACGCCTATGCCGTCCCCCTGATACACCCTAACAGGGTGCTTAGGAACCGAATCGTGGATTAGTGCGATGGCGGGGAACTTTGGGTGCATCACCGTGCCCATCGGAGAGAGCTCCAAAGTCTGGATGAGATGTGAGGTAGCGATGACTCCCACAGAGCCAACAGTGGAGAATCCACAGATTGCGGTACCGCCTAAGCGGTTCGGGTCCGCTTCGGCGTGCAGTACGAGGGGATAGGCGCCGCTCGAGTGCTCGTCCATGGACTGCCCCCCAATCGAGGATTATTGAATCCCACGATGAGGAGATGTCGATAATGCCCTTGATTCGCCAGTTTGAATGTTAAGGAACGCTGCGACAAATTAACACCGATGAAGCGTTGCGGGACCTGTATGACCGGAGTCAGTAGCAGTGGAGTAGGCAGAATCTACATCAAGGCCGGTTCCGAGGAAATCGACCTCTCGGGCTCAGCTCGAGAAGTCAATGACGCCTGGCTCAACATAACCAAGCAGGATACTTGGCAATCCACTCTCTCGAGGATTCGTCTAGCCAGAAAGGAGGCTATTGAGAGCGCTCGCGAAGTGGCGGTCAAATCGGGCATCCCGGAGAGAGGGTCTGCCTTCAGGCGCCTTATCGACACCTGCGGTATAGACAAGAAGAGCGATGTGATACTCGCAGCAATCCATTACCTTAGGTCCGTTGAGAAAGAGATCGACACGCCGCCTAGGGACATCAAGAATCTGATAGTCCAGAGCGAGAAATGGGAAGAGGGGGAAATCGGCAAGTGGAACCTGTCGCTGTACATCAACAGGATGCTAGAAGGAGGGGGGGCGCTGCTTGAGTACCCCGTCAACCAACCCGAGAAGAATCGTTATGTCGTACTTACCGATGCCGGCCTCGACCATCTCGAGAACATGTCTCTGTGAGTTGAACCCGTGACTGAATCCGCCAAGGACCTGTCTTACACCTCGCATGTAGGTCAGGATTTGCGTGAAGTCAATCTCTCAGGTGCCGATTTGCGGCGCACCATCTTCGACGGTGCTGACCTGGAAGGAGCTAATCTGTCAGGCAGCGACCTGCGCGGTGCTTCGCTGAAGCGAGCTAATCTGATGAAAGTGGCTCTAGATGGCGCCGACCTTCGTGGGGCCAAGATGATCAAGGCCAGGCTTAGCTTCTCGAACCTACAGGGGGCGCGCTTGGACGGTGCGGATATGAGGGGCATACGCGGAAAGTATGCCGTGTGGCGAGACGCCAACTGGTGGGATGCGACTATGGATGAATCACTGAGTAAGGCGCTTGCCAAGAAGTGGCCGAGAAATTAGTCACTCAGGTGTCAACTTTGCTAGTCCCTCGCGCATCCAATCGGGGACTCTGACTTTCTCCTTGACGTCGTTCATGTCGACGCATACTGTGACTTGGTCCGAGGTCCAGCACAATACATCGTTCTGGTTGCGGAACTCGTAGCGCCACGAGATAGACGTGTTGCCTATGCGTGGGACTGTAATGGTGCAGTGCACTGTGTCGCCATAAGCCAGAGGGTGGAGGAACTGAGCGTCACTATGCACCAGAGGAAATCCGATGCTGTGCTCGTGCAAGATGGTGTTGTAGTGCATCCCGCAAGAGTGCTCCCATGACTCCTCGTAGAACCGGTGAGCGAGATCCCAGAACTGAGGGTAGTAGACGATGCGTGCCATGTCAATCATCGGGAAGTCGACGCGTCGCTGCGAGGTGAAAGCCATGTTATCGCCTCGGGGGGGCTCATGCTTGAACACTCGCTTACCTTAGTGGCGGACCCACCGCGATTCGAACACGGGTTTCCAGCTCCGGAGGCTAGAGTGATATCCAGGCTACACTATGGGTCCAGTGAACCCTCCAAGGCCACTCAGTAATTGAATCGGTCGCTGTATCAACGGGGGTGAATAATCGGGAACAAAGGGTGCTCCATTTCCACTCCTACGGGCAACTCTTCGGCCAACCCCTCGAACTCGGGGGAGGTACGCCATTTTCGCGGTGCGTGGCGGATGTCGTCACCAATCACTCGCACCGAGAAGGCGCGGCGACGCGTGGTCGAGCCTGCGCTACCATGCAGTGTCAGCATGTGGAAGGCAACGGCGTCCCCTGGGGCCAACTCCCACCCAAGAACCTCGTGTGAATCAGGCTGGCCGTCTATATCGGGTACCTCCGCAAGACTACCTCCCGGGAACCACTTTGCCTGCTCAGATAGGAAAGTCTTGGGCATGTACCAGACACCGTTGTTTGAGCCCGCTATGAATTCGAGGGTGGACTCCCGTGGGACATGGTCGACAGGGATCCAGAAGCTGATGTTCTGCATGCCCGAGATGTTGTAGTAAGGCTGGTCCTGATGCCAAGGAGTCCGCTGCTTGGTCTTCGGTTCCTTGACCAGTGTGTGATCGTGGTACAACCGCACCTTCTCGGATTCCATCAGCCTAGCCGCTACCTCAGGGATGGCCGAATCAAAGATGATGTCTCGAAAGGCTGGGATTCTCTGCCAGTTGCAGAAGTCCTCAAAGAACCTGCCAGGGTCTGTGTTGAGGCTTGCCGTGGCTCCCAAGGGCCCCGGGTTGGTGAGATTCCAGTCGATTGCCTCGCGCAGCTTGTCCACCTCTTCGGTGGTAAGTAGACCGCGTATGACTACCGCGCCGTTGCACTGGTAGAACTCGACATCTGCGTCGGTCACCTACTGGCCCCTCACATGAGATAGAATCCATTGCATAGCAACTGGATCGGTGTAGACGGTGTACCAGCCTCCGTGCTCTCCATCAACCACGGTCTCGAATTCAATTTCGGCTCCTAATTCAGTTAGGTTCTCTGCCATCTGTGCTGCCATTTCGTAGGAAGATGTGCTGTCTGCAGTCCCATGGCTCATCCATATTGGAAGATGGGCTACATCCTCAGCCAGCGGGAGATAGGAATAGGGTTCGTGGTGAGGAGTAAGGGGCATTATTGCTGCGAAGTAATCTGGTAGCGCTGCCGCCACAATGAAGGTACCTCGGCCACCCATACTCAATCCTGTTAGGTAGACCCTGTCGTCATCTACACTGAGATGCGATTTAACATCCTCGAGAACATCCAAGGCTTTCTTTGGATTCCAGTCTGACTCAAGTTTAGATGGGCGGACGATGATGTATTTGTCGTCCTCTGGCATATAGAAATTATTGGTTAGCATGTTGTTGAAGAAAACGGAATCAAGTAGTTGCCCATGGAGGAACAAGAATACTGGATATTCAATGCTGGAATTGTATCCTCCTGGCACCTTGACCGAATAGGTATAACCACACATCCAATCTAGTCTATCATCAAAAATAATCTCTGAATCATTACTGTATTCAATCGAAGCATATGATACGTCAGTCAGACCTTCGACACTAATCCACTGACCGGTTTGTATCTCCGGCCAGTCCGAGGGGTTACTCGTTGGGTTCATTCCTTCTGACGCTGTTGTGTTGCAGGGGGGGATGTAAATTGGGCCTGATTCTTCTTCGGGGCGTTCTTCGGAGAAAGAGCACTCTCGGGTTTGTTCATCCCAAGTTCCGCCTCTTTCCTCGCAGTCCTCTTGAGTAATCTCAGAATCCTCTGATGATTCTTCTCCCACTGCACAATAGAATTCGCCTTCCCTGTCGGGTGCCTCTTCCCAGGTACCCCCGAGTTCTTCACAGCCCTCCTGTGTAATCTCGTCTGCATCTTCGGTTTCGACTCGGTCGTGGCCCTCCAAGTTCATCTCTGAAATTCTGTCTTCAGGCGACTCTGTTCCGTCTTCACTGACGCAGCCAGCGAGAGCAGCGGACACGAAGAGAAGGGTTACAAACAATGCACTTCGCACGATTTTGGGTCCAATCACTCAGTTATGTAGTCTCGTTTGGCCACTGATGTCAGTTCGGGGTAAAATGGCGGACCCACCGCGATTCGAACACGGGTTACAAGCTCCGCAAGCTCATGTGATATCCAGGCTACACTATGGGTCCAGCACGTTTTCGACCGTAGGCCTCTGTTTAACCCCGACGGTATCTGAAGCATCACATGCTTAGCGGAAGTACAGTCTTCCAACGAGGCTCGGCCAGCTTCTTGGCGTTGGGTGCAATTCTCGTGTTCTTGGTCTTGTGAGTCAACACTCCATGCATCCCTTCGACTGCGAACTTGACTCGTAACTCAAGCATCCTGTCTCTTTCGGCTGTGTTCAGCTGCTCGGAATCCAACTCGATTGTGGTCGCAGCACCCTCATCTCCTTCGTTGCGCAGGCTCAAGGTGCTGCCCTCAATGTCGGCCCTAGGTGAGAAGTCGTAGTCTTTGGGATCACTCATCCGGACCTCTGCGTCGACGACCAGACGGTTGCGAATGGAGACCTTGGTTATCTCCATCGACTTGACCATGCAGCGCCATCGTTGCCGAGTTCAAAGCACTTCGCACGCAAGCACAAGCCCTTCACACACCGATCTCGCTGACTCGAGGCACTAGGATGATGAACTCGATTACCAGCTCCCAGTCGTTGCCCTGGTCAGGATCTACGTCGTCTACCGGCAAGTCGGGGTCGCACTGGTCGGCTGTGATAGTCCAGTACCAAGTGCCCTGCCCGAAGCGCTCGCCTGACTCATTCAGCAGGGCCTCGATCAAGCCATCTGAGGAGTCTGCGGTGATGGTGTAGCCACTCTCTGGGTGAGAGTTCATCTCACCTCGGTCAATACTGCCGGTGGCGTTCTCTGTGAAGTTGTCATGTTGAGTCGAAGCGAATATGCTCCATCCTGAGGCGGGGACACTGAGAGAGAGTGTGAAATTGTCCTCAGGCCACATCAGGGGGAGTAGGTCCCTTGCGAGTGTTAGAGTTGCGTTGACCTGCATTATTCTCGCACCTGCTACCGGCTCGTGACTAATCTCGTAGCTTTGTCCCTGCTCGAGGTATCCCGACCACTTGACCTCTACGTGCTGCTCCTCCCAGACCACGTTGAAAGTGCGTGAAATGACCATCAAACTCCAAACCTCGGTCTGCATGGCCCCCTTGTCGTCGATTACCGAGACCGAGCCCGTGCGGTTGCCGGAGCTGTCGATGATGAGGTCGATGTAGGAGGAGGAAGAGTCGACATCATTGGTCTTCTCGCCGTCTCCGTCTGAGTCTGTGCCAAGGTCAAAGTCCCACATAAATTCGACAGCGGCGCCCTCGGGATCGGTCGAACCGCTTGCGTCTAGTCTAGCCGTCTCGCTGGCTCTAACATAAGTGGGCATCTCAATCTCGATGGTGGGAGGGGAGTTCACGAAGATTGTCAATGAGGCCCTGTCGATTTCACCGTTGTCATTGACCACTGTGACCTCGACCTCGTGACTTCCAGACAATTCGAAGGTGTGGCTCACAATTCCCTGCTTTGTGTCACGCGTCTCGCCATCACCGAAGTCCCATCGGTACTCGTCGATGAAGGTAGGTTCGGGGGTGGTTGACTCCCTAGCGTCGAAGTTCACCGTCTCACCGATGTTAATCTCTTGTTGATCGGCGCTGATTTTGGCATTGGGGGTAGTCGAGCTGAGGCCTGAGCAACCGACCAAACTGGTCGCGAGCAGCATCATCACAATCGCTGACGAGACGCCCCTAGTCCTTCCAGTCACGCGCACACTGCCGAACTGACCGCTCATAGGGCTGTTGGAAACCGGCTCATTGCCGCGTGGTTTACGAGAGTTCATGGACGGTGCCGCTCAGCAGATGGCGTGTCTGGCGCGATGCTCACTGGCTACAGAGTGCTTGGTTTCGACCTCGAGACCACCGGCTTCAGCCACAGATCTGACAGGATTGTGCAGTTCGCGTTCATCGGGAGCGATGCAGATGGCAGCCACATCAACCTGCAGTCACTGGTCAACCCCCGAGTGAGAATTCCTTCCGAGACCACCAAGGTGCACGGCATAACCGATGATGATGTCAGGGAGGCGGGTGAATTCGCCCGGCATATCGCCAAGATTTCTTCGGTTGTGGAGGACTCGGTCATCGTCGGACACAATGTGTTGAAGTTCGATTGGCGATTCCTCGAAATGGAATGCATGCGCGCTGGCGTCGAGACTCCGCGCCCCCGGGCTATCATCGACACTCTCGTCCTAGCAAGGAGGCTTGGAATCCCTGGTCGGCACACGCTAGGTCACCTTTGCCACCGGTTCGGGATAGGAATGGAGAGGAGTCATCAGGCTGATGTGGACGCTGGGGCGACGCTGCTGCTGCTATGGAGAATCATGCAGGCCTACCCGAACAAGTTCAGGGGTTCGGTCGACGATTTGCTCGACTCACTTTCTGAGTGACTTGAGTAGTGGTGTCCACGGCAGCACTTCGCACCAGTCCCCAATATGGACTATCTTGCCATCCACCCTGACGCTGCCAAGAAAGATTGCCCCCTCGTAGCCCGAATCCATCAGCTCTCTCATCTGGTCAAGCGCTTGGTCGCGTAGAATGGCTCCGAAGCGGTGGTCTGAATGCGCCAGTTCGCCGTCGGCCCCGATTGGTGGCATACGCTCGAAGAGCGCGGCTCCCGACTCGGGGTCGAACCTAACGGTGCTAACTACCTCATCTCGGAACATACTTCCAGGGGGGAGGATGCCGTCCCTCCTCGCAGCCCACCACACAGGGCACCAGGCCTTCCACTCGCAGAACCCGCACTGCACCTCCCCAGGAGTGCCTTCCAAAGGTTCCTCGGTGGGCCTCATGCCCTCCCATGCTGCGAAGGCGTCTTCGAGGACCGAGGGTCCATCGGCACGGTGTACGGTCTGGTTCGACGAGTACCAGCCCTCGGCGTACACCGGGGGGTGATCGGGGTTAATCTCTATCAGCAGGTCTCTGTAGAACCTGAGTTGCCGGCTAACCTTCTCGTTGAGCTTCTGCTTAGGAGGGTTTCCGGTCTTCAGGTCGGCGACTATCCAGCCCCTTGAGTCGCCGTTCTCGTCAAGGTCCGCTATCAGTAGATCGAGGCGGCCCATCAGGCGACCACACTCGGAAACCAGTGTCCCCTCATTTGCCAGCACATTGTCCTGGACCTGCTTCCACTGGGCGATAGTGACCTCTGAGAGTCCGACCTTGCCCATGTTGGACTTGGAGAATAGGATGTTTAGCGCACCAACGAGGCCATCGTGCGCTTTTGTGATCATCTCGTCCTTCCATCTGGGGTGGCGTGGGGTCGCAAGGAAAATGTCACGTTCAAGTGACCAATGGCGGTCGAGAACAGCCTTTGACGTCGGTGGAAGCCAGCCGTCTTCGGAGTCCTCCCTGTCTGAGAGATCGAGGTTGCATAGATCCTCGACTGAATTGTGTACTGCTGTGCCCATGGCGGCAGGCATGCTGGCCTTGCGGGGCAGACGTTGTCGCGAGAGCCAGTACTTGCGAGGACAATCCTCATAGCGATTCCACGAAGATGGTGAGAGCTGGTGTGCGTTGAACCCTTCTTCCAAGTCCCTCCCCCTGAGTGGGTCCGGGCGTGACAACGATTAACATCATTGGCGGAGATTGCCTGCCATGACGGGGCAACCTAAGGTAGAGGTGGACCCGGAACTAAATGCAACTGGCGCTCTAGTGGTCAGTTGCTTCCCATCAATCGGTTTCGTCAGCAGCATTGTAGCGCACTATCTAGTCGACAAGTTGAATCTAGAGTTGGTTGGCGGTGTCAGGCACCCCAAGCTCCCCCCTGTCTGCCTAGTCCAGGACGGTAAGCCGCTGCCACCGATGAGATTCTACTCAGGGGAGCCAATTTGCACCATGGAAAGATGCGACAAGGTGGTTCTGATAGCATCTGAAATCCAAGTCACCCCAGAACTGAACCTGCCTCTGGCCGATACCCTACTCGACTGGTGCACGGAGAACGGAGTGGGGGCGACGATACTAATCGACTCGTACGCACAAGGAATCGGGCAGCAGCACTCAATATTCGACGATGACCAGAGCGACGAGACCATGCTCGGGATAGGCTCCACTGAAACCTCGCACGAGAGCCTGAAAGAACTCGGCATCCCTCTGTTGAAGCAAGGCGTCGTCGGAGGCATCACCGGGGTCATGATGGGAGAGGGGAGGAGGAGAGAGATCGATGTGATGGCGATTCTTGCAGAGTCCGACGGCGAGATTGGTGGCAGTATGCCAGATGCCAGAGCGGCGGCTCGTATCATCGAATGTCTCGATGGCTTACTTCCTGCTGTGCATCTCGATCCCGAGCCGCTGTTGGCCGAAGCGCAAAGGATTGAGGGCGAGATTCGCGAGATGATGGCTTTGCACCTCAATCCGCCCAGTGATACCGAAGGTGCACCGAGTTCGATGTACGGCTAGAAGTCGCCCAACGAACTCTGGCGTTCGATGGGAGGTTTCATCCCTATCATCTCGGCCAACTCGGCCTCTGAAAGAATCTCGACACCGAGTCTGTTGGCCTTGTCCAACTTGGACCCAGCAGATTCGCCTGCGACTAGGTAGTCGAGCTTCCCGGATACGGATGACACTACCTTCCCACCCTCGGCCTTGATGGACAGGGCAATTTCCTTTCTCGGACGGTCGAGCGTCCCAGTGATGCAGAATGTCTGGCCCAGCAGCGGACCTGCCTCCTGTTTGGGCGACTCATCGGTGATGTCGAGTTCTATGCTGAGTTCCCTGACAATTGCCAAACGGGCATCCAGACCCCCAAGGAGGAGTCTGGCGACCGTCTCTCCTACGCCGTCGATGGCGATGAGCTGAGTCATTGCCGGGTTGTACTTGTTCGGTTTACCATCAGCGTCGCTGCCCGCTTCATCGTCCATCTTCTCGACCAGTTCGAGGAGTGCTTCGAGACTGCTCACCTCGGACGCTATGACCGAGGCTATCTCGGGGCCTATCCTTGGCAGGCCCAGCGCTGTGATGAAAGTGCTTAGCGTCATACTCCGGCTGGCCTCCAACTCGTCAATCACGTTGCTTGCGGACCTTTCGGCCATTCTCTCCAGTCCTGTGATATCCTGATGCGAGAGCTTGTACAGGTCAGCCAGCGTCCTGACGAGTCCGGTTGTGCAGAGCTGTTCAGCCAGTTTTTCGCCTATCCCATCCATCTCAAGATGCCTGCACCAGTACAGAATTGTTCTCTCTAGTCTCGATGGGCAGTCGAGGTTGGTGCATCGGATGAATGCGCCATCCTCAATCAGGGTGGTAGCGCAACGAGGGCAATCGACGGGGATGTCAATGGCTCGGCGCTCGGGCAGGTCTTCTCCAAACGGAGTGCCATCGGAGTGCTGTCTTCCTGCAAGGTCAGAAGCACTCGCTGGTCCAAGGACCTCGACAATCTTGGGGATGACGTCCCCCCGACGAACCACCCTGACTTTGTCTGCGACCATGATCTCAAGTCGTTCCACCTCGCCCTTGTTGTGCAGCGTCGTGTTCTCCACGGTCACCCCAGAGACCGTCACAGGGGCCACTCTGGAGACTGGGGTCACATTTCCTGTCCTGCCGGTCTGCCATTCGACATCCATGAGCACGGTGGTCGCCTCCTCAGGGGAGAACTTCCAGGCCAGTGCCCAGCGTGGGTGGTGCGCAGTCATACCAAGGAGTTCACGCTTGCCCAGCCTGTCGAGTTTGATGACAACACCGTCGATCTCCCAGTCAGCGGCGTCCCTGCCCTCGGTCCATCTCTGCACGACTGACATTATCGCCGCGCTGGTGGAGTCGTCGTCGGAGCCACCAACGACCTCGTTCCCTGCGACCTCAATGCCCGCTGTCTGCAACCACGAGATGACTTCGGAATCGTACTCGAACAGTGGTGAATCAGGGCTGTCGGGGTGCCTTGATTCCCCAGAGGGGAATTCGGCGCCGTATGCGAGGAATACGAGGTCTTCGGCCCTGCCCTTACCAGCCTCGACATGCTTCTGTCTGAGTGAGCCTGCGGCTAGATTCCTAGGGTTCGGTGCCACCTCAGCGTAGCTTTCCCTGAAGGTCTCCAGGGGCATTACCACTTCTCCCCTGATGTGGCAGTCACCGCTCCAGCCGAGGGACTCTGGGACGTTCGGAATTCTGCGTACGTTCGCTGTCACGTCCTCACCGCGGGTCCCACTGCCTCTGGTGGCTGCTCTGACCAAGCGACCCCTGCGATACTCTAGCGAGAGAGCGGAGCCATCCAGTTTGGGCTGGCACACGAACCTGCGACTCTGGGCGGTGGTCTCGGCAACGAAATGCGTGACTTCCTCCTCGGTGTTTGACTTGTCCAGGCTTCGCATCACGAACAGGTGCTCCACCTTGACAGAACCGGGAGGGGGGTCAGAGCCGACCTTCTTCAATTGGGGGTGTTCGGGATCCAACTCGCTCAATTCGTCCCAGAGCTTGTCAAACTCGATATCCGTTATCTTCGGGTTGGCTTCATTATAGTACAGGTTGGAGTGATGGGCTAATTGCTCGGCTAGCCAATCCACAAGCGTCTGCTTGCCACCTTCGCTCGGCCGCTCCGCTGCCATGGTACGCGAAGGTGGCCTAGTGCCTTCAACTTGCGGTTTAGGAGCCCGTAGGGCTCCTATTTTTCTATGATATAGGCATAACTGGAGCGAAAGTGGTGGGCCTGCCAGGATTTGAACCTGGGTCGCGCGACCCCCAGCCGCGAAGTATAGGCCAAACTAACCTACAGGCCCTTGGGCTCTCAAAGCGAGGGAGGAATTGGTCAAAGCCCTGTCGGATGGCTACTGCTCTCTGGCTATGCCTGCTCTCTGGCTATGCTGAACGGGGCAATCTCATCGAGGAGGTCTACATGACCTACGAACATCCTCCTGCAGCAGTATCTCTCGATACCTAGATTCTCAAGGGTGCTCTGAGCATCCTCGCCACTCTCGACTGCTTGCTTGTACTGCTCATAGACATGGGCGATCACCTTGCCACAGCTCCAACACCTTACTGGAATCAACATACTATCATCACCTGTACGACTTCTGCCACTTCTTTCGAGCACCACGTCCCATTTGATGCTTCGGCTCCTTACGACGCGGATCATTGACGAGCAGGCTGCGGTCAAACCTCAGGTATTCGTCACGCAATTCCTCATCATCCCCCTCAGCACCACCGTTCCACTTGACCAGTCCTCGGGCGATGGCCGTGCGGATTGCATCGACTTGTCCCATCTGGCCGCCGCCTTGGACGTCTACTGTGACGTCTGCGTCGGCTAGGCGGTTCATGGCCTCGGCGATTTGCACGGGCTCCAGCGCCTTGCGACGGGCGAGTTCGGGCTCGATAATGTGAATCGGCTTGCTATTGATTCGGACGCGTCCCTTGCCCTTTCGTACAGTGGCACGGGCGACAGCGGTCTTACGCTTGCCACTCATGTTGACTGAAATCTTTCCTTTCGGCTTCTTGGCCATGTCACTCACCCTCCCATCGGGATGCATCGACTCCCAGTGAAGAGCTTATCTCACCGAGTCGGACGAACTTGAGAGGGAGCGGTCTGTCGATAGACACTGTGTCCCCCCACGCGTGTCCGTCAGGCAATTCGTCACCTGTTAGGTTAATGGGTTTGCCAATCATCACCCTGAGGTCGCGTAGCGCGCCGCGACCACTGCTGTTCTTCTGATACGGCAGCATGCCACGAACAGTTCTCTTGAGTATCTGGTCGGGCATCCTCGGGTAGAACGGACCTTTCCTAGCATGGTTGAGCTTGTACTTGCCGCCGTAGTTGGCAAGCACTCTTGTTCTGGGTCCTGAAACCACCGCGTGTTCCGCGTTGTAGATGATGACACGCTGCTCACGGCCCGCCTTACGGGCTGACATCAACTGCTTGGCCACAAGGCTGGCTAGGCGGCCAAGGATCTTGTCCGTGGCATCGTAGACTAGTGTTGCTGCCTCAGCCAAGTATCCTCACCCCTTTCCCCTTCGGGTTCTCATCCATCAATTCGCGAATCGTCATGACGCGTCCGCCGGCTGCTTCTATCTTTGAGCGGGCTCCAGAACTGACACTGTAGGCGGCGACGCTCGGCTTACCCAACACATCACCGCTTCCCAGCAACTTGCCGGGGACGAGTACGGTATCCTCGTTAGCGGCATGTCGCGATAGTCGGCTCAGGTTAGGTTCGGCCCAGTTGCTGCGGCTCTTCTCAAGCCTAGCAGCGACGTCTCGCCACAGTGCAGAACCGGACGACCTGCTGTGGTCCTTGAGATCACCGATTAAGGTGACCAGGGCCTGATTGGTCTTTCTCGTGTTCATACTCATATGACTCCCTCGACGTTACTCGGGTAGCGCGGCCACCCGAGGCGCTGTTATGAATGCTACGGGGCGCCCCGAAGGGGCGGAACGCTGCGCCTCTGGTTAACGGGACAGATGCCCGAGATTATCCAATCAAATTCGGAAGCCGTCGTTCTGGTTTTCCTCGTCTATCCCGGCGATGCGAGTATGGCCCTCTGAGTCTACGAACTCGCCTGCCTTGGTGACAGTGCCGTACAGGCCAGACTCGTCGGAGTACGACCTGTTCAGCATCGAGTCTCCCATCGCGGTGGTAAGATGGTTCACAATCGACTGCAGAGTGGCTATGGCCCTGTCGCGCTGGTCGGCGCCAATCTCGTGATCGGAGTAGCGCGCCTCCTCGAATATTGAGAAGAACTCGTCGAGTGCCTCGGGTGGCGCTATCCCTCCAAGCATCGAGTTAATCGCGTCCTCGAACTCTCTAGTCGTCTCGTAGACCTTCTTCATCGCCCCTCTGGACCTGAAGAACCTCACTAGGTCCTTGTAGCAGTTAAAGATAGTCTGAATGTAGTCGTTCGAGGCCTTGAGAGCCATCAGTGAGTCAGTCAGTATGCCGCGGATGATTTCGATGCGTCGGCGTTCGGCGTAATTGCGGTACATGATTACGCCGATGAGGAGGACGAACGAAATCGCAATCAGAAGCACCACAGTCACCCTAGCCGTGAAGAAACTGGTCTGCTGTTTCACCAGGTCATCCCCGAGTTGAATGAGAGGTGTGCTGTTGAGGAACTCCTCAACGTAGAACGGTGACTCTTGGAAGTGCACCAGCACCCTCCACAAGCCTTCATGGGCGCAAGGTCCTCCGGCTGCGCAATCTATCTCCCCGGGGATGTCCACACCGGAGTAGATGTAACTGAAGTTAGCAGTACCCTGCTCGTTGGTGATGGCGTACTCAGGAGGGAAGCCAGTAACATAGCCGGTGCCGTTCCAATACTGGAAGGTGAATATCACCGTCTCACCTTCTACCGGGAGATCTAGCCGGTCCCGAAGTATGGTCACGGCACCGTCGATGTTGTCGCCCGGTTGGTAGCCCACCGAGCTAGCCCATTGGACCTTCAGGAGGATGTCAACGCGGCTGCGCACTAGGACCTCGATGTCCATGTAGGAGCCGTTGACCACTGGGGTGGTCTCGGCCCGGCAGCCCCCCGGCAGCTCCTTGTTGGGCTCATAGGCCACGCGCACTGTCCTGAAGCCCTCCAGCTGCTCGCTATTGGGCTCAACCCCTCGTCTGCTGGGATTGTCCTCTGGATCTCCAGAGAACCATTCTATCTCACCTGTGCCATCCAAAGTGGTGGAAGTGGCAATTGGCCTAGTGTTGGTCAGGGGGTCGAGGTAGATATTGAGGCACTTGCCACCGATTGGGTTCCCGTTGGTCTGCGTTAGCAGGGCATCGATATGGAACGATTCCTTGAGGTAGAGCACCGGGAAAACCGAGCCATTGGCGAAGGTGTAAGTGTCCACATCGGTCCTGAAGGGGCCGACTTCCTGCAGCAGCATGGTTGAATTGGAGAACACAGGGAAAATCTTGGTGATGTTCGAAGGCTGGTAGCGCCAGTTATCGAGACTCTCGTAGGGGTCGTAGGATATCGTCACCATGGCTTGGCCGGCCTCAACGCCGGACAGTGGGCAGATGATTTCGAAGAAGCCGTCATTGTCCGTGACTCCTGGTATGCAAACTTGGCTGCCAGCCTCCATGTTGATCATCTGGTACTCAACGCGGATAGCCCTGTGAGAAAGGTTGCCTCCCAACTCGTCGAGCAGTTGGCCGGTGACCATCATCGGTTTGTCGATGGGCTGACCAGAGGTCTGGTCTATCTCGGAGGTGTAGACAATCTGGTCATCTACCACTAGGTTGGTTCGCCCGATTAGATAGAATCCCTGCGTATTGAACTGTAGCACTTTGCGGAAGTGCTCGCTGTTGAGAATCTGGGTGCATGGGTCCCACGCTCCCGATGTGCTCAACATATCATCTTCCAAAGTCTCGCAGCCCTCGTGTGGCAGGTTTTCCCCAAACCTCAGTATGACGTTGACTGGGCCGAAGCCGTCCGGCAGGAACGATTCGGGGTCGTCCCTCAACAACTGCGGGTCAAGCGTGATGTCGTGATGGATGGAACCAGCACTAGGGCAAGTAGTCTCTACAATCTGGCGATGAGTGCGGTCCTCGAAGTCCGTGCCCTCGAAGATAATGAGTACCACGCCGCCGTTATCACCACAGCCGTCGAGTGCTTGGCCTGCGTCGAACAAGGTAGGGTCCGGTGTACGGTTGTCGTCGGTGACCTGAGCAGAGAATTCCCAAATGTCACCGCTACTCATAGCTCCTGAAGTGGTGCTTTGAAGTGAAATGAGGGTTCGCGAGACGACCCAGAGGGACACTTCAGAAGAGCTGGATTGATGTATCGGATCTCCTGGATAAGAGTAGCTCAGGGTGAAGTTG
>JAAZXI010000060.1 GCA_014240285.1 Methanobacteriota archaeon
CCCACTGCAACACCGTCGTGGTCGCTGGCACTGACGAGAGGCCCGTAGAGATGACTTGTGGGGCCTGCATGAACTCGTTCACCCTGACTCCTAAGATTATCAAGGTCGAGATTGATTGTCCAGGATGTGAGAGGACGTTGAGAATCAGACCTAGGCCTGGGACTCGCGAACTCAAGTGTCCTGCCTGCGAATCAGGCTTCAACGTCACCTTCTAGCCCGGTGGCTTCCGATAGTCTCCTCAAACCGCTTTTATCGGCCGATTCCGACCCTTCGCTCTCAAATACTCTGAAACGAGCGACAACTCGGGGATGGGAACCCGTGAGTGAGAGCAAGTCACCAGATGACAACGATACCGGAGGTATCGACGAACTAGCCGCGCTGCGCGCCCAGCACGCCCTCTCCGCCTCCTCCAGCATGGAGTCGGTGACTCGTGCGAGAGAGCGCTTGGATGAGGAGTCCAGACTGCGCTCCGGCATCCGCCGCGAACGTCGGATGCGTATCGCTGAGATGACCGAGAGAGTCTCAGGTATGCACGGTGCGATGCGTAAAGCCAATGAAATCCTATTCGAAGAGCGCCTGCAGCAGATTGAGTCCGATTTGAGGGCCGAGCTCGAGGACGAGATGGAACGCCTTGAGACCGAGGCGTTAGAGCGTGAAGAGCGCTTGCTGCGTGAAGAGATGCTACACCGCTTACGCCGCGAGGAGAACCGCCTGCGTGAACAACTTGACCTCGAGAGAGACCGTCGCATAGAGGCTCATTCTACTCAACTTCGAAGCAGGCTAAAGGAGGAGATGGAGACCGAGTACGAGCGCCGCAGGGCATTCCTCGAAGAGCGCTTGGAACTCGAGGCGGCGCAAGATGTGGAGCGCATGCAGCGCCGTGTCGAGATGGATCTTCGAGAGGCCATGGAGACCGGCGTTCACAGGAAGGTCGAGGGACACCGTCTCGAACAGGAGATGCAGATGCGTGAACGCCTCTCCGAAGCCCGACGGGCGCGCGAGGCCGAGCTCGAGAAGCAACTCAAAGACGAGCGTGAATCGCTTGATAAGGAGATGAAGGCGGATGTTGAAGTCAGAATCAAGTCACTCGAAGAGGAGTCGGAGCGCGGCACTCTCGCCGAGCTCGACCGTCGCTTCCGAGCCGAACGAGAGACCATGGAGGCCGCACTTGCTCTGCGCCGTCAGGAGATGGCACTCGAGCAAGAGGTCGAGATGGAGCAGAGGGTGGCAGAGTTTGCCAACAAGCGCGAGGCCGAGATGATGTCCAAGCTTGAGGAACAGTTTTCCAAGCGTGCAGACCTTTCCAAGAAAGAGGTCAAGGAGATCCTGAAATCGCTTGAGGCCGGACTCAAGTCGAAGTGGGAGGCCGCATTGCTTGATGTGAAACAGTCTGCTTTGGAGAGAGTTGGAGAGGAATAGACGCTGACAACCGTAATTTCAGCCCCTCAGAGGGTTTAGATGAAGTAGTATGAGCGGGGCGATGGGGAATTATGCCTCAGGGTACAGTGAAATGGTTCAACCGCATGAAGGGCTTCGGCTTCATAGAGAGAGAAGAAGGGAACGACTTGTTCGTTCACAAGTCAGATGTGGAGGGAACCATCGATGAGGGCGACACAGTCGAGTACACACTCGGTGAATCCCCCGACGGTCGCGCCTGCGCCACCGATGTTAGCAAAGCCGAGTAAGGCTGCTAACCACCGCTGATCTTTACGATCCTAGCGTCAGCCTCCTTGGCCAACTCCCAGTAAGCCTTGCTTCCTGGATTGGACTTGTTTGGTTTCTTAGCGATAACTATCGGTGCTCCTTCCAGCGGAGCTTCTGCAATCGCCACCGAGCGCTGTATAGCGGTGTCGAACACCCGGTCACCGAAGTGCTTGCGAGCGCGCTCGGCGACCGTCTCTCCGAGGTTGCTGTTGGTCTGTACCATCGTCAGCACGATGCCAAACAGCCTGAGGTTCGGATTAATCGCCTTCTGGACATCACGAATGGCATTCATCAGTTGGCCCATGCCCTCTAGGGCATAGAATTCCGCCTGAATCGGAATCAATACCCAGTTAGCTGCGGCTAGAGCGTTAATCGTGAGTAGGCCGAGCGAAGCTGGGGTGTCCACTATGACCACGTCGAAGTGGCCGAGCGAGTCCTGCAGTGCCAGCTTGAGACGGTTCTCGCGGCCGATACGTGTCGCTAGGTCAATCTCGACTCCTGAGAGGTCGAGGTCGGCAGGAAGCAGCCAGAGGTTCTCGATTGAGATTCCCTTCGGCGGTCCGCGCTTGCGCTTGGGGTTGTGCAACTTCCAGGACCCACGCATCGCCTCAGTCAGCATGTCAGGGCCGATTAGGCACTCGTTCAGGGTAACCGGCGCCCCGTCCACACCTCCTTTGAACAGCTCATTCATGGTCGGACCCAGCGACTTCTTGTCGATTCCGAATGTAGTTGCGGCATTCCCCTTCGGATCGAGATCGACCAGAAGCACCCTGCGAGCATCGATGCCTAGCTCCTCATTGCCCACGGCCAGTGCTGTTGCGAGATTGACCGCAGTGGTGGTCTTGGCGCACCCGCCTTTGTGGTTCACCACAGCGATTACTACTGGCCCGGACATCTCGCTCGGTTAGGGAAAACCACGGGACTACCGTGAATCTTGCTAATCACTGGATGACTGGGACGGGCACTTCGGACAGTATCTTGCGGGTGATGTGCCGCCCGGTGACGCCGCGAATCTTTGATTC
>JAAZXI010000061.1 GCA_014240285.1 Methanobacteriota archaeon
TATATCTCGCAACAGGGACTGAACATGGAGGTATTTGCGACCCGATATTCGGAACCGAGGGCGGATGCTTCCCGATTTACGGCAGGCACGATCCAAGTTACACCTATCCTGTAGACGGGTATGCATGGTACTATCCTGCAGGGGGAACTGGATTCCACCTCGTCGACAGCTGGTTTGTGACTGACGAGAAGTTGGCATCGCTGCCCTCTGAGTGGGGCTCGAACTGGCTGCTGTTCAAGGACACTTTGAAGCACCTAGCTCTTCCTTGCGCCGCTCTGGGGATTGCATCCGCCGGCGGACTTCTCAGGTACATGCGCGCGAGCCTGCTCGAGGTGCTACACGAGGACTACGTTAGGACCGCCCGGGCCAAGGGACTCTCAGAAATCAGGGTAGTCGTCGTACATGCATGTAGAAACGCCTTGATTCCGATAGTCACCATCCTAGGGTTCTCCATAGGGGGCGCGATAGGAGGGGCAGTCCTCACTGAGACTGTATTCGCCTTCAACGGGATGGGAAGGGTTGCTGTGACATCGATTCAGTACCTTGACTTCGCAGTAATCATGGGCGTTACTCTGATCACTTCCGTGATCTTCCTATTGTCCAATCTAATCGTCGACATAACATACGCAATTATCGATCCGAGGGTGAGGCTGGAATGAGGGGTTGGGACGAGGGCAAGGAGGATCGCGATGAGAGCCGCAGGCGCCTGCGAGAGGCGCTATCGCAATCCAAGAGCGACCTCAGCCGTAGTTGGAAGATCTACCGTCGTTCTCTTCTAGCGATGCTGGGCCTTTTCATGGTCATCTCTGTTTCTCTAGTTGCGATTTTTGCCGAAACTATCGCCGTCGAGCACCCCTACAGGAACCTGCAGGACACGGAGGACAAGTGGTTGATAGACTACGAGCCGAGGAGGGCCGACCCGCGGTCAGAGGAGTGCGACTGGCACGAGCAGAAGATAACCACCAACCCCAACTCCCCTCTTTTCTCCGAGGTCGTGGTCGCCGAGACCGACGACAAGGTCGGAGAGTCGATTGCGGATGGCTACTACAGGGACACGCTGACTGTAATCCAACTCATCAAACTGGAGGACTCCCTAGGATACGACCTAAACTTGTCACTGCTCAGCATAGACCCCTCCAACTCGTCCCTTCTAGTGTTGTCACCCGAGCTATACGGCAACACATCCCTCTACGGTGGAGTCTGGGTGACATACGAGTTCGACAACGAGGAGATGCATCACTGGTGGCTGCCGGACGGTTACGACGTCTGCATCTTCGGGACCAATGATCAGGGCCATGATCTGTTCAGCAAGGTCGTTTATGGGGCCCAGGTGTCCTTGAAGATAGGAATTACAGTGGCCACTCTAACAGTCATCATAGGGACCATCGTTGGAAGCATCAGCGGGTACTTCGGCGGCAGGGTCGACGAGGTGATAATGAGGATATGTGACATCTTCTTCGCTATCCCCGGGCTAATTCTCGCCATGGCCTTCGTAGCCGCTATGAACCAGATTACCAGTCTGACGATTCCTATCTGGCTGGGGATTCTGTTCCCGATATTCGTTCTGGCTGCATTCTCCAACACGTATCTCAACTCGACTGTGCCCGATGACGACCAGATAAGCGAACAGGCGATGAGACTGCTAATGCGTTATCGAGGCGTCCTCTTGGCATTAGTTGGTTTGTTATTCTTCATGGGATGGATACCGGGAGCGTCTTGGTCGGACTTCTTCGGGATCTCCGAGGGCAGGAGCTGGAGAGTCTTCGCGGCATTGGGGATAATCGCAGTTCTGGGGGCGATCATACTGGCAGACAGGAGATTCTTCCTCAACACGAGCTTCGAAGGAGGAATGGGCCGCATCAGGGACTCCTTCGATTGGACGAACCCATGGAGGTACCTGACATTCAGGACATTGGCGGTGTTCGTATCCCTAGCGCTGCTGTTCAGCTTCTCTGGGAACGAGGGTGAGGAGATAGTCCTAATCAAGGACTTTGATCGGCTATGGAAGGTGCAGGCAGCACTCATTTTCACCGGCTGGCCGGGCTATGCCAGGCTGATTCGAGGACAGGTCCTATATGTCAAGGAGATGACCTTCGTCGAAGCGGCTAGAAGCGTCGGGGCCCGTCCTGGGAGGATAATGTTCAGGCACATCCTGCCTAATGCCTGGGCCCCGTTGCTCGTCGCCTTCACCTTGGACATAGGCGGGACGATACTC
Source organism: Methanobacteriota archaeon (assembly GCA_014240285.1). Lineage (GTDB taxonomy): Archaea > Thermoplasmatota > Poseidoniia > Poseidoniales > Thalassarchaeaceae > Thalassarchaeum. The sequence goes on from JAAZXI010000061.1 coordinate 2,216, forward strand.
TCTGCTTCCGGCCTCTCCTTCCTCGGGCTGGGTGCCGACGCATACACTGCAGAATGGGGGTTGATGATCTCCGAAAGCAGACGTTACTTCCTGTTATCTCCACATCTGATGCTCTTTCCGGGGCTGGCAATCGCT
>JAAZXI010000062.1 GCA_014240285.1 Methanobacteriota archaeon
TTGCTCTTGTCGACGCCTAGGCCGGTGGCGCAGTTGCCCTGCGAATCTGCATCGATAACCAACACCTTGTGACCGCGCAGCGCCAGTTGGGCTGCGATGTTAATCACCGTGGTCGTCTTGCCAACACCTCCCTTCTGATTGATCACGGTGACGACTCTAGCTCTACCTTCGGGAGTTGGCAGTCCGGGTGGAAGGTTGAGAGGGGGGCGAGCTCGAGCCGTGCTAATCTCGTCGACTGCATCCAGTCTCGGTGCTGCGGTCTCCTCCTCAAGCTCGGTAAACTCGACGTCGATTACCAGCGGCGCCTTTTGCACCTCAGGCAGTCCGTCATCGTCGTCCTTAGCGTTCATACGAGCGCCTTTGGCGCTCGGAACACTGTTGAACATGCCGCTAGGTGAGTGAGGGGCGAGTCAGTTTGGCTCTAGTTAGAGGAAAGCGAAGTGTGGTACCAGCCGACCATACTGCCGGTCTCCGCATCGATAACAAAACCCACTGTGTTGTCCCGGCCAGAGTCCTCCCACGAGCGCATTCCTGCTGCTGTGACCATATCCAGCGAAAATATGTCGACTGACGCCATGGCCAGTAGGTAGCCATAGCTGACTGAGGAATCCCAGCCGGTCCCGTCGCTGATGAACTGATTGATCTCAGGGTATCTTGATGCATCCAACACGCGCTCCTCTATCAGACTCAACGTGAGGGTCTCGGGGATTTCATTGCGGTCCCAAGAGACGGTGTCCTCGTCGTAGTCGTGCGCCTCGGCCAATATGCAGCCTGAATCCCTATCCTTCAGCACCACCCAGCCGGCATTCTCGTCATCGTCAACCCATGACATGTTCCACTCGTCGGTCGAGTAGGTCGCCTGCCAGATGTAGCCCGCGGCCCCTAGTGCCTCGGCTGCGTCGCTAGAGGAGTGGTTGGCCATCAGGCACTCGATTGCGGCCTCAAGATCAAACTCCCTGATGCTTGACTCATCGGGCATCGCCTCTTCCCAGTGCTGCTGGCTACCTGGTTTGTCCTCGCCACTGCCCGGGCTACCGGCGTAGGCTGTATCCCAGTGCACGGGAGTTGAACCAAAGTTGCTCGAGATCTCGGTTATCACCGCGTTAACAACGAGCCTTCCGTCGGGGAGGTCGAACAAGTAGTCGGCAATCAGTCCCTCTAGACTGCATTCCTCGCCCCCGTCCTTGTCAAGCAGGATGTCCACCATCTGCTTGACCGGCCACGGGTTGCCGCGCTTCACGTGGATGTCGATGTTGACGTGGCCAACACACCCTCCAACCCCTTCCTCGGTGATGCTCACATGGGTTACGAGCCCGTGCATCTGGGTGTTGATCTCGCCCTTCACTTCCCAGGTCCAATCCATCAGTCCCGAGGTCTTCACCGAGGACAGGCCCTCGGTCAGGGCCGTGTCTCCGAAGAATTCGTGTAACTCGATTGGAGTCAGGGGGAATAACAGCAGCGGTGAGAGAGCCCCCATTGAGCCGAGACTGTCGGAGCTGAACGAGACCGCTCTGACATCTGTCCGAACGCTGTCCGGGTCGGTGAAACTGAGATCGGTATCAGACCGGATAATCGACTTGGTGGTTATATCCCTCCATGATTTAGATTCCAAAACAAGAGAATTGTCCTCCGTTATCCAGCTGGTGTTGGTACATGTCCCTTCGTCCCTGACCTTACCCTGCAAGTCAATTGCAAGGTCGTGATTCACCGTTTGTTCGGCGGTCAGGTGCTCCCTGCCGTAGGAGTCGTGAGCGTTTACCGCACCAATGAGTTCGGCGTCCAGAGGGTGGGAGATGTCGCTGGCGTCGCCGTTACGGATTGATATCGAACCTATTCCACCGCTGACGGTCGCTCGGAGCTCGTCGCAGACCTCGTCCAGAGTTGGCGTGGTGACATCCCTCAGGATACCAATCATCTCGTCCCCAGTGATCTCTATCGTGGTCTCAGTGACGGTGAAGTCCATGTGGTCGCCATAGCGCAGGGGCCGGGCAGTGAAGGCTGGGT
>JAAZXI010000063.1 GCA_014240285.1 Methanobacteriota archaeon
CGCGGTCAGGTTGGAGTAGAGTAACTGCGATGCCATCCACATCACTAGGAAGAGGGCATCAACACCTATGTCGTTACCAGAGCCACCGTTGCCTTCGGTCAAGCTGTAATCGCAGGGATTATCCTCTGGTACCTCGATATCCCTGGCTGGTTTATGTGGGCATCAATCACCTTCATGATGGACTTCATTCCCTACGTGGGAGCGTTGATTTCACTGATTCCTCCAATCTTCCTCGGCTTTATCGTACTGAACCCGACTTGGGTTGCCATACTCATTCTGGTGCTGGTCCTCAACCAGCAGGCATGGGGGGCTGTGGTCGAGCCGCAATTGGCCGGACAGAGGCTTGACATGTCCCCCATCGTGCTACTTCTCTTAGTAGCCTTCTGGGGATGGGCGTGGGGAGTCATGGGAATGGTCCTTGGAGTTCCTCTGGCTGTAATCATGAAAATTGCTCTAGAGTCCGACCCGAGGACGCGTCCAATCGCCATGCTGCTCTCCCGCGATCCCAAGCAACAGGCTGTAGAAGAGGAATGATTAGTTCTGCGGGACTATCACTACTAAGACTCCATCCGCCTTGATGCGTACTGACTCTCCTGAGGCAACATTGTGGAGTCCTTCCGTGGACAGTGTCATCGGCGCACCGTCCATCTCCCATCGGGCGCCGTGCAGGTGTACGCTACGACAGGGAGTTAGTGCGAACACTGAGAATTCACCTCCGGAGCGCACCGCGAACTCGCGCTCGCCTTCCTGTGGATGTACTCGATGGGTCACCGAGTCTTCGTGGTGGAGTCGTATGGCTGCCCCGGATGGAGCCTCGCATAACGCCGCCCAACTTCCGAGGAAGTGACTTGTAGCGCCTCCATCCGAGCCGACGACGTCGATCTCATCGTAACCGCGTTCAATGAGTAGTGAAAGGGACTTGGCCAGGTCGCTGCTCGATTGATCGGCTAATTCGTAGGTCCGCCCGCGCCACCTGTCGGAATCGACAGAATCGAGATCTCCGAGGACCTGTTTGACATCATAACCTGCCTCAGCAGCCCTATCGGCCCCTCCATCGACCCCGAAACAAACAGCGCCCTCGAGAAGGCCTTGGACAACTGTTTCTGAGGGCTGCTGTCCATTGCACCAGAGTAGTGCTCGCATTTCATCACCTCTTGCGGGCGGTAATCTTGCCGTCGACTACGAGATCGACGTCGTTCAGTTCGATGGTCGGCTTCAGCATGACTCCTCGCATGTGGATACCCACTCTTGCCGAGCCACCGAGGGCGGAGTTGTCACCAATCCCGAAGTAAGCCGAACCGCGGACCACTTGGTCCTCGAGCCTGTTTCCAGTCATTCTCGCCCTCGAGTTCATCCCGAAACCGAATTCAGCCACGGTATTGACAAGTCCGGCTCGAGAAGGGCGCAGACCGACCTTGGCTTCGTCAAGCACTGTCTCTAAGTCCCCTGCCAGATCGTCGCCGGAGATGCTGACCACCATGCCCTCGTCGACTAGGAAAGTGAGAGGTTCGTCTAACAGGCTGCCCTCCCATGAGCCGTCGATGACTATCTTGCCACTCAGAGTCTGCTCCTTGGGCAGAACGAAGACTTTGCCGGCCGGCAGGTTGGTCACCTGCCCTGGTCGGTTGCAAATGCCGTTGTCCTCTAGCACCCAGCGCCCCCCCGTCCTGAAGGTCACATCGGTGCCCGCCGGACTCGTCACCCTGACATCGCGCCTGCGCCGCAGCATCGGGTTCAGGCCGGAAATCTCCTTCTGCAGGGCGTTGTAGTCGGCGGTCATGCCGCCCATCGCCATCATCTCCTCGGTGATTCCAGGCATCGAAGCTATCCTAGCTCCCTCTCGCGAGGCAGTCAGCCGGGCACGGGTGTGAGTCTGACTCCTCGCATGTGGATACCCACTCTTGCCGAGCCACCGAGGGCGGAGTTGTC
>JAAZXI010000064.1 GCA_014240285.1 Methanobacteriota archaeon
TCTCGTAGACTGGTCCAGTGGATGCATCTGGGAATATCGTCGTCGTGCCGCCGATGTTGGTCAGGGCCCCTCCTAAGTCGAGGGCTAGAGTCTCCATGTCCTGTGGCGGGTAGTGATCCTCGATGCGCCACTCGCCGTGGTTTGACTGAATCTCGATCCACAGGCCTGGCTTGTCGCCGATACCCTTGAGGTAGTAGTCGAACCATTCCAACAGGTCCTGCATCCAGTCGAATCGCGTCATCTGAGGGTAGGCCTCGCGCCCGCGACCCTCGCCCGAGCGGTCGAAGTGGTAGTCAGGGCGGTCAGGATAATCGTGATCCCACTGCCCGAACAGCCCCTTGGCATCGATTCCGTGCTGCTTCAGGATGTTGATCGTAGGCACCGCCATGTGCGGGTCGACGTTCCAGTCGTGCATCCCCTGGATTAGGTATACCGAGCCGTTGTAGTTGTCTAGGACGCGTTGCAGGAAATAGCGCTCCTCCCAGTAGGTGCCCACGGCCTCCCCACCCCACACGTACGCGCCAGTGCCCGCGGCCGGGCCTAGTGCGTAGTCAGGACAGGCATTGCCGATGTCCTGGGCATCTCCATCTAGGCCGTAGCTGCCGTAGACCACATTGTGCATGAATGGGGCGCGAGCTTCGTTCGAACCATTCTTCCACATCAGCTCCATCAAGCCGATGAGTCCGGATATCGGGACTATGGTGGCTAGGTGCTCGTTTCCGAACATTGCAGCCTGCCACGGGGTGCTGCCGTCGTACGACTTTCCAATCATCGCAACTTTGCCGTTGCTCCAGTTTTGCGTACCAAGCCAAGTGACTGCGGCATCAACTCCGAGTTGTTCGGCATTGCCCATCAAATCCATGCAGTGATTGGAACGACCGGTTCCCATCACGGAGACTTGTGCAAAGCCAAAACCATGCGGTAATATTTGATCGATAATCATCTGACCGAGCCAGGTCCCTGGAACCTCGATGCTCGGAGTGTCCACGCTCTGCTCGTCGAAGTAGGGGCCAAACTCGGCAATCATCGGCACCTGAACGCCCTCGGGTACGTCGGGCAGCCAGTAGGCGAGGCTGACCAGCCCGTTTGGCGCAGAGCCACCCTCGGCGAGCGGGAGCGTGAATTCTACGAATTGGTGGGTCGAGTTCCATTCATTATCAGTAGCGCTCAGGCTGTAGGGCCCAAACTCCATGACGTGGCTATATGATCCATCAGTAATGTACGGCCAATTAGCCCTCTCCCATACGGGGACGCGTTCGTAGTCCCCTTGAGAGCCCTCGGGCTGCTCAACGGAATCGAATACAAAGTTCTGGAGTATCAGCAGCAGGAACATCGCCACGACAGCGAGCGCTGCGAGTGCAATCACGGCGTGCCCGGGCTCTACCGGAGTGCCGATGTAGGACACTTCTGGTCTGCCATCGTCGTCGATGAGCTCACCGACTATCACCTCGTCCTCAGGAGTCTTCACGGCCCTTGCGGGCTGCTTGAGTGCCTTGATACCCTCGTTTCTGTGTAATCAGATCTGGTCGATGCTCCCTCTTCGACTCAAGGTCTTTACGATCGCAAGGGTACCCCTGCGATTAGCAGTTCAATTAGTTGCTTTGCGTTGAAATAGGAGAGGGGGGTCGCCCGGCCCATGAGTAACGAGCAGACTACCTTCCTCATGATCAAACCCGACGGGGTTGAGAGAGGCCTCGCAGACGAGATAATCGGACGCTTCGAAGGCATCGGCCTGCGGATGCTAGGCAGGCGCGACCTGACACCTCCGCTAGAGCTTGCAGAGACGCACTACGCAGTCCACAAGGAGCGCCCGTTCTACCCCGATCTCATCGAATTCATCACCTCTGGTCCGGTAGTGGCCATGGCTTGGCACGGAGAGGATGCAATCGCAGCCTCTCGCAAGCTGATTGGAGCCACAAACT
>JAAZXI010000065.1 GCA_014240285.1 Methanobacteriota archaeon
CCCAAATTGGAAGATGGGAAAGAGAGTCAAAAGTGTCCTGAGTCAGTGGGAATCCCCAAGCAGCGTGATACGGAGCTAAGTTGTATCCAGTAGCGTTAGAGAGGTGCATTACCCATGCGTTGAACTCCTCCGTATCGCCGCTGGGCACCTCGGCGGCAGGAAGAGTGTAGTAGACCGAGAGTGCTTCTGTAATCACTCCCCAACCCCATTCTTCCTTGATGATCAGATAGGTGTCGAGTGCTGTCCAAACGGACCAATTGGAAATGTTAGAGCCATCCCCGAAGTACGATTCCATCCTCGCTGCTCTCTGCTCTTGGTCAACGGCACCGTGTCCCTCTACTCCGACTAAATCTTCCATCAAGTAGACGCTCGCGAAATTGCAACTCGTCTCGGTGGTACCGGGGAGTGTGGATGGCATCCACTGATGGTTGTGGCCGAGTTCATGGAACATCCCCCAGTCACCGTTTTCACTCATGTATGAAACATTGACCACGCCCGCTACACTCAGGTCGTGCGCCATGAATGGATATCCCGAGTGCATCCATCCTGCTGAGATCTGCGCATCGAATACCGCCCTCTCGACCCTAGGCCACGGCGTGTAGCCGTAGAGTTCATGCTCCATCCCTAGAGCCTGATCCCACCAGTCCATCAAATCATGAGGATTATCGAGATCCCTTATCTCGTGGCTTGGAACTGTCAAAATGAACTGGTCACTACCAATCTCTGCCCATGGTGCTGGATCATTGCGATACTGTTGCTGCCACTGGAAGACGTCGGTCTCGCCGTGGATGTATCTCGGGGCCTTGACGGCGTTCGAGACGGTAATGTCGAATTCTCCGAGAGTAGAGCCTGCTTCGATTCCGATGTAGATTGGTCCGCCGAAGGCATTGCCGACCTCCATCGTGGCGCTGTCGACATACCACCACCTGGAGATTTGAGGATGCCTGTGCAACTGGCTCTTGCCCCACAGACTGTCGCTGTGGGCGCCGACGAGGACATAGGTGCCCGAGTTTACTATCTCGGATGGAAGAGTCACTGTGACCACCTCTCCTGGCGCGGCGTAGAGGCCAGTGGTCATACGCACGTGGGCGCGGGCACTGGAGTATCCGAAGTTCCCGGGAAGGCCGCTCTGGTTTCCGTCAATTGACATGGTTCGGGCGATCCTTGTGGCGTTGGCAGGGACCTCGCCGGGGAACTCGGCATGGCTCGGGTGAGCAGGAAGTTCGTTTGCAGGCAATCCCTGAGTAAGAGCGGCTTCCACCCTAAGCAGTGTATCAGCAACCGGATCCTCTCCGAGATTGTGGCCGATGTTCTGCCAAAGGGTGCCGTACTCGATTATCGTCCAGCCAGTGGCGTTGACGACCTCGCGCAGTGGACTCCAGAAGCCGTGGAAGTCGAGAGCCACAACGCCAGTGCAAGAAGAGAGGGTCGCATCCGCTATTGCCGCATCACCTGCCGATAGCGTCTGATTGTCCATCCGGTCGGCCCGAATCGCATCGATTGCAGCCTGCGGCCGGGTCAACTCGTGCGGCACTACCCTGAAGTCAATCGTGTTATACCCCCAAGCATTGGAGACGAACAAACCGGTCGTCTTGGCGATCTTGTTGCCTGGGTAGTTGTGCGACACGTCGCTGTTTGAATACGACCAGTACCAAGCGTGACCTCCCATTATCAGGCCGCCTCCAGCGAGCATGAAGTCGATTAAGTTCTGATTGTCAGCATCATCATGGCCGTTCCAGAACTCGTCGAGCAGGCAGTCTATGCCTGAGAGGTCCGCCGGAGTGACAGAGAGGTGAACGGTGTGGCCCTCGTTCTGTAACTCGTCCTCGA
>JAAZXI010000066.1 GCA_014240285.1 Methanobacteriota archaeon
GCTTATCTTAACACACATGATGGATCAAAATCTAAGATTTAGGAGGAATTGGTGGTGCGCCCGTCAGGATTTGAACTGGGTCTATTGCCCCTCTCGGATCCATCGTGGCCGGGGTCGCGCGTGAGGTGCGCGGGTGCCTAGTGCGCGGTGAGCGCGAGCGCGTGGACGTGCTGCTGACTCTGCTCGAAGCGCTGGGGGGGTGAGCCGGCTTGACCTCAGCGCACTCTGACCATCGACTGGTTCAACCTACCATCTGGACCTGTGACGACGTCGCCGACCGGTCGCCATCCAAGTCTGATGAGGTCCTTGACCTGAGCGTCCAACTCGGCCTCCAGTTGCACGCTGTCCTCTATCACCCCTTGGCCCCCGTCTTCGCGGGTTCCCGCAGTCGCCGTCTTGTATTCCATAAGCCGCCCACTCGCAGTCAGTTGAAGGAGGCATCGCATGAGCGAGGCTCTGGCAGCCTGGAACGGTTACGCCTTCGACGTGCCCGGAGGCTCTAGGGCGGACGCTCGCTATCCGGGCGCCGAACTCGACCTGCGGCGCCTGCCGTACGCTCGATGGCTTCGCAGCCAGGCGTCTGAGATGGTGGGCCCGCCAGGATTTGAACCTGGGTCAAATCGTCCCAAACGATCTAGCATAGGCCAGACTAACCCACGGGCCCGTAGCCCTACCCACAGGAATGAATGGCATGAAGGTTACTAGAGCCAAGACCAACTATCTGGACCTGCTCTGACTAGAATCCCTCCCAACTCGGCCTGACCTATCGCCTGCTCTGCTGATGGATCGTCGTAGCCCTCCTTTTCTAGTTCAACGGCGAGTGTTTCGAGTGTTAGCATACCGTCATCTCCTGTCGACTGCCGCATTATTCTGCGAATTGCTTCCGGACCACCTCGGGCCTTCTCCTCTACAGCGGCTCTCCGGCTCTCCTCTGCGGCAATACGGGATTCGACCTCCTGACTGATTTGTGCGGGCAGGTTGGAAGCGGCGACCGCCCCGGCGAGACTTTCTGAGGATTGAAACTCCGTCTGCGTCTTGCCCTTTGAAGAGCCGCATCGGGGGCATGAGGAGAACGAAGACCTCCTAGAGCCGAACGAGTTGCCGCAGATGCACTTGACTAGTATCCAGACCTCATCCACACTAGAACCACAATATCGCGGTACAATAGTTTGTCCCGAGCGCTACTGGGCCGATTTGATGTATCTCTGGCCTGTGCGGGGTGTATGGCTGGACTCAGGATGGTCATCGGTTGGGTGCTCGCTGTGCTTCTGCTGGGGATGTCGGCTAACAGCTTCGTTACCGAAGGTACGCTCACCACCGAGGCATGGGGATTCCTCCTGTTGACCCCGCTGGCTCTAGCGATTGCGCTCAGTCCTACAGTACCCTGGGAGATCATTGATACAGAGGGAGGCGTCGAGTGGTCGGATGACGATGGTTCCGATGAAGGAGAGAAGGATGTCCCAGATCCAATTGAGTCCGGCTTCGACATTCCGGTCCTGTAATTACAGGAGTCTGAGTGTCTCCAAATTTGCAGGGGCGTAGGTCTGCACCCTAAAGCGCTCCCTCAGACCCTGCCGGAAGGCATTGCAGGTCTGGGGGTCTCCGTGATGGCAGATAATTTTACGAGGGGTCGGATTCAGAGCCGAGACATAATCAAACAACTGATTCCTGTCCGAATGGCCACTAAAGCCGTCTATGGTTACCATGTTGCACCTGATATCGATCATGAGGGTCTGACCCTTGTCCATTAGTGGAACTTGGGCATGACCTTGTTGGAGACGCCTGCCCAACGTTCCCGAGG
>JAAZXI010000067.1 GCA_014240285.1 Methanobacteriota archaeon
CAAACCCTCATACCTCCAGCGTCGCCTAGGTAGTACCATGTCAGACACAATTGAACTAGACCGCGCATCAAACCCCCAAGCAGTACGCGGATACGCATTCTATGATTGGGCCAAGTCCTCTTTCGAGACCAGTGTCACTACCGCGGTGTTGCCTGGGTGGTTTGCTTACATATTCCTGAAGGCGAACGGGCTGGAGGCAACTGTACTGGGCACTGAGATGACCAGCGACGCGATATGGTCCTTCTCAGTTACTATCGCTGCCCTTTTCGTTGCCATCCTAGCTCCCTCTCTCGGAGTCATCGCAGATCGACGTGCCATCAAGCTATGGTGGCTAAGGATTCTGACTTACTTGGGGGCCGGATCAACATTCCTGCTCGCCTTTGCTCCGATGTTCGGGATTTCCCAACAGTGGGTTTGGTTGATTGTAATGTTCCTGATGGCGAACGTTGGCCTGAACGGTGCGGGAGTATTCTACAACGCCCTCCTCCCTCACCTGGGGACCGACGATGAGATGGACGCCATTTCAAACAAGGCGTACGCCTATGGGTACCTCGGCGGCGGACTTCTTCTAGCAGTCCACCTTGGTATGTGGATGACACTCACCGGTGATTGGATTATCCCATTCATCATGGCCTCGTCAGGCGTCTGGTGGCTAGGATTTGCTTGCCTAACCTTCGCTTGGGTTCCTGAACCACCAATTGAGAATGAGATGGAAACACTTGGGGTTGCCGACTCTGCGAAGTTTGCCTTCGGTGAACTGAAGAAGACCTTCGGGCAAATCACTCACTTCCGCACACTGTTCATCTACATGCTCGCATATTTCTTCTTCATTGACGGCATTAACACCGTCACAGCACTGGCTGGAATCTACGGAGTCACAGTACTCGGCCTAACCATCGGGGATTTGATTGCCGTCATCCTAGTAATTCAGTTCGTGGCCGCGCCCTGTGCCATTGGCTTCACCAAACTCGCAAAGAGGACATCCACGCACTACGCCCTATCCTTCTCTCTTGTCATGTGGGTCATTGTCATCGTTGGAGCATTGTCCTTCGCCCCCCTAGTTCTTGAGTCACATGACGAGTATGATATCCAGTTCGACTGGGACACCGACGGCGATGGTATTGCCGATGTTGAAGATGATGACACTGATGGTGATTGGTACTCCAACGCGGCTGAGGTAGAGGCAGGCACCGATCCGTTGGATCCTGCCAGCACGCCCAACCCGAATCCATCGATATGGTTGCAGCAACGCCTAGTTGGAAAGGGCCAATATGTCGTATCCGTTGGAGACAGCACCTACGAAAACGGTCTTTCTCAGAGCGACGAGGAGCAGGCTTGGGGACTGGAATGGTCAGATGTCCTCCCGCTACACTTCGTCGAGAACGAAGCAGGAGATACAATCTATGAGTTTGACGACCCAACTGGTCCAGCTTCGGTGATCTCGGATGCCGACAGGATCTCTGATTTCATCACTACTTTCGATGAGGACAGCCGCTTGAGCACGAGTGTCCAAGGCGGGAATTTGGACGGCACCACCGCACTGGGCGACGATCACCCGACGAGCCTAGGTGATGGGCCCCTAGATTTCGTTTCAGATGCCGTTCGTGATAACTTATGGAAGCCACTCGGATTCGGTGTTTTCATGCAGTTCCTGCTACTTGG
>JAAZXI010000068.1 GCA_014240285.1 Methanobacteriota archaeon
CATAGTGCTCACAAGTCTGCGTCATCTGTGTCCTGTACCACCCAGACATCATTGAGCGGCGAAATGGTGTGATGCAACCTTCTCCGACCGTAGCGAGTCGATCTATAACGAGATCAGGGGAGAAGTTCCTCTGAACACCGAGACCCTGGCATGATGGGCACGCGCCTAGGGGGTTGTTGAATGAGAAGACTCGTGGACTCATCTCAGGCAGGAATGCGCCGTGTTCTGGGCAGGCGAACTCCTCAGAGTACGCTATTGACTCTCCCTGCCCTGTCTGGAATCTCTGCTCATCTGGATCGTCGGACTTCCTCAGTTTGGGTGCCTTGAGGCTCTCGATCGCCACAGCACCAGCGCCTAGTCTGAGTCCGGCGTCCACCGCTTCAGTGAGTCGCTGTCGGGTCACCCTCTCGAGTCGGATTCGATCGATTCTGACATCTATGTCGTGACGGAGGTTCTTCTCAAGCTCTGGGGGGTTTTCGAAATCGGCATCGCGCCCGTTCACCTTACCCCCAAGGTACCCTTGCTCGACAAGCGCTCGGAATAGGTCGGCGTGAGTTCCCTTGCGGTCGCGCACCGCTGGGCTCCAGACGGCCACTGCATGGCCCTCGAATCGCCATAGCACATCATCGACTATCTCCTGCACAGTTCTCCTTGCGACCTCCTTGCCACAATCAGGGCAATGTGGAAGCCCGACTCTGGCCCAGAGAAGGCGCATGTAATCCATGATCTCGGTCACCGTAGCCACGGTTGATCGGGGGTTGTGACTGCCTTGCTTCTGATCGATGCTGATGGCAGGAGAGAGGCCTTCGATGCTGTCACAATCGGGCTTCTTCATCTGGCCCAAAAACTGCCTCGCGTAGGAACTTAGGCTCTCGATGTAACGGCGCTGCCCCTCGGCATAGAGTGTGTCGAAGGCTAGGCTTGACTTACCCGAGCCAGAAACACCTGAGAGAACGACGAACTTGCCCCTGGGAATCTTGACATCGATATTCTGGAGATTGTGGGTACGGGCTCCTCGAACCTCTATCCATCCATCATTGGATGCGCCGTTCTTCAATCGCTTAGCCATGGCTCAACTTCCTTGTGGAAGCATGCGTGCGCGAGGACGTCCTTGAATTCATGTATTGGATTCTCCAGACAGTTCATACAAATGCCGTGAAAACGAATAAGTCCCAGAAGGGGTTGCTGGAACATATGAGTGGGGAAGAAGAGCATGGCGAGGGTGCGCCGGCGTTTCCTAAAGAGGAGTTAGAGAGTCAACGTCGGTTATGGTGGATTAACTATTTTATAAATCCGGAAATGCAACCCC
>JAAZXI010000069.1 GCA_014240285.1 Methanobacteriota archaeon
AAGTGTCGTTCATGAGTGATAGACGAGTCGACAGACTGACTTCCTTACTGAGGCGACGTGGAATAGTCCTGCCCTCATTCGAGTTGTACGGCGGAGTTTCCGGGTTGGTAGATTACGGGCCCGTGGGTGCGAGAATTAAGCGCAAAGTCATGGATTCCTGGATAGACCATTGGACCAGTCATGGCGACATTGTCGAAGTGGATTCGCCCAGCATCACGCCCGAACCGGTGCTGGTCGCCAGCGGTCATGTCGGTGAGTTCAACGACCTGATGGTTGAATGCAGCGGCTGCGCGAGCGCCTTTAGAGCGGACCATTTGGTTGGAGATGGGGGCAAGAACTCAGATTCTCTGTCTCCTGAAGAATTGATGTCACTATTGTCGACTGGTATCGCATGCCCAACCTGCAAGGAATCCAAATGGTCCGATGTAAGGGCGATGAACCTGATGTTCAGCACGCAAATCGGTGCGATGAAGGGCGGGCGCAAGGCGTATATGAGGCCCGAGACGGCTCAAGGTATGTTCATGCTCTATCCCGCTCTGTTCAGGCACTTCAAGCAGAAACTGCCATTCGGAGCCATTCAGACTGGCAAAGGTTACCGGAACGAGATTAGTCCACGCCAGGGTATGATTAGGCTACGCGAGTTCAACATGGCCGAGCTCGAGTATTTCATCGACCCAGAAGATTCTCCCTGCCCCGATTTGGATGCTTGGGGCGATACACTATCTCTGGTCCCGGATCCTGATGGCGAACACGCTGGAGAGCAATCTATGACAATCTCACAAGCTTTGTCCTCAGGAGTAGTGAGACATCCAACGGTAGCATGGTTCCTCGCGAGAACGATGGATTTCCTTGTTAACGTAGGAATCGATGCGACTAGAGTGCGATTCAGGCAGCATGCCAGCACCGAGATGGCCCACTACGCAGATGACTGTTGGGACTGCGAACTGCACGGTGAGCACGGCTGGGTCGAGTGTGTGGGCATAGCCAACAGGACGTGTCATGACCTGCTGTCTCACGAACAACACTC
>JAAZXI010000006.1 GCA_014240285.1 Methanobacteriota archaeon
GCTCCCTGTCAGTGGCCTTGACTGTGCCGCGAATGACTACGCTGGACTCGATGAGAGCTGTACGGAGGCTCTCGAATGTATCGTCACCGACGTCTTTGCGCTTGATTACGCACTGCACGACACCAGTCGAATCTCGAATTACTAGAAACCAGATTTTGTTCGAGCCTCGGGACCTGTGTATCCAACCCTTCAGTTCGACCTCGGACCCATCGTGACCCCCTGCTCTTACGTCGCCGACCCAGTGCTGCTTGCTCATCGGCTCACTTCCTGTCGGCTACTCGCTCGCTCATCGGTTAAGAAACCTCGATTCAAAGGCATGTTTGGATGGCGAGTCTGACGGGGTTCGAACCCGCGACCGCCCGGTTAAGAGCCGGGTGCTCTACCTGACTAAGCTACAGACCCAGCCCACCGACTTGACGCCACTCTATAACCGCGACGGAGCGAGTGATTAGTCCAGTCTGCCGCCTTGCTTAACCATGGTCAGTACTTCTGACGGCGTCGCCATCACGACCGCGTCGCACATACCTACGAACAGCCCCACTTCGACAACTCCGTCGACAGATAGGATTAGTTGTTCAAGCTGGCTAGGCTCGGAGATGGTGGGGCCGAACTCGCAGTCGAGAATGTGTCCGCCGTTGTCGGTAACGTAGGGCGTCTGACCACCGCGCAGCCTCACGGACCCGGGGCATATCAAATCTAATTCATCCCGAACTCCCTCCCAGTCGCCGATATCGACCTCGAGAGGTAGGTCGAATCCCCCAAGGACAGGAACCTGCTTGCGGACATCCGCCACGACGACCATGGCTCGTGATGCAGCTGCCACTCTTTTCTCCCGGGTGAGAGCGCCACCACCACCCTTGATGAGTTGGAAATCCGGGTCGAACTCATCCGCACCGTCTATCGTCAGGTCGATCTCACCTGCCTGCTCAAGTGTGAGTAGTGGGATCCCAAGGCCCTCTGCCAGATGCCTCGTCGCCTCACTGGTCGGAACTCCCTTGACCTCCAGTCCTTCCTCAACAATCCTACGGCCAATCTCCAGCACCGTGTAGCGGACTGTGGAACCAGTCCCAAGGCCGAGTGTCATGCCACTGTTGATGAATGAACAAGCAGCGATTCCGGCCTCGCGCTTAAGCGCCTCGACCTCGTCCACGATGTGCGCTGGAGGTGCGCCGCGCATCATGGTTTCCGCGTGCTCATGTTGTCAAAAGTGGTGATATATTCGACCGAGGGGTTCATGCGAGGTACCTGCACCCGTGGGTGTGAGGGAGCAGGAGGGTCGCTGACAGTGTACGACACTGAGGAAAGTCCCCTCTCCGCGATGCAGGTGGTCCGACGCAAGTCGGAGGTCCGGGAGGGCCGGCTCTGCAACAGAAACGAACCGCGCCAGGCGCACTATGAACCCGAAAGGGGGAGGTTTCCTGACCGCGGCTGGAACGAGCACCCCCGCCGGAGCAAGTCCAAGCAGGTCTGCAAGGCATCGACAGGACCGGGTAGGACGCATAGTTGAATGCGACCAGCCGAAAGGTGAACAGAAAGGGGCTTACTCCCTGCACCCTCGCACTACTGTGTTAGCGTTCGCTATTCGATTACAGCATCGAGGACCGTTTCTGCTGCTAAGACTCCACTTTGATCATAGTCCAGCCAAGAATCACCTCGTGATATCCTATGGCCAAACTCGTGGTATGAGACAATCATAGCTGGCAATAGTATGGAGCTAGTCAGTAACGCTAGAATCAGAAGCAGCATCATCAGTACGAAGAAATTCTGTAGTCCGGGTATCGCGACGAACAAACCTGCAGCAAGGCCGGCACATGTTGTCGTGGTGGTCTCGAAGATAGTCTGGCCGGTTCTGGAGACCGACTTGACTATGCCAGCAGGAGTTTCGCCCTCGTCTTTTATTCTGTCAACTATGTGGATTGAATCATCAACCCCAATACCAAAGACAATTGTCCCAACCATGGCCGTGAAGAAATTCACATTAACGCCTCCGCTGCGCATCAGCAATGGTTGCCAAATCACTACAACTCCGACAGCAACCATGGTGAAGAAGGCTAGTCGAGGAGAGCGGAACAGGAAGGCCATCACGATTAGCAGTATGAGCATGGTAGCCACGGTGGTCTCGGACTGAGCCTCGTGTACTCCGTCATTGACGTCTATTGATACAGGTAGTCCTCCGGTAAGCAACGAGTTGAATACTTGCTGTATACCAAGTCCCTGACAGGTCCATGCAGACTCTCCGCAACCACCTGACCCACCAAGGAACCCATCGATAGCATCACGCAAAACAGTGGCATTTCCCAAATTGAGGTAGGGTTGATTGACATACACCAATGTCTTGGTCTCACCAGTACCCTGATCGGTGTTCATCAGCATCGAGCGGACCTCGGGTGAGAGAGTATCGAAGGCCACGTTCACCATGTCCTCGCGGCTGGTCGCCGCGTAGGCCCAGCAATCGGGACGAAGGGGGTTGGTCGACTCGTCCCAGCACTCGTCGTGAAGGATTTCCCAAAGGCTCTCGTCGTATAATTCCAAATCACCAATAACCACATCGACATGTATCGATTTGAGAATGGTTACCAGACTTATCGTAGTTGTATTGGCTACTTGATCGATCTTTTCTATCTGCATTATATCTATGGCATCCAGTATAGGGAGGTCGCGAATTGGGGCAGTACCATTCTGAGCACCTCTCTGAGTTGCATCAACAATGAACATGTTCGTCTGTCCGCCATCGAAGACATCGCTGTACTCCCTCAGCGTCTCGTAGGACTCTAGGCCGGGAGGGACCTCATCAGAAGCCCCACTGATTCCCTTGCCCAATTCTTCCTCCAGTATTGAGGCCCCGTAAAGAGTTAGGGAAAGGGTGACTAATAGGACTATTACTGTGGATTTCACGGGAATTTCGCCTATGAATTCCCACATCTTATCGAAGGCTTTGGAGCGCTTCTTCCTGTACCTCAGAAGTTGTACTAGAGCCGGTACCAAAACCATGGACATAACGAATGTGATTGCGATTCCCAGAACCAAGGTAGTACCGACTGTCCTCATCGGCTCTATGGGAACTAGACTCGGCCATCTGAGAACGCTGAAACCAATGATTGTGGTCAACGCTGACAGGAAGATAGCGTGTCCGGTGGTGAGCACCGCCCTGACCGTCGCTGTCAGGCTGATGTGAGGATCCCAGGGATCGATATCCTCAGTTTGGAATCCATCTCTCTGGGCGGACCATGCCATCTCTAGACGTTCCTCAATCAGATCAATACGATTCTCCTCAATTCTGTTAGTGAGGTGAAGGGCATAGTCGACACCTAAACCCACTAGAATGGGGCCCACTGAGATTATCATTGGAGTAAGCATGATATCTGCTATGACTGTAATTCCGAATGTAATTATTAGACTCATTAGGATTGGTGCGCCGCAGATGATTATCACCTTCGGATTTCGATGCAACAATAGCATTGCGAGGCAGACTAGAACCACGCTGATTGGTAGCATCTTCTGCACTAGTTCGAGATAAATCGCATCTGAGATGTCATGAACCACTGGAGTTAGTCCGGTAATGGTGACTGCCTTTCTGTCATCCGTGGAAGTGAAATCATCCATCGTAGAGGTTGGGGAATTGTAGACACGGTGGCAGATTTGGCAGTCCGAGATGTTGGACTTCTCGTAGATTAGTACCTCCGCGTACTCGATGAATGCCCTGTGATCTCTGAGGACACCTGTAGGATTCTCTTCTGTCTCTCCCTTGGGGTCCTCGCGTGGAATGATTGCGGTGTCGGACATGTCGTATTTCAGCCCTATAATGACTACTGCCGTGTCCCAAATGCCATCGCCCTCGTTGTCCGTAATTCCGTCATTATTCTCGTCTATTTCTGGATTGGGATCTTGAGTATCTCTAACAAAACTGGAAAGGAGTGGCTCTGCGTCCTGAACGAATCGATCTATCCTTTCTTGGGCCCCCTCCCCATCAGGGATAGAGTAACCTTCGAAAGGATTCAGAGATGATACCAAACAGTCCTCGCTATCGCCAGTAGGGAGTGCGTGCTTCTCCATAGCGCAATTGAATCTGTAACTAGAAGAGTTGGCTTCCTTGATGATTTGAGCAGGAGAAAGTACCCAAACAACTCCGTCGATTTCGCCTCTGTCCTCTTTGTTGTAGTCTAGGCCAGATCCATATCCTCCTATGCCCCTATTCTGGTCGTCCCCCTCAATCCAAGAAATCTGTTTCAGGATATCTACGCTGGTTATGTTTTCAGTCCCCCGTAGACTAGGATCTTCAATCGCGTTGTTAGTCTGGACATACAGCATGAAGATGTCTGTTGACCACTGCTCGCGCACCTGCTGTAGGAGCACAGTTGAGTCGGCACCATCGGGCAAGTAAATTTCCACATCACCATTGATTTGATGCTCGAACTTCTCGGCGTACCCATACATCGAAGCTGTTACCAATAGCAGTAGAATCGCCACTGCTGCAGGGCTCCTCAGGATTGATGAATAGGTTAGCTCCGCCGTCCTGCGAGTGGTGGCCTCGGCGGCGTCGCTGGCGTCGTCGACTAGTTGGGCCATGGTGTCCAGACCTTCACCGATGAAACTGCCAGCGAACCCCTTACGGGCTCCGTCATAGGCTTCCTTGAGCGGCTTGAGTCTCTCAAAGAAGCCGTCCCAGAAAGCAGCCTCGTCGTCGCGGTCGTCTCCATCTCTGATGGAGTACTTGTCCTCTGGTTCGGCTTGCGTCACAAGGTGGGGCCTCCACGGGAGCCAAATGAAGCGTTCGCATCGGCTCCTCGTGGGAGGCGTGTTACGGACAGGATCAGGAATCCTGGAACTGGCTGACCGTGGTGACTGCCTGCTCGCCGTCGATTACCCGGCGTAGGGCGGCCATGCTAATCACCAGAGGCACGTAGTCCGTGCCGTCCGATGTGGCGTAGGTTCGGCAGTTGGTGACTGCATCGGAGTGCAGGCTGAGCTTGAGAGCTCCGCCCGCCCTACTGCATCGAGCCCACCCCATGAGGGTGGTGCTCTGTTCGTTCTCGGGCTGTGCTTCTTTCTTTGGGGTTGCTTTTGCCATTTCTGTACCTCCTAAGTTTCACATGCCAACTGCCGAGCCGGTAATGAATCGAATCGTGGGAGGAGACGCAAAGTGAAGATGAATTTTCATCCTCAGCCACGGGCTGTACTTAGTGGGCAATCATCGAATCCCTGAAAGTGGATGAGCCCCCCGCAAGGATACATGGCCAGGAGAAGGAGGGCGGCTGCCCCGAAGGGCAGGGACGATGATGTCAGACTGATAGCGGCTCTGGTAACTTTCGGAGTAACCAGCATGATCCTGATGGCGGTAATGTTGCTGGCACCCATTGTCAAGGTTGGTCCTTCGGAGGGCGAATTGGCTCCTGACTTCTCGGCTCAGGCTTACAACGGGGGAGGATGGGAGGATTTCCGACTGTCCGAATTATTCGACAAAGGCTGGGAGTCTGGAGATGAGGGTAACTGGATAGTCGTGCAGTACATCGACACGGACTGTCCCTACTGTTGGAGCGAGGGAGAGCTGATGGGGCAGTTGCACTCTCAGTGGAACCAGAAGGTGACCTTCGTAACAGTTGTAGTGGAGCTCGAGATTCAGGGCCATTCTAGCAGCAGGGAGGAGGTTGAGGCTTTCAGGGACAAGACTTCATTCGACGGTTGCAAAACCAACTCGAACTGCGCCGACAGGCCTGGTAACACACACTCGTGGACCTATGTAGACGACTTGAATTTAAGGACGAGCGGAGACTGGGAGTTGCCCGGAACCCCGTTCTCAGCACTGCTACAGCCTGATGTGATAGTGGCTTGGAACCCGCAGCAGCTGGGCAACCACCCCGATGGAGAGGAGATGGAAGGTGCTCTACAGCGCCTGGTGGGTGGTTCTTGATGGCTCTAGATATCCCTCTGATAGTCTTCATCGTCGGACTTGCGATTGCCTCGACCCTAGCAGTGCAAGCCAGATCGAAGGAAGGTGAAGACGGCACTAGGACGATGCTCGATTCAGGATTGGCATTCTCAGTTGTCGGACTGATATCATCTGGCTGGACCTACGCTATCCACAACTCAATTCTTGAATCTGGAGAGACCACCATGTGCGCCTCAAAGGGACTCGTCCAGTGCGGCTCTGTGATAGGCGACCCGGAATGGAACAACCTTTTCGGCATCCCATGGGGGATTACTGGTCTGCTCTCTTTCAGCCTGCTGTTTTTCCTTTTCCTATCACTGCGGATGGATATGCACGCGAAGTGGGCAGAGTCTTTCACCACCTACTCGTTACTTGCTGGACTCGCAGGGGTACCCTTTGTCGCCTTCCTGATTTTCGTGGAACTGACTCAAGTCGAAGGTGCCCCTCATATCTGCCCGTTCTGCACCGTTGCTCACTTGTCCTTGGTTGGATTCCTGATTGTCGCTTACATCGTCCGTGAGCGCAAGCAAAACGATATGTGGGCCTGATTAGTCGGCGACGGCGACCCGATGGACTCAAGACTGACTCTAGGGTCGAGCGGCCATGGAACTGGTGACTGGAGGAGCCGGGTTCATCGGTTCCCACCTAGTTGACTCGTTGACCTCTCAGGGTAAGCGCGTACGCGTACTCGACAACTTCAGCAGCGGGCGCGAGGAGTTCCTCTCCCATCACGCTAGCTCGGGAATGGTGGAGGTCGTGAGGGGGGATCTGCTCGATCTCGAATCTGTAATGTCTGCCATGGAGGGCGTGGACACTGTCCACCACATGGCAGCCAACCCTGACATCAGACTGGGTACCTCGGTCACCGATACCGACCTCAAGCAAGGCACGATAGCGACCTACAACGTCCTAGAGTCCATGCGCATGGAGGGAGTGAGTAGGATCTCGTTCTCCTCGTCTTCGGCAGTGTATGGGGAGGCTTCCCAGATGCCGACGCCAGAGACCTATGGTCCGATTAAGCCGATCTCACTCTATGGGGCTTCCAAACTCGCCTCTGAGGCTCTGATTACCGCTTGGTGCGGTACTTTCGGGGCCAAGTCGTGGGTCCACAGGTTCGCCAACATCGTTGGACCTAGGGGGACTCATGGCGTCATCTACGACTTCGTGCATAAACTCAAGGCCGACCCGTCCCGGCTGGAGGTCCTAGGGGACGGTCGGCAGGAGAAATCGTACATGTCGGCCGAAGACTGCGTCAGCGCCATGCTGCACTTAGTTGACGGCGTTAATGCTGATGTCAACCTGTACAACCTCGGAACCGGGGATACTTGCTCAGTTAGGAGGATCGCGGAAATCGTGGTCGAGGAGAGCGATCTAGAAGGAGTCTCGATAGAATACACCGGGGGGGACCGTGGCTGGGCCGGAGACGTTCCGAAGACTTCCCTTGATGTCGAGTCGCTGTTCTCTACCGGATTCTCGCCCCAGATGCAGTCAGAGCAGGCAATCAGGCACACTGCGCAGGCGCTGATAGACGAGATAGGTCTGTGAGCTCTCTGGCGAGCCATTACATAACTCCCTGACCGAGGACTTGGTATGAGCAAGCGCTGGTACCAAGACAACAGGCGCGATGCATGGAGGCGGATAGCACGCTCCAAGGGATATCGCACGCGCTCCGCGTACAAGCTCAAACAGATCCAAGAGCGCTTCGGCATCATCCGCAAAGGGGATGTCGTGCTCGATGTAGGATGCCATCCCGGAGGGTGGGTTCAGGTGGCCGTCGAAGAGGTCGGAGAAGAAGGACTGGTAATCGGAGTGGACCTGTTGGCGACATCGCCTGTCGACGGTGCTAGCATCATCATCGGCGACATCACCGAGGAGGATACGATTGCACGGATTGAGCAGATGCTGGGTGAGCGTGAGCTGAATGTTGTGGTCAGTGACATTTCCCCTAATTTGACTGGGCGCTACGACACTGATCAGACGATTTCACTTGAGCTTTCAACTCAGGTCCTCGATGCAGCAATGAAGTTCATCCCTGCAGGGGGTAACTTCGTCACGAAGATATTCCAGGGCACGGGTATAGAGGGCCTGGTCACCGCTGCTCGGGATCGCTTTTCTAACGTCCAGAGATACTCGCCCACGGCAAGTCGGAGTGCGTCCTCGGAGACCTATCTGATCTGTCAGAACAGAATGCCTCGACCTCGGGGTAAGGCCCGAGGGAAGAGTGCGTCGGAACAGGTGCAGAGTCACTTGTCCGAACTTGGAATTGTCGTCGAAGAGGAGTCTGACGTGGTGGAGTCGAAGGTTGGTTTCAGGCGCATTCAGAAGCGCGAGGAAGAGTGACCAGTTTCAGCCTGCCCTACGGAAGGAATACAGTTTCAGCCCACTCTCTAGCTCGGTTTCATAACCGTGAGGTTGATTCATCCCGTGAATGAATGGTAGAATGGAACTCAGGAAGAGTATCCTCGAGGACTCGGGGGTCTACAATCAGCGTGACCGGACTGTGAGGGTGGACCAGCTCAAGGAGGACAGGGCGGTAAGGAGTCTCAAAGTGCTGGTCCTCAGGAAGTACCCTCCCAGACTCGTCTCGAGTCGTAAGTGGACTGGTTGGGTAGCCGCAGCGTGCGGACGCGATGATACGGGTGTCGTCGGATTGGTCCTTTGGGACAAACAAATCGATTGGGTTGCAACTGGCGATGTGGTACTCATCCAGAACGGTTGGTGCAAGAGGAGGATGGGGGAGCGAGTGGTCTCGACGGGGCGCTCGGGGCGCCTTTCAGTAGCCGGAATTCAGTCACTCTGAATCCCGGTCATATGGCTCTATATTCTGCCACTCAGATGCATCAGACCTAGAGACGACTGCGTGTACCCATTCGGAATCTGAGCAGTTGAAAACCTCGTGTGGTAGGCCCGGCTCGATGTAGAACATGTCGCCCGCGCTATGCACCACTGACTTCCTACAACCAGGGCCGTACTCGTGACGGACACTGCCCTGCAGAAGATAGACCATGACATCGAAGCCAACGTGGATATGGGCCTTAGCGACCCCTCCGGGAGGGATGTATGCACGATTCATTGACAGCCCTGTAGAGGGGGTGTTCTTGCCGGACAGTCCGGGTGCGTACTCGATATTATTCCAGCCTCTAACTTTCTCCAATTGCCTGAGGCTCCATATCCCGCCCTCATCAGTCACGTAGCTACTCAAATCCTCTTGCTCTCCTGTCAGGCTAATCTCTCCCTCGCTCATATTATCAAAGAACGGGAGACGGGAGACTGCTTTGAAATGTCCTCACGACTCTAATCGACCCACTGCAAGGATGTTGTAACCGCTTCCCTCGGTCAACGCTAAAAGGGGAGTGCGGTTCGGCGCGTCACCGGTGAACAGCAATGTCAGGGAGAGCAGACTTCTGTGCATCATCGGGGCTGCCTCTAGTTGACAAGAGGAGTACCGCCTTCCCCTGCCCTGAGTGTGGTCATTCGATTGGTCGCAGTGAGCAGTGCAGGGTGCAGGCTGTCAAGTACGTATGTCCTGAGTGTAGGTTCGAAGGACCTTGATTGTGAGGTGAGTGAATGGGGCACGTCGTTGTGAAATACAAGGTCACTATCGATCAACCCGAGAACGGCACTCCTGACTACGATGGAATAGCCGGCCAGATAGACGGTTTCGCAGAGGTCCAAGCTGTAGAGGTCAAACCTCTGGCCTTCGGCATGATGTTTATCGAGGTCCAAGTGGTCCTCGGAGAGGGTGAAGGAATCGTCGACGGTTTCGAGGATAGGGTCAGAGGAATTGATCCACTAGTGGGCCAGATAGAGGCTCTTGAGATGGGTCGTCTCTGATTCAATAGTGGTCTAACGGGGACTTCATCAGTTCTCGCATGAGCACTGTAGCATAGGTTCCGGGTGGAAGCTCGAACCTCAACCTGAGACTAGCGCCATCGGAGTGCCACCGGTCTGTGTCGCCCGGACCTCTCTCCCACTTCTCAGAGGTTGAGGAGTCTGGGAGTTCGGGAGCCTCCTCAACCGAGAACGAGCGGAAGGGCACTGCAAGCGGCCTGCGTGTCCCTGAGGAGGTCAGGCGGGGGATTCTCGGAACGTTCCAATCTACATCCACCAAACCGGTGTCCTCGAGTGCTCGGTGCTCAATCTCGCCAGGCTGACCCTGTGCGAAAACCGCACTTCCCCCTGGCAGCGGGCCGGTCACTGCCAGTCTGCCCAATCTGCAGTTGCGTCTGCATCTCTCAAGATTAGACTCGCTGACTATGGCCATCTTGGAAACGTCAATTCTCCCGTTAGCCTGCATCGGGGCAACCAAGTCACCTAGCTCAGGCTCTACGAGCGAGAGTCCTGATGCTAGGCGCCCAGCCAGTGCATGATTGAAAGTTAGCGACTGCAGAGAGTGTATAGTCAGAAGCTGTAAGGAATGAGGTAGGCTCTTGTAAGCGCCAAGCCAATTCTCGGGGTCCTTCGTCAGCCTCTCGAGCATGCCTCTCTCGTAGCCCAAGTAACCGGGTATGATCTCCAAGCAGCTCTGGGGGTCCTCGGTCTTGCGCCACATGGCCCTGAAAGCTGCCGCATCCTCGGACGAGTTGTGCCCTGACATTCCCAGATACAAGTTGCAAGCGCCCTTGTAGTCGTCCTCGATTACTGCCCTCCCCACTTCTGGAGTGACTGGCCTAGTCGCGCCGAATCTCTGCGGGCCAATCCAATTGGGGAATGCGTCGGCCCTCATCCTCTCGGACATGCTCGACTGCATCACTCTGACTCTTCTCATAGCCTCCTTACCATCAATCGGACTGCCGTCCAAATCGCAGCATCCTCGGACGGTGATGGTGAACCTGTTTCCATCGTGGTCGCTCATTCCTATCTTCTGATGAGTCCTGCCGAGAACCTCGATTGTCGAGTCGGCAATACCAACCCGTTCCACCTTGGATTGGGGGGAGTCAATGACTAAGATTTGTGTCGTCACGGCTCGCTTGTCCTTCATTCCAGAGGAGAATACCCTCTTTCGACTGATTCCACATGCCCTTGCCAGACGATTGAGGTATCGATTAGTCTCCCAGTTGTTCAGAGTAGCTCGCACGACCGTAAATCTGCCCTTGGGATCGAGCGCGGGGATTCGCGCAATCTCCTCGACCCTGAAATCCTCTACCCTAACTTTCAGTACGCCGCCAATCCCCTCGCCATCCGCAGACCAGCCAGTCAGTCCCAGATGCTCCTCCACAGAGCTGATGGTCAAACCCTCACCGCCTTCACAGCTTGAGCTTTGAGAGATCCTTCGAGATTCCTGAGCACAGACTCTTGAACACCTTCTCAGCACTCTTGCCCTTGACTGTCCTGAGATAGAGTTCCGGTTCGTCGAGATCGGGGTGGTTCTGGAAGTAGTTTGAGTACTCGACGTCCTTGCTGCTGTTGAGTCTGGAGCGGAACAACTGCAGAGTCGTGTGGCTCTCCCCTATCATTCGCAGCCGTAGTTCGCGACCTTCGTTCATTAGTACCTTGATTGGCATGACAGCCGCCCGACCGGCCCTTCCCTTTTGAGGGCTTTCATATTCATGTTGGACCCCCTAGGGTCCAAGCAGAGCCTAAGTTATACATGGGGTGGTTTTGGCCGCGGCATGGCGAATGGGGACTCGGTCTCTGAGCCTCTAGTAAGGGCATTTGAGAAATCCGCCCTCCCGATAGTGGTGCTGAGTGTCCTTTTCACCGCTGCAATGGCTCAGGTCCTACTGGAGTTCCCTGGATTCACCACTGACATAGCCTCCTTCGCTCCCGAGACTGAGTCAGATGCCGCTGAGGACAGGATCGACGGAGTCATGCAAGCCTCCCCTCATCTGATCTATATCAACGTCGAACCGTACGACCAAGCGACTGACGGAACCAACTCGTGCGAAAACGCGCCCTGTAACGTCCTAGAGATTGCTGCGCTGCAGCAACTGTCGGACGACCTAGATCGGATTGAGAATTTCTCACAGGCCAATCGCGGATTCATCATAGCCCACATCAATGCCGCGGGAATGCTTGAGAGTGCCCTTGAGGAGAGGGACGATCAAGGCCGCAGTCTGGATGACTTCACAGATTGGGAGGATCTGCTCGGAGCGGTTAGCGGGGGCGAGAGGTGCTCGGATGCGATAGGGAACGAACAGGCCATCGCATCGGCTTCTTTCGCTGCTTCTGCAATGCTCCATGAAGACCTAGACTATGCGCCTGTGTGCGAATGGCTGGACAGTGGTGAGGGAGACCCGACACCTTCTGCTTCGAGCACGATGTGGGTAATCGAGATTAGTGGGGAAATCAGTGATGATCAGCGGCGAGAGAAGGCCTCTACAATCAGGGCCCTGCTGACAGCGAAGCATCCGCTAGGGGAGAGTTCCTTGCTGGCCTATGGAGTCATCTCTGACGATCTGATCAGTCATGATATCAACCAGTCGACAATGGACAATCTGGTATGGCTTCTGCTCATCGCTGTGATGGTGGTGGTGGCCCTCCTAGCTATCGCCTTCCGTTCTTTCATGATGGTAGCAGCTCCCCTTCTAGGGCTGTCTGCCGCTTTGGTCTGGACATATGGCATCGTTACTATGCTGGGAATGCGGATGTCAGTCCTCGAGATTGCAGTTGCTCCTGTGGTCCTCGGATTGGGCATCGACTACTCGATTCACTTACAACGAGGCTACGAATTTGCCAAGAAGCGTCCTATAAGCGCTGCCAGGGCATGGATTGAATCGTTCTCCGTACTGCGGCTTGCCCTGTCTCTGGCAGTAGTTACCACGGTATTCGCATTCCTCGCCAACATGTCATCTGAGCTTCCGCCTCTGAGGACCTTCGGATTCACCTTAGCCCTAGGGGTTGTTTCGGCGTTCGTTGCCAGCACCGTCACCGTAGGTGCGGTGCACATCGTTGTCGAGAAGAGTGCGGGGGAAATGCGTCACAGAGGCCTCCAGATGAACAGGTCAGCTGACCTCGCGACGCGATTTCAGAGGAGGAATACCGCTAGGGTCCTGCTGATAGTGGCGATGATTACCATGGGCTCGGTGATTGTGGCCATAAGGGAGCTTGATACCAGTTTCGAACTGACTGATTTCCTCTCAGAGGATGGGATGGAGATTATGGAGGTGAGGAATGACATCTACGACTCTTACGATGCCGCGGCTTGGAAGTCGGTGATTATACTCGTAGAACCAGCGACCGGGGAAGACGCCCTGACTGGGGAGAGAGACCTGATGAAGGGTTTAGGATTCTTTGATGGCAGGATCTCAGGACTTCCTGAAGTCGTCAACCCGACCAATACTGGGGCTCAGCGTCCATCTTATGATGGACTCTATCCCATTCTGAGAGATGCTGTCGAGAATGACCCGATGCTTGGAGAGTCTTTTCACCTAGGGATTTTCAGTGGTCAACTGGGCGTCGCAGACGGGTTCGAGGAGGGGGATCTGACCGCTGCTGTGACGTCTCTGCTTGGCAACGACTCGATTGGCGACCCCCTGAGAGGGCACACTTGGGCCGAGAGGACTGCGATGCACGTAGCTCTGACAGAGGAGGGGGAGTCAATCAGGTTCCTCAAGATGCGGGTTGACGTGTTAGTCAGAACCAGTGAGGAGGCACAAGAAGTGGCGGAAGTCTTCTTGAAACAGGCCCAATTGCTCGAGGATGATGGCCTGATTGGTGGCGAGGTCTACATCACAGGAGATGTCGTAGTCCTGAACAACGTGCTCTCGGGATTAGTGCTTTCACAGGTCGAATCAACGGCTATCAGCCTATTCGTATCGATGCTGGTGCTGGTGCTGTTGACTAGAAGACTGGGTCAGTCACTAGTCGTAATTCTTCCCGTCGGCCTCGCCGGAGCCTGGGTAGTTGGTGCGATGGCGATGCTCGGAATCAACTGGAACGTACTCACAATCATGATCACCGCACTGACCATCGGACTGGGTATCGACTACTCAATCCACGTTTGGAGGAGGATAGAGGCAAACAGGAACTCGGGCATGGGGACGTGGGAGGCGATGCGGAACATGTACTCGACAACGGGGACTGCTCTCCTGCTCTCCGCTGGAACCACGATTTGTGGTTTCATGGTTCTGCTGCTGTCGCCCATCCCGGTCATCCAGGACTTCGGCATAGTGAGCTCGATATCCGTGCTGTTCTCGTTGGTGATGGCGCTGCTAGTATTGCCCGGCTTGCTTGCCGCCGAGTTCCGCACCTCTAACGGCTACTCTTAATCAGGCCTCGATAGCCGTGGTCACATCGTGCATGTCAAGACCCTGTTCTCTGGCCACCAAAGCCAGAGCCATCCACAGAGTGACCGGCCCCAGTGCCCGACGCTTCCTCTGTGCCCTTCGCATAACCTCCTTGTTCTCAAGGGCTGATTTGTCCGCAATCATCCCAATCAACTGTGGTATTGAGCCCTCGGCCCGGTCAGGAGGGAGGTTGCTGGGGGTCGGATCAGAGATTCGAGGCATGGGCTTGGGCTCATCCACAATCCTCGTAACCTCCGGGGCGGGAGCGGGCAAGGCCGGTGGCACCTGCTGGAACTCAGAGAGACCCATTAAGCTTCGAAGAGTCGGTTGCCAGCCCAGCGGAGGTCGCGAGAGCTCGAGGCCATAGGAAGGGGCTAGTCTGCCTTCTGACTCGGTCAGCCAGCCACCCTTGGTCAGGGCTACCACTACCTCATCCGCATCCCCGGGAGTGAACCACTGCAGCTCCAAAGACCAGATGCGCGACAGCTCACCGCGAGAGGCCGCGCCTCCTGACAACCCCTCCAGACTGATGTACAGCAGGTGACAGACGTCCTGCTGGTGGTCGTTTTCCATATCTCCCTCGGAGCATTAACAGATGAAGGAGACGCTTGATGCTTGCCTCCCTGGTAAGAGCAAAAAAAACACTCCATTCAAGAAGGGTGGCGGTATGCGCGGGCCGAGGCAACATGGCGAGAGATTACGTCGCACACAATCCGCGCACTGGGAAGGCGATTAGTCGCCGGGGTCCAGTTGCGGATGTGGACATCCGGGGGATGCTGCCTGTGGACGGCATGTGGATGAGGATTCCCGTGCATGAAATACTACCTCTGGCGCGAGGTGCCTCGGACGGGCTGCAAATCCCTCGCAGCCAAGGAGGGGGCTTTGCTCGAAGGGTCGATGCCCTCCATGCCCTGCATCGCGTGATGCAGAGCCAAATCGAAGACGCTCACGGGGTTTTGCTTGATGCACTGGACGATGATGAGAGCGACAACAGAGTAGCCGCTCTTGGTGTCCTCCCTGCGTTCGCTCTGAAGAGGCATGACGGCCTGCTGCAGTGCCTGTCCGACAGATTGTTGGACGAAGACCCCCGTGTAGAGAAGGCAGCACGCGACTGCCTGCTGAAGGTCGCGCCGGTATTCCCCTCGGGCTGCGAGGAGATACTGAGGCGGGAGTTGCGCGATCAGCAGCAGGATCGCAGGGCCAACGCCTTCGAAGCGCTGCGCCGTACTGCAGCGGGTTGGCCAGAGGCGGGCTGCCTACACCTCGACGAGTTGATACGCGAGGAGGATAGGGACCTACGCAGGCGTGGCTCGAAGATTTTGCGCACCATTGCTTCCAACGCCGGAGCCACCGGATGGGACCTGATAGGATGGTCCCTAGAGGACGAGGACGCTATAGTCAGGAGAAATGCTTCTAACACGCTCATAACCCTCGCCAACAATGAACCAGCGATAGCCACCATTTTCATCGAAGGAGCGATGCTTGACGAAGACGATGGGGTCAGGAAGTCCGTCATCAGGGCACTCAAGAAGCTAGACATGCAGAACCCGCGTGTCAACAAGATGGTGATTGACGGAGCCAGAAGCAGGGACTACAACCTGCGCAAGGCCTGTATCGAACACCTCTCCATAATCATGAGCGGGGGGGCGTTAAGGGACGCGGCTTCCGAGTTGCTCAAACAGGAGACTCGTTCTGATCTGCAGAAGAAACTGAGGGCGCTTTCTAGAGATGTGGAGATGGAGGGAACTGAGGACGAGAAGAATCGCTTCCTAGCCCCTCTGGAGAGGGTCGACCCCCCTTCAGATGAAATTGACGCACCGCGTAGCGGTGATTCGTATACCAAGGGTGAACATGATAAACAGCAGTCAGGTCGGCCGCACAGCGAGGACCGAGCATGAGCGAGGAGTTCGATGACAAGCTTGAGCGGTTCGAGCGGCTTTGGGACGGTGTGACTCCTAAGGGCATCAACCGGAGCAAGTCAATTAAGTTCAGGCAGTATATGCGCCAGCACGTCCTGCAGAAGTTCCACAAGAGGCAGAAGAGCCAGTGGGCGACTGCTGACAAGGGACATTTCAACCACAGTTTTTCGAGCAAGGATCAGTTTCTCACGAAGCAGAACTGCCGCAAGTACTGGATGGGCGAGCTGCAGAAGGAAATCCGCGATTCGGAAACCTTCTGAGGCGATACCATGAATTCAGCGACAGTCAGCTTCGCGTCTTGGGACCTACAGGCCCCTATCGCGAAGGCCATAGAAGCGAATGGTTGGACGGAGCCGACCGAGATTCAGAGGGAGGCCATCCCCATAGCGAGACAGGGTTTGGATGTGGTCGGCCAGGCACGTACCGGATCCGGTAAGACCGGGGCTTTCGGCATACCAATCCTAGAGAAGTGCACACCTCGAGGAGAGCCGCAGGCAATCGTGCTCTGTCCGACCAGAGAGCTGGCAGTGCAAGTAGCAGAAGAGATGGATTCGCTGCAGGGCGAGAAAGGATTGTCAATACAGACCGTCTACGGCGGCACAGACCTAGAGAAACAGGCAAAGAGGCTCAATCAGGGTGCCGACATAGTGGTCGGGACCCCGGGTCGCGTCATCGACATGACCAAACGAGGGCATCTTAATCTCGAGGGAATCAGCCTGTTCTGCCTCGATGAGGCTGATCGGATGCTCGACATGGGATTTTTCCCAGACGTCCTCTGGATTTTTGAGCAAACACCCAACAGAGAGCAAACCATGTTGTTCAGCGCAACCTTTCCGCAAGAAGTACTGGACGCGGCTGACGAATTCATGTCAGACCCGTTCCATGTGATGAGCGATGACATGGAGGTCGAAATACCTGAAATCGAACAGTATGCAATCAAGATCGGTAGGGCGAACAAACTCTGGGCGCTCGGTCGCATCATAAGCCAAATGGGCGACGACGACCAGATGCTTGTATTTGCCAATACCAAGCGAATGGTCGATATTCTCTCAGAGAGGCTCGGTAAATTCAGAATCAGGGCAATTGGACTTCACGGCGACCTCGCGCAAGGCAAGAGAGAGAAGATAATCAATTCTTTCAAACAAGGTCAGGAGAGCATTGTCGTCGCTACAGATGTAGCGGCGCGTGGACTGGATGTGGATGGCATCACCCATGTCGTGAACTATGACCTCCCTGATGACACGGAGTCCTATGTTCACAGAATAGGGAGAACTGGCAGGATGGGCAGGAAAGGCGAGGCATGGAGTTTCGTAACTCGCGAGGATCAGTCCCAGATCGAGAAGATTTCCTCGACTTGGAACATGGATATCCCCGTCGTCGACGCACCACCACTTCCAGAAGACGTCAACAGAGACCTCATTGGAAAGAGAGAGGATTGGGAAGAGGTGTCTGACGTATTCGGTATGGTAACAATTAGGCTCTCAATAGGTAAGTCAGACTCCACCAAGCACGCGCTTGCTGACTGGATAACTAAGCAGGCACGAGTTCCCGACATAGTAATTGGAGAGATCTCACAGAGCGACGATGAGACTGAGGTCGAGATACACGT
This sequence comes from Methanobacteriota archaeon, assembly GCA_014240285.1. Lineage (GTDB taxonomy): Archaea > Thermoplasmatota > Poseidoniia > Poseidoniales > Thalassarchaeaceae > Thalassarchaeum. The sequence goes on from JAAZXI010000006.1 coordinate 17,683, forward strand.
CGAGAAGGTTGCCTACGTCATCGACGTTATCAAGGCGAGGGAATTCAATGGCAGGTCTCTGACCCCGACCATCGTGGGCACCTAGGTGGGATTATGGTCGACGGGGGAATAGTCTCCCTCAACCTGCTCGGATTCCTCTGTCCAGTGCCAGTTCACGAGACTCGTAGGGCAGTAGAAAATGCAGCCAAAGGCACGCTATTCGAGGTCCTGTGCGATGACCCTGAGACACTGCACGACATACCTGCACTCTGTGACCGGATGGGGCTGGTCCTTCTGGGCGTGAGCGAGGATGCGGGAGAGTACGCTTTCCACATCGAGAAGCGATAGACTGCCTGGATATTGTTCAAAGGGGGCGTTCCTCTCGGTAATCACTGTGCCCGACCAATACGGCGTCAACGAACTCGGAGAGGTCCCTGCGGATGCTCACCTCCCAACATCGTTCGGCGACTTCCGCATCAGGGTTTTCCACGAAGAGAACACGGGTCTAGACCACGTTGCACTTACTCTAGGGGATATGATCGGGCCGGACCCGGTGCTAGTCAGGGTGCATTCCGAATGCCTGACTGGGGACGCCTTCGGCAGCCTCAGGTGCGACTGCGGCGCCCAGTTAGAAGCCGCGATGAGGCAGATTCACGATGTCGGATGGGGTTGCATAATCTATCTGAGGCAAGAGGGTCGCGGCATAGGCCTGCATGCCAAGATACAGGCATACAATCTACAGGATCATGGCGCAGACACATTGGATGCAAATCTACTACTGGGTCATCCTGCAGATGCAAGGGACTACGGGATTGCTTCTGAAATTCTGGGTGCCATTGGAATCGAGAAGGTATGCCTGCTCACAAACAATCCTGACAAAGTAGTGCAACTGGTTCAATATGGCGCCAATATAGTTGAGAGGATGCCATTAGTAGTCGGGGTGAGGGAACAGAATCTCCAATACCTGACGACCAAGATAGACAGGATGGGGCACGAGATTGAAGACGAGCGCCTAAACGGTCACAGACAGTGAAATGGGGCCGTGACCGGGACTTGAACCCGGGCCGGCGGGACCACAACCCACCGTGCTAACCGCTACACCATCACAGCCGTATTGACAACTTGGACTCTATGCCTGTTTATCAACCGTTACGCATCCGAGACACGATGCACCTGAGACCAACGGATTGAAGCCCTACTCTCTCCCGTTGCTATGCCATGAGGACTCGTTCGGGAGTGGTGCTCGTCATCCTGCTTGTGGCCAGCTTGGCGCCTCAGGTGCCATTTGCCGCAGCTGACACCGTGATTGGAGCGGAAGGTGCAGAATTGCTTGAGGGTGGTGACTTCTCCGACTCAGATCAATGGCAGATATCCAGCACTGCCGGATTCTCCAGTGATGCTGCCGAGCACTCATTGGGTATGGTCGCCGATGGAGAACTGTCATTCACCCATGACAGGCCGGACAATTTCCAATATTCCACTTCATGGGCCTCAAACAGCATCACCAACTCCAATGCGACTCTGGGAGAGCCGGATTCATACTACACTTGGTCGAAGGGGCCTAACATAACAATGACGGGTTATGACTTCAGCGGGCTGCATGAGAGGTTGGTCGCTAATGTCTCTCTAGTTCTGCACTTCTCCATACCCGATGCGCTGAATCAAGATTCAGTCAGAGTCATCCTGCAAAACCATGGCTCGGACAAGCTGGTCGTAACCTACGCTCGAACATTCGGACCAATATATAGGATGACTAATCCGATGATTCTGTCGCTAGATGGACTAGCACTTGCCGACTGGTCCTCTCTAGAAGATACTCAGTTCACCATCGATTACGCCTCCACAGGGACCAGTGACGACTCCGAGGTAAGAGTGGATGCAGTAGGCCTCCGGGTGAAGTACCACCAGCCTTGGTACTCGTTCGAGACGGTCAAGGCCACCAACACGGTCGGCGATGTGGACTCTCCCGTTGTAGACATCAGCCCATATGATGGGATGATATCGGGGCTCGCACAGGAGTCATGTGGACTAGTTCTCGAAGGTCCTGTAGCCGGAGAGTGGTTTTTCGATGTGGAGGCCCCTCCCATGCAGGAACTGGGGAGGATTCACGTCTTTGGAACCGGGAATCACACAATATGGGTGCTACCCGATGATGTGGAAGGAGATTACACGCAGATTCAATCTGGCGATTCACTGATTCACCCCGATTCGCTCCAACACATCAGGATAGAAATCGAAGATGGGTGCATCTCAGGTGTTCGGATTGACGTCAACGACCCCCATCTAGTAGTTCAGGGTCATGTCTCGGGGGCACTCGTTGGATTATCAGATACCAGTTACATCAGATTCGCGATAGGCAACAGCCTAGTTGCCAGCATACCACTTCAGTACGGCGCGTTCTCGGTGGATGTGCCTGTTGGGCACGCACTGCCGGAGAAGGGAGAAGAGATGATTGTGGGAGTTGCTTCAAGGTTCCAATGGTCATCAAACGGAACGGCTGAAGCCACTGTCGTCCATATCCAATCTATGGCCATAACAGGTGGCTTTTCCGTGTATTGGGACTACGACCCCGAATGCCTCGAGCTCGAGGACATGTCATTCAATGAGGACGATGCCGGGGTCCACCTACCAATGGATGTCAGATGCAACGACGACCTGACTGCACCTGAGGACCTCATCATAAGTGCAATGAGCTCCGATTCGGGTATCATCGAAGCAAGTGTAATCGACCAGTACATCAGGATACAACCGGCCCGGGATGCTTGGGGGGAGGCCACTATTGAAGTGGTTGTCAGAGATGCACTTGGAAACTCCTGGTCTGATTCAATGATTGTAACAGTCACTCCAGTTGAGGATTTACCGGTGCTCGATGGCCTGCCCCTATCCGTCTACATCGAACTGGGGCAGACGATGGTGGTCGATCTAACAATAACCGACCCTGACACTGAATCGCTGTCACTTTCGACCAGTAGGTCGTGGGCCACATTCGACGCTGTAGGTGACCTAGTGCTTACTCCCGTGGATTCCGGTTCGCACTCAGTGGAGATCTCGATAAGCGACGGTACAACCGAGATTTCTCAGAACATCGAAGTCATCGTGACCGCGAAGCCGGATTTACTGGTTGAGATGGTCGACGTGAGGAGGGGTGGTGTCAGTGTAACGAATCTGGTCGACGGTGACATCATCGAGATTCACGCGTACATCAGGAACGAGGGGCGCGGGGGCGCTGATGCTGTAGACATCAAATGCAGAGTGGGTGGAGTCCTAGTTGGTGCGGTGATGATTGATCACATCGAATCCGGTGGACTCGGTGCGGCCGTCTGTGACGCACAGGTAGCAAGGGGCGGCGGAACCCTGACAATCGAGGTGTCTGCAGACGGAACAGGATCGATAGCAGAGACATCAGAGAGCAACAACAACCGTACCGTCGTTCTGGATGTGTCCGAAAGCGAGGATGGAGGAGGAGGCATAATAGACACCTTAGATAGGGGGTTGGCTTTGTTATTCATCTCTGCTGGGGTGGTGCTAATCTCACTCACAGCCCTGTATTTCAGCCCAAGTAGAGTACGCAAGCCCTTCGATCGCAAGAAGTAGGCCCAGTAGGCTGGTTTTTTGTATCTCCGACCCACTTTCTGGCCGATAATCAGTGATTTCCAAGGAATGGTTATACCCTACGCGAATCCGAAGAAGGATGCCGCGCAAGGGTGCTTCAGGGTGTTTGAGCCGGTGGTGTGTGACTGAGATGATGAAACTGAAAATTCGTCTGGAGACGGAAGAGTGGGTCTACGAAGAGCATGAGATGGCCTAAGCCCTCACTCTTTGGACCAGCTCTGTGGGTACGTACCCGGCTCCATCATAACAGCACGGGCGACTGCGACTTCTCCGGTCCTCATTTCAGGGAGGGAATCAGTGTCAACTGTCAACCTGGCTACGGAAACGGCTTCGCCCTTCATGCTCTGCACGAGTACATTGGAGCCCTCTGATACCCCCTTCTGCGCCCTGACGATACCGGGCCTCGCTAGAGGTGCGCCATGCGAGAGAGCTGCTGCTGCGCCGTCCTTTACGGTGAGGGAGGGCAAATCTGAGAGCAGGGCCTCGACTGGGGCGATGAGCTTCACCAGAGCACTGTCATCACCATGCTCCCTGTGCAGGAAGGCCGCATCTGTGAGCTGCTGCATTGTGCAAGCCATGGTCTGGTCGAATGGACCTGTCCTGTCCCTATGTAGTTCGGACAGTTCGCACTTCGTATCCAGCATCAATCCAATGTCTTTGGCGAGGGTCCTGATATAGGTCCCGGCACTACACGATGCCTCAAAGGCGGCAATGCGCGAATCTTCGTCTGATTCCAGCATCCTCAGGGAGTGAATGGTACGAGTCCGAACTTGTATTTTCACTGCGGATTCAAGAGGAGGGACGTTGTAGATTACACCATTGAGTTGAGAAAGGGTGTCTGCGAGTTCGTCATTGGCGACATCTCTACCGAATCGCATCACACCGACGTACCTCTTGTCGCCCTTGAGTGCGATTTCAGTGAGCCTAGTGGCCTTACCGCACATTAGAGTCAGTAGCCCCGTTGCGAACGGGTCGAGAGTCCCCCCGTGACCCAGTCTCGTGATTCCAAGAGTCTCCCTAGCCCAAGCCGCCAGTTGGTGACTTGAGGGGCCTCTGGGCTTATCGACCAGAACTACTCCTGCAGAAAGTAACTCGTCTAGTGAGCGCTCGTTGGGGATGCATCCAAATCCGAGATTGGTGGAGGCCTCGGAGAGTTCCCAGAAGTTGCTTTCCCCCATCCTATCACTTCACCCCAATACTGTGCTGACGACTCCAAAGACCTCTTCGGCGTCCAATTCGTCGGCATCTACTACGAGAGTGTACGGACTCATGTCATCCAAATCAATGCCATACAATTCACGGTACCTATCCATGTCATCACTCTGACGCTTCTTGGATAGCTCCAAACAAGTTCGATAGTCTCCGCCCTCGCGGTTCTGAATCCTCCTAGCCCTCTCCTCATCGGAGACCGAGACCCATACCCTGGGGCACTGCAGGCCGAGTTCTTGGGCCCACCAGCCGCAGAGCCTACTCTCAACCACCTCAGGACCTTCTGGGTCGCTCATTGCGCTCCTAACGATTGTATCCAAGGAACGGTCTACCTCAAGGTCCTGCTTGCACAGGGCACTGAACTCGACCACATTGAGTCCTCTATTCGATGCCTCCTCGCGGAATATGTCGCCACCATTGACAGAGGACCAGCCACGGTCCTCGCACAATTTTCCGACCAATGTCGAAGTGCCGCTCCCAGGGGGCCCGCTGACTGTCAATCTCAGAATTCGCTCACCTCCATTCATTACGACACACGTCGCACCTGAGTCTTCCCTTGGAGGTCCTCGAGATTAAATCTGAGTCACAGGAGGGGCATACCGTCCCCAACTTAGGGGGTGCTACAGGGACATTGCCCCTCTTCCTCTGAGGGGGCGCTATTGTCTGCCCTCCTGTCTTTCGTGGCCCGTCCCTCCTCCGCTGCGCCCGGCGAGTCCTCAAATCATCGCTCGTCTTGACCTTCTGATCACCCAAGAGGTGAAGCAAGGGCTCGGGAATAGGATCGCCGGAGAGAACCAGCGGATGGCTCTTGAAGCGGTGGATTTTGATATGGCGATCGATAATCCTGCCCAGAGGGGCACTCATCGTGATGTAGGTTACGATCCAAGCCGGGAAGATCCACATCACCCGGTTGTTGAACGACCACATGGGGGCCCAAGGCAGGCTGACGAAATCGACTCTGAACGACTCCACCGCGCTGGCCATCCAGCTGAAGATAGCGATGATGAATACCATTGTGAACATCATCGGCCTCATCGTCGCCGACTGTATCGCCATCTGCTCGGGCATCAGTTCCATCTGCAGTTTCTGCATCTTCTCCGTCCGGGCAGTGTCTCGGGCCGCCTGCGCCTCCCTGACCTGGGTGGTGATCTGACGCTGACGGTGGCTGAAGTGGACCTGCCTCATCGGATCCATGAAGATTGAGCGAATGATCGTGTTGACGATCATGATGCTGGAACCCACGATGAATACAGTGGGGACGAAGTAGGCCGTGTGGAACGGTAACAATGGTTCAATGGCATAGCCAGCACCATCTGCCAGAAGAATACGGAGACTTGGATTCAGCATCAGCACCATCATCATCAGCAATAGGAACAGCATGGGCATCATCATCGATGACATTGACTCGGCCTGCGGGTCACCACCTCCTGCGGAAGTCATGGGCCTTCGTTCGGACCGAGTAGGAAGAACGCTTCGGTGGACGCCATAGGCGTCCAAAACGATTCGCGTCAGAACGAATAGCTACAGACGACGCATACAGAGGCACCTATCTGGGCTTCAGAACCGCAGATCGGGCATACCTCACCCTCAGGCTCTGGCTCAGGCTCAGGTTCGGGTTCGGGCTCAGGTTCGGGCTCAGGTTCGGGCTCAGGTTCGGGCTCTGGATCCGGTGGCCTCTGCTCCTCGACCCATTCAGGTACATTGGGCTCCTCGTCGACCTCTTCTCCAAAGGTGGCGCCGTGGAAATCCTGTGCGTCGGAGACCTTGTACTCTGACTCGGGGTCACCCTGAATCTCATAGGTCACCTCAATCCTCTCTCCTTGCTCAATCCTCCCGACCTTCCACTCCACGTGAGTCCCCTCTGGAGCCGACTGCTTCTCCATCTTGATGTCACGCTCGCCGTCAACAGAGGAACGTACGGTCGATTTCTCTATGGAGAATGTACCAGGGATCACATCGTGCAGGGCGAGTTCATCGAGAGCGCTGTCAGAGTTGTTGATGAACATAAGCAGCACCTCGTACCTGCCTGCACTTCCCGCTGGAAAGACTTCCTTACCGGTGCTGATGTTTCTACGGCGGTGCACCACTCTCAACTGCGGTGGCCTCTCAACCGCCCTAATGGCGACGGGCCCAAACCTCTCCGAGCCGAAATCGGCCCTGATTGGTGCTGCTAGGAGACCATTTCCAGGAGATGGGTCGGGGGCATGCAGAGGGTACCTCAGAACCATTGTCTTACCAGGCTGCAGACCCAATGGCGCCGAGGTCCCTACTGTAATCCTCAGACTGTTACCGCTGCTGTCCGGCGACACCAGCCTCTCTTCGAGCTGTGTGCCCTCAATGACCTCAATGAGGTACTGCTCCTCGTTCAGGTCGGCGCCCTCTATTTCGATACTCACATCGGACTCGGCTGGGGGCTCAAAGACACCGGGTACGTCGTCGAGCAGCCGCATCACGTTTATTGGAGCCGAGCCGGTGTTCTCAATTGAGATCGTAGCTTCCAAGTCCGAAGAGACGAAGGACTTGATTCTAGATTTGTCGTACTGCTTTAGCAACCTAGCATCGAGCACCGTCAACTTCTGCTCCTTGAGGTCGATTGAGCCGCTCGAAGTGACCGAGACCCTAGGAAGTATAGATGATCGGAACTCGTGCGTGAAACTCGGCGTGTCCGCCTCCACCCTCTTCTCCATCGAGCTCCAGCTGCCTTCGGGGGGGACATCTTGTCTGAGGTCGGATAAATCTAGGATGGGGTCATCCCTGCCCGACAACCAAACAGTGACTCCCGATAGAGTGACCACGAAAGAGGAGCGATTCTCAAAGACTGACTTACAGTGCCATATTCCCGGACGGTCGTCCTCTACCTTGTCCACTCTCATCATGTGCAGCGTCGACGCAGATACACGATCGAAGTCAACTCTTGAAACTGCAGCCTCGGCCGAGTAGCCTGCCGAGGCTACTCCAGCGGATATTCTCTCCACCCCCTCAGTGGTGACCATGGGGGACAGTGAAAGGGTTCTGCTCTCCCCTACGTTCAGTCTGCCTATCTCCCATGTTATCGACGATTCGGAGACGATGTACTCTTGGCCGTCGGGAATGTCGAAGTTGTCCGGGAAACCCCTACTGACCTCTACCTCCAGCAGAGGTACTGGAGAGGCGTTCTGTACCTCGATATGCATCTCGACCTCCTGCGGCTCGGTTGAGTAAACTAGGGATAGGCTGTCTTCCTGGTCCCTCTCTGGATTGGTGTCTATTACTTCCTTGAGGACCAACATTCTCGGCCCGCTGGCCGAATACGGAATCACTGTCTCCTCGGTGGCTTCGAGTTCGCGCACCGAAATCGAACGTCCGCCAATGTCTGTGGAGTCTGTCGATAAAAGCAGGACTTCAATGTCCCAAGCCCTATGCTTCTTGCTTGAGTTTCTCAGTATCAGCTCCCCTTCTATCGACTGCCGCCTGACCGATCCGTCCGGGTTAAGCGTCGAAGTCTCAATCTCACTCAAAGTCGCGTGCAATTTGTCCCCGGGTATCGCGTCCACCTCAGCGGCTGACCTCAAGTGAGGATGTGTTGCCGCCCCAACAACCGGCTTCGCGAGGGCTTCTGCCATCTCTTTGGCGGAGTCAACAATCTCATTGGAAACTTCTACAATTCCTTCAAAAGCCGAGTCTACAGCACTGCTGGTCGAGCCGATGGCGAGTTCTCCAACAACTTCAGAAGTGACCTCAGAGACTACATCCACGACGTCTTCGACGGCACTCCCTAGAGCAGCGAGTGAATCCTGCAAGGAGGCTGTTTCCTCGGAATCAACGTCCTGTTCGGGCTCTTCCGGCTCATCGAAGCCCGGAGAAGGAGGCGGAGGAGCATCGAATCCAGGAGGGAGGGGAGGAGGTACCTCATGTTCTGATTCTGAGTCCGAGGAAATCTCTCTGTCCTCGAGCTCCATCATCCCCGGAGGAGGGGGGGGCGGTAGTGGCATCTGCTCTCTCTCTGAGTCGTCATCGTCTCCCTCATCGGAGCCAGGGGGAGGAGGAGGGGGAGGGGGAGGGGGAATTCCGGGGGGCAAAGGAGGAGGGTCTTCTGACATGGTGCGGCCACCCCGATGGGTGGTCCCGGACAGCGCTTGGATTGGTATAACCATTGCTTGTCAGACTTTGAGTTGAATCTGGGCTTCACGAATGGTTGAAATTCTCTGGCCATTGGGCGAGAGTGTGAGCAGTCAGGACAGTACGGCCCCTCCGGTGCTATTTGTAGTGGGTACAGCCGGTGCTGGCAAGAGCTCTCTAGTTACCGCTTTCCAGAGGTGGGCTAGGTTCCTAGAGGTCGATGCCCTCGCTATCAACCTCGATCCTGGTGCCGAGAAAGTGGATTACGACACGGAGTTTGATGTCAGAGAACTGGTTTCTCTGTCTGATGTCATGATTGAGTACGAACTTGGCCCCAATGGAGCCCAGATTCTGGCCGCCGACTTGGTGGCGTCTAGGGCTGACGAAGTCTTTGATGAGATTGAGGGGTTATCCTGCGACATACTAATTGTAGACACCCCGGGACAGGTGGAACTATTCGCCTTCAGAGAAGCCTCCAGCCACCTTGTGAGCGTCATAGGGCAGGGCAGGGCCTGTCTAATCTTCCTCTTTGACCCGATGCTCTCACAGACCCCTAGTGGCTTTGTTTCGCAGATGCTGCTCTCATCGATAGTCCACTTCAGACTTGGACTGCCGACAGCTAACTTCCTATCCAAGTCCGATCTACTGGAGCCCGAAGCCCTCGAGAGGGTCCTAGATTGGGGAGAGAATCTTGACATCCTCGAAGCTGCATTGTACGAAGAGTCAGCTCAGCAGGCTCTGGACGCGCACTCCGGCGGCCAAAGGGCCGAGTTCGCGATAGGCCAACTGAGGATGATGCAGCACGCCTCAATACAGCCGGGACTGACTCCCCTCTCCAGCGAGCACGAAGAGGGGTTAGCTGATGTGCTGACCTTCGCCCAGACTATATTCGGAGGCATGGCAGATACAAGAGACGGATATGCAGGAGACATTGAGCATGAGCGAGGCTGAGACGAAGAATGACTTGATGGCAATAGACGATGTCAACGACGAACTGGCTGACATCATAGACTGGGCTATAGCGTTCAAGCACGGAGGCGATTTCAACTTCGACTTCAAACCCCTCGATGGCATGTCCATCGGCTCAATCTACGAGAAGCCCTCGACCAGAACTAGGGTGTCGTTCGAAGTTGGAGTCAACAGACTTGGAGGGCAACCGTTGACTTTACTTTCAAATGACATTCAACTAGGCAAGAGCGAGTCGATTGCTGACACGGCAGCGGTGCTGTCGCGCTTCCTAGATGGGATTACATACAGGTGCTTCAATCACGCCGACGCCGTAGAACTCGCCAAGCACGCAACAGTACCAGTAATCAACGCTCTCTCTGACCTGCACCACCCATGCCAAGCGGCAGCCGATCTGATGACGATAGTCGAACATGGGGGCAATGTGAACGGGCACATCGCTTGGGTGGGAGACGGTAACAATGTGTTCCACGACCTGTTGCTCGCGGCCGTCGTACTGGGACGAGATGTGCACTACGCCACTCCAGTGGGTTTTGAGCCCGATGAATTGGTGATGGAAAGGGCACAAAGGATAGCCACACGGACTGGCGCTAAGATTCTCAATTCCAACGATCCCGTCGAGGTAGTCAGTGGCGCCGGTGCGGTATACACTGACATCTTCGTATCGATGGGAGAGGAGGACATCGAGGGCAAGTTCGATGCCTTCGAAGGTTTCCAAGTCAATGAAGAGTTGGTCGCCCACGCCGACCCTGGATACCTGTTCATGCACTGCCTACCCGCTCACCGTGGAGAAGAAGTGACCGACGCGGTCATAGACTCGCCCAACAGTGTGGTCTTAGATCAAGCTGAGAACAGAATGTGGGCCCAGATGTCACTGCTAACCTACCTCTGCAATAATGATGCCTGGCACGCCTACAAGGAACTCACTTGATTACGCCAGAACTGAGCTTCCGAGGAAGGCAGCGAGGGCTAAATACATAGATTTCTTGATAAGTTGCTGTGCCGCGTGATCCTCCGAAGTCATCAGTTTACCCTTTACCATGAGCAGTAGTACTACTGCTGGAATAACTCCCAACAAGTGTGGTTCAGGAAAGACTCCGATGCCAAATGGCAGGAGCAGTGATACCAGTGTCAGCAAGAGGAGGATCCATGCTGCCGTCCGGGCATTCTCAGGTCCGACTCGCATGGCGTAGGTGTTCCTACCTTCGTCACCCTCCATGTCTTCGATGTCCTTGACAATCTCTCGGGCTAGGTTGTACAGCACCCCCATGGTGAACATCGCCCAAGCGCGCTCGTTGAACGGCTCGAATACGCCAGCAGCCCCGAATAGAACGACCATTCCCACTGATAGACTAATTGCGATATTGCCTGGAAGCCCCCTCTCCTTGAGACGGAGACTGTACGAGCCGGTTGACTCGTAGTTAGCCAACAAGAATAGTGCCCCGGACCATATCGCGAGGGCTGGGTACCACCCTTCGATTCCCCCCTCCATATTCCCGGCGATGCTGAGTGCCCCGGTAATCGAGAGAAGTGATGCTGCCATCATCACGGCTATGCCCCTCTTGGCCGATGCCTCTGAGATGACTCCTGAAGGGAGTGGTCTGTTGGGCCGGTTGACTCTGTCAATCTCAAGATCAAGGTAGTCGTTGAGGGCGTTCCAAGAGCACATGAAGGACCAGACCGAGATAGCCTGTAGGGTCGTAATCAACGCGAGTTGTCCCTCAGGCAAGCCACCAAGTGCGAGCATCGAGCCGAGGAATACGCCAAGTACGCCTGTGGTCGAGTTGCCAGCCCTGAAAAGGACCCACCACGAACTCATCGCACCGCTGTTGCTCACGCCCTGACTCGCGGCCCCTCTAACTTGATTGCTTCCCCGGTCAGGGGGTGACTTGCGCAGCTTGTAGTGCGAGCCCCCAGACACAGACGGTGTACGTGCTGCCTCTGAACTGTCCGCGTACGTGTCCAACTTTGGAGAATCGGATGTCCTTGGCTAGAATGTTACCGACCTGGTTCATGGTAGCACCCCAGCGAAATCTGCTGTTGAGATGGTCAAATATCTCGACAGTGTTCGCGGTGTCGTTCTCTTTGAGGTAAATTCGCACCTCCTCACGGAGTCGCCGTGTCCTAGACATCAGGCCACCGCCGTGGGAGTGACCTGACTCGCACGCAGTCTGTCATGCAGGCCCTGCCAACTCGAGGGGCTGATGTTGATTTGCGCTGCCAAGCGCGGCATGGGCCCCCAAGAGTCGTGGTCAGAGACCACTCCGGTGGCGCTGACCAGCGCTGGGTCTGATGACCCGAGTGCTGATGCGTTCGTTCTTCGCAGGGTCGCTAGGGATACCACCCTGCAGGGCTCTGGGCGCTTCCTGTAGAGGAGGGGCGCTGTGTCGTTAGGTTGTCCGTTCATGGGGGTATGTCATGACTTCAGCATATCAAGCGAGGCAATAGTCCCGAGGAGTGAAAGTGAAAGTGAAGGAATAGGCAATCAGGCTCTCAAGGCATTGTTTTCTTAAGCGGACGGCCGGTCGCCGGGAATCACGCTCGTGTAGTGTAGTTCGGTCCATCATGATGGACTCTCGATCCGTCGACCCGGGTTCAAATCCCGGCACGAGCACCATTTTGACTAATATTCGGGCAGATCTTAGATTGAGAAAAAATTAGTGATAATGGATTACCAATCTGAATCGGAAATCAGTTCCGGAGAACTTCTTATTAGGTCGGAACGAGAAGAAGGGGCATGAGGGTGCTTGCTACGTTAATGGCTATACTAATGCTGACTTCACTCCTCGCTGGATGTGCGAGCAGTGAAGGGGATTCCGAGAAGGATGAGCAAATAGAATCTCTTCAATCAGAATTAGCTAATCTAACTGCTGAGGCCGATGATTCGGCCTCTCGTGTAATTACCTTGGAAGCTGCCTTGGGCGATGCGCTTGCCTCTGTTGAGGAGATGAATGAAACTGTAGAGAATCTATCGACAAGGCTTTCGGCGGCTGAATGGCACAAGGCCAATTTGACCTATGAGCTATCCGAAGCCATGGCACAATTGAATCAATCCGAAGATGAAGAGTTGATGGGGCAGCTTGAAGATCAAATCGAAAATCTGAGTGCTCAGATAAGCGAAGCGGATTCTCGGATTGCTAGTCTGAATTCGGAACTTACACAGAAACAGAATGAGATTAATCAGCTAAATGCAACTATTACCGCACTTCAAAGCACAATGAATAGCTTGACCTACAATGTCAGAAATCGAGTCGATTCCTGTCCGTCGGACAACCCTGGATTAGAGATGGTTGTTGGATATGATGACGGTACGGGGGCTGCTTCTCCGGGCGATGGCCAAGTAAATTTTGATGAGATTCAATTCAGTGTTGGAGAGTGCCCAGGAGATGATGGCATGATTCTTGAATTTCAGAATAATTCTGGTGGCTGGGGTCCTGCTGTAATGGCCACAATGGGTGGCGATCTCTATTTCGCAGGAGATGACGGCATCCATGGATGGGAATTATGGCGAAGTGATGGTACTATTGCTGGAACATATATGGTCAAGGATTTGCGTGAAGAAGAATGTGTAACTAGTGAACTAAGTGGTGAAGAGACCTGTGAGAATGGTGGAAGTCTGGCAGTCCACTGCTGGGGCGGTACTTTCGGATGCCACTACCCAGAAATGGTAGCTGGTAACGAGAAGATTTTCTTTGTCGGTTTCGATGGAGAACCTGGTACTGAGTCTGCTGCCAATTTAATTGTCAGTGACGGTACAGCGGGTGGGACATTCACAGTTCGACATCAATGGCGCAATTGGGGTACTGGCTATGATGGCGAAAATGGGTGGCGCCAAGGTTATGCAGGAGCAAGCCAATTACTTGTGATTCCCTCGAGTGGATTCAATCCCGACAGAGTTGTTTATTCCGTGATGCAAGTAATCGGGAGTACAGAACCAGGAGGAGCCGCCGAACATCCCCCCTCAGGAGAGGAACTATGGATTTCGGACGGTACTGATAAGGGCACACTTATGCTTGCAAATCTGGTTCCGGAAGATGAATCTTGGGTCTATGATGGAGCGCCGTACTGCTGTGGAGATTTCCAAGGATCGGCCCCAAGAGACTTGATCAAGAAAGGTAACTACATCTGGTTCACCGCTGAGACCGATAATTATGGTCGTGAACTATACCGATACGGACTTTCGGCCATAGGTGGCGGATTATTCCTAATCAAGGATATCAACACAGGAACTGAAGGAAGTAATCCAATGTACCTTACATCTGGTAGTAACGGGGCCTATCTTTCGGCAGATAATGGTTCTAGTGGACAGGAATTATATTTCAGCCAAGGCGATGCATTCTCGACTAAACTTGTCAAGAATATATGGCCTGGAGCCAACAACTCTAGCGAACCTATGCATCTTATCAAATTTGGAGATAAGCTAGTTTTCACGGCAAATGATGGCCAGAATGGTCGCGAACTATGGATTTCCGATAGTACCGAGGCTGGAACATTCATGATCAAAGATATCGATACAAACGGATCTAGTAATCCAAATGAGTTCAACTTGCTGGACAGCACCCTCTATTTTATGGCTGAGACCGAAGAGTTTGGGAGGGAGTTGTGGAGAAGTGATGGGACTTCTGCTGGAACATATATGGTGAAGGACATTAATCCAGGAAACAATAGTAGTTTCTACTGGGATGCCGGATTCTGGTCTGGAAAATTAACTATTGTTCACCAAGGAGAGTTATACTTCTCCGCAGATGATGGTGGAACTTACGGTGTAGAAGTGTGGAGAAGTGACGGTACAAGTGAAGGTACAAGAATTGCTGTAGATATGAATCCTGGAGAAAATAGTAGTTGGCCACTATGGTACACCAGTGTTGGTAAAAAACTATTTTTCCAAGGCGTCACAGAAGAATTTGGACGTGAATTATGGTATCATTGGGACAATCCCGGGCCAATAATTGTGAATTCAGAAGATTCTTGATTCGGTAATAACGGTCTTAAAGGCACCTTCGTTGGCGTAGTAAGGTCTCAATGCGCGTAGAGCACGATGTGAAGCTGACCTTTGACGATGTTCTAATCAGGCCTAAGCGCAGTACGCTGGTTTCGAGGTCGGATGTCAGTCTGTCGAGAGACTTCGAGTTCCGTCATTCTAAGGATATCTGGAGTGGTGTACCCATCGTGGCGGCCAACATGGACACCACCGGTCTGTTCTCCATTGCAAAGGTGTTGCAGAATCATAGCATGCTAACCTGCATACAGAAATTCTACTCGACCAAAGAGTGTGCGGAAGCTTGGGATGACGAGGTAGATCCAGGCTTCATCGCAGTAACATGCGGCTCGACCGAGGAGAGTTTTGAGTTACTACAGCGCAAGTTAGCGACCAACGATGGAATCAGGATGATTTGCATAGATGTCGCCAATGGATACCGAGAGGTCTTCCTCGATTTCGTACGACGTGTGAGGAGAGAGTTTCCCGACAAGATTGTCATCGCGGGCAACGTCGCTACTAGGGAGATGACAGAAGCACTGATACTAGCAGGAGCAGACATAGTGAAGGTCGGCATAGGGCCGGGCTCAGTATGCACCACCCGCAAGGTGGCTGGTGTCGGCTACCCGCAATTGTCGGCCATCTCCGAGTGCGCCGATGCGGCTCACGGGTTGCTCGGCCATGTGATGGCTGACGGAGGTTGCTCTTCGCCGGGAGACGTGGCCAAGGCATTCGCCGCAGGCGCGGACTTCGTTATGTTGGGAGGCATGTTCGCCGGCCACGACGAGTCGGGCGGGGAACTGATAGAGAATGGCGAAGGGAGGATGTACAAGTCGTTCTACGGCATGTCCTCGTCCAAGGCTATGGAATCGCACTACGGAGAGGTGGCCAAGCACCGGGCTCCGGAGGGCAAGGAGGTCAGGGTGCCTTACAGAGGGGTGCTGGAAACGACTGTTCAATCAGTTCTTGGAGGAGTCCGTTCGGCCTGCTCATATGTTGGAGCGAGGCGCATCAAGGACCTACCAAAGTGCGCCACATTCATTCGAGTCACCCAGACCACCAATGAGGTCTACCAGAGATTCGACGTACAGGAATAGCAAACAGCATAGTGCTGAGGCCAGCACAGCTCTAGCATGGAAGAGGTGCTGTTTGCCGCGATTGGTGCCTTCATTGCAGCTGCCCTGACTGTTCCAGCGGGATTCGGGCTCTCTACAATATTGACACCGCTTGTCTTACTGATGATGGGTCCGCACGAGGCCATTGCGGTAGTCGCAGTGGTTCACGGTGCGCATAATGCGGGAAAGTTTGCAGCCCTCAGAGAGAGCGTCGACTTCACTGCATTCAGGAGGTACGGCATCTGGCTCGTAATCGGAGCGATTCTCGGTGCAACGCTGCAAAACGAAGTTCCTCAAAGGCCCCTCTTAGCGCTAATTGGGGCATTTCTGATTTTACTTCCAATACTGACACTCAGCGAGGGCTGGATCGGTTACAGGATACCTGAGGCCAATGACAGATTAGGTGGCTTTGGATCCGGCTTGATGGGTGGCCTTACTGGTCATCAGGGCGCTTTGAGAGCGATGTTTCTTACCCGCAGACTGCCAGATAAGATGGCTTACGCTGCCACTGCTAGCGTGCTGGCGCTGTGTGTAGATCTCTCGCGGATCCCGATTTACGTTCTCTTCCGTTACGATGAAATCGCACCACACTTGGAACTGACTCTTGCCCTTGTAGTGGCAGCACTATTGGGTGTCAGAATTGGCAAGCGTTGGTTGGAGAGCCTGAAGTCTGAATGGATCCACAATGGAGTCATGGCTGGAATTGTAGCAAGCGGGCTGTTCTACCTGTACGAGGCACTAGGTTAGATGTCGAAAACCACTTGGGCCATCCATCCAGGGCCCTCAAAAGACGGGATGTCAGAATCGACGCCGGGAATTATCTCACCTTCAGCGACCTCCATCAGGGCCAGTTCGTGCAGTGTGATTGCCTTGACCTCGACCTCGCGCTCAATCATGTCCGCGTCGGCCCACAACACCTGTGCAACTATCTTTCCGTCCGCTACGACGAGTTCGGACTCACACAGCCACTGACCCTCCGCAGAACCGCGATAGAGGACCTCCTCGAGCCATCGAACCAAACCGCGTTCTAGGTCGTCTCCAGAGAATTCGACTATCCACTTGTCGGCCGTCCTCGGCAACAAGGCCATCGATTCGGCACCTCTTGGAGACATTTGAATCTCCTGCAAACCCATGGCAGCCTCGGCCATTGCTCCTACGGCATCGTTGCAGAAAGTTCTCAGACCTATGTCTGCGGTCGTGGGCAGTATCCACCAAGACATGCCATTCCCGTACCGGCTAGAGGTGTGTCCCGCAAGAAATGAGAGGGTCAGTCAAACTCGCTGCAGAGCTCGCCTTGGCCAGGGAAGCTGATTGCGGACTTCGGATTGGTGTTCCACTTGTTCTCGCACTTATTCAGGTAACCATCTCCATCAGAATCTATGTTGGCGTCTGCTGGATCGAAGGGGTCGAACCCGAAGTAGTACTCCCAGCCGGCCCACATGCCGTCGCTGTCTTGGTCCTGATGATATACCTCAGAGCCATCGAACCACTGGTCTCCATCGGTATCGGGATTGATGGGGTTAGTGCCATTCTGGTACTCCTCAAAGTTGGTGTAGTTCTCCAAGTCGTCGTAGAATTTGTTGCCAGCCTCAGATGTCGAGTCAATGTGGCACTCAGAGTTTTGAGGGTTGTTCCAACCCGGGCAGTATCTGTTCAGCAAGTGGGTCCTATTCAGTCCGTCCCCGTCAAAGTCCTCCTGTCCATCATTGATGCCATCGACATCGGAGTCGTCCATCTTGGGGTCCATGGGGCCACGGGCTCCTACGGCGCTGAGGGTGTTGTTGTCGACGAGACCGAGGCCCAATGCAAGTTCGGAGTAGTGGACCTCCCAGCCGTCAGGGAGCATGTCGCCGTCGGTGTCGTCATCCACTGGGTTGGTGTCCCAACGATTCGGTGCCTCGAGGGAATTCATCAGGGTGTCATTGTCGATGTCGAAGACCGAGTCCGGCAGTGAACCCCAAGCGGGGTTTAGTGCCCACCTACCATTGGCAGGAATGGTGAATCCTGAGAGATTCATCTCGTGCAGGAAGTACTTCGGGTCCATGTCGCCATCGCCGTCTCTGTCTCCCGAGCTAGAGAAGCCGCCGAGATAGCTGCTCCATACCCAACCGCCCGGACCCAGCCCGCACTCAATCATCGATTCGCATCCTGGAGGAAGCCAGTTCGTCACCGTAATCCACAGGCTGTGACTCTTAGTGTTGTGCTGTACTGAGAACACCTGCATCTCCCATCCGTCGGGCTGGCCGTCCTCGTCGGTATCGTTGTTGAGAGGATTAGTAGCACCCTGCCAGGGTCGTGGTATGTTCAGAACCTCGCTACCATCGAACAGCCCGTCGTCATCGCTGTCGGCATTGTTGGCGTGGGTGATGTACTGGTCGAGGCCGTCAATGACCTCCTCGCCGTCTGCGAGGCCATCGAGGTCGGTGTCGTGAGACGAGGCGTTGGTGAAATATACCGAACCGTTCCAAGTAAAGCCGTCCACAGCCTCCGTGAAGTCCTCGAGTCCGTCACTGTCGGTGTCACGATCAGATGCGTTCGTGTGGAAATCATAATACTCAGCGGCATCCGACAGTCCGTCACTGTCGGTGTCGATAGATCCGGGATCGCTTCGGACAGTGACGTCAGTGATTCCCTGATCTACGATTCTGATAGTCCAACCAATGACCTCGATTCCGTCAATGAGCCCGTCACCGTCAGTGTCGGCAACTAATGGATCGGTGGAACGGCCATCAACGTAGCCATCGCCGTCTCTATCTCTTGCGTTGTACTCGTCTAAATTAGTGAAGCGTTCGTGCTCCTCTACGACCATAGCAAGGTCCTGCAGGCGACTAGTCACCTCTTGGCCAATCTCTACATTAATCGAGTAAATCCAACCCGCTGTAAGCGACTTGATGGGGATGTTTACGTATTGGCTGGACTGAACCGTTCGCACCCAGAGTACAGTGCTGTTGACCTGAACATAGTCGCCCACTTCGACCGATATGGCGTGCACCGTGGTGATGCCGATCATTTCGAAGTACCTGACTCCTCCGTCACCATCTGCGTCATAACCGTCGAAATCAGGATCCTCGTCAGCGTTGCTGCCGTCATTGGGGTGAATCCCATTCAATTGCTCCCAACCGTCGGGCATGCCATCATTATCAGTATCTGCGTCAAGGGGACTCGTGAAGTTCTCCGGGCCCCATGAGTAAGCGACTTCATACTCTTCGACGTTGTTCAGGTTGTCTCCATCTCTGTCCCCATATGCATCTGTTGCGTTGGCAGGATTCAGGAATCGTTCACCCGAGGAATCTATTGCATAGCAGTACTCGAAGCCGTCGGGCATGCCGTCTCCGTCAGTGTCCCAGTCTCCTGGCCCATTGAGGCGTCCGTCACCGTCCATATCCTCTTCGAACCATGTCCTATCGCCATGCCCACTCATGTGCCCTGTGTACGGTGCCTGCAGGGACAGAGTACCGAACACTGGCACTCCGCAGTGTACCCCAAGCTGAATCTGTCCGAAGGCAATCTCGTAGCGGTCAGCAATCAAATCACCGTCACTGTCCTCCTTGAGAGGATCGGTGTCGTATCTCTCCTCGACGTAGTTTCTCAGACTATCGGGCTCGGGCTGCTCCAAATCCAATAAGGCGTCGCATGAATGACCGAACTGGCTCCCCATTGCTTCCCACTCGCTAGACCCTATATCGTTCTCAATCTGCCCCTTGACTTCGGGAGTTAGAAGGTAGCAGTCCCAATTACCATCTAGGGGATTGAGGAGAGTTATCTCGCCGGAGGGGGTCTCGACGACGAAAGTGTACTCCGACTCCCAGCGGTCGTTTAGCCCATCGCCATCGGTGTCTCTGATGTTCGGGTTGGTCCCGAGCTCCATCTCCTGAGTGTTGGTCAATCCGTCTCTGTCTGGGTCGCCAAAGGGGCCATTGTCCGGATTAGGGAAGGTCTCGTTCTGCTCGCCGGTCTCGTCCTCGTTGTCAGGTGCGTTGTTCTGAACCTCACTGTCATCGGGTTCGCCATTGTCGAGTGGATCTAGTCCATTGGCTATCTCCCATCCGTCATCGAGCCCGTCGTCATCAGTGTCAGTGACCCTCCAGTCGGTACCGTACAGGGTCTGCTCCATCCTGTCGGTCAGACCATCGCCATCGTAGTCATTTCCACCAAGCATGGGTTCATCGGTGGCATCGATATCTCCGCTAGCCTCTTCGAAGCCTCCTGACTCCGTGGTCGAGAGTCCGGCGCCGATAATCGTGTAGAAGCCAGCCAAACACAGCGTTGCAGTGATTGCTAGGACTGCGTATTGGTTGTGATTCAGAGCCATGGAACACACCCGGCCCCAAGGGGGCCGAACGACTGAAATTGGGCACCAATATAATGTTTCACGGCTACTGAGCAGTCGAAGTCAGGCGGCTATCTCTCTTGAAGAGAGTAAATCGAGCGTTACTCTACCTCCCTCGTAACTGATTGAGGCGCGGCCATTTCTGCCATAAGCACGCTCCCAGCAGCCGAGCAGTACTCCACTTGCAATAGCTGGATGGAATGCCGTGCAGAAACCAAGACTCACTCCCCCATAGTCGTCTATCTGTTTCATCGATTCAATTCCCCCAAGTCCATGGTAAGACAGGTGTCGACGGGCGATGCTGGCCCAGTCGGAGGACTCACGCACCAGAACGTGGTGGCCCTCTGCGACGAACCTCTCTCTGGCCGAATCCGCTGCAGCCGTCCACCATGCAGAACGCTTCTCATCAAGCCCATCCCAAGTGTAGTCCTCGTCCCTGCCCTCATGGATGCCGCCTAGGTATGGGAGGCAGTATTCCTCGAAGCGCAGTATCAAGTCTCGGTGTAGGAACATCTTGCGCTCCCCCCTTATCGACCATTGACCGAGGGAGTCGTTCCGCAGGTCCAACCACATCTCATCGCTCGACTCGGGCATCATACCAGCACCGAGACCTTGGTCCTTCCAAGCCGGGCTGAGAGATTTGGGGGTAGGGATTTGTACGTCATCCTGAGTCAGGGTGATGACCAGCCCCTCACCTGCACTCTCGGACCAGAGGAAACGGTGACGTTTACTCGTAGCCCCCTCCCAAGCTGCGGTTATGAGTCCTGAGCAGATGGGGCCCGATGCGGGTTGTTCGACCACTATCCTAGTCTCATCACCGTCCTCAAGAAGTCTGAACTTACCGAGGCCACTCGTCTCCCAACGTAGGATGGTTCGCGACCAGGAAGCGGGGTCGCGTCCAGAAGGCGCATCCCAACCTCCAGACCCCATCATGTACTCCTCATGCTCCACAGCGGCGTGTGCGAGGCGGCGACCGAGGCTCTGTCCCGTCCTTTGCTCGAGCCCCTGAAACCACGACTCAAACCAACCCCCACCCACTCGCCAGGCAATCTCGTTGTAGTCCCGAGATAAGTCCCTGTAGGTGCCATCATCGAAAGCCTTCCAGCGTTCCTTCACAACCTCCTCCAAAGATGACGGGGTAGAGAGAAAATTCCTGATGGATTCCATGAACCCCATAAATCAGTCACCTAGGAACGCCTCGATACGATCGAGTGCCTCGGCGAGGACCTCGACGGGCGGCAGGCAAACCATCCTGAAGTGACCACTGCCGTACTCAGGGGAGAAACCAGAGCCATGAACTAGCAGCACGTGATGCTGATGCAGTAGGTCGAGCACGAATGACTTGTCGTTGGCGGCTATCTCGGGGTCTGTGATTCTGACGAACAGGTAGAACGCGCCACCGGGGGCCTCGCACTCAAGCCCATCTATTGATGCGATTCTTTTCAAGCAGTAGTCCATCCTCCTTCTGATTCTTTCACAATGGCCTTCGAGCCACCCCTGGTCGTCGACGAGGCCGGCTAGGAAGCCATGCTGAGCCGGAGTTGAGGCGCACAATCTGCTGCGGAGCAAGCGCTCGACGCCGTCACGCACGGCAACTAGGGTTCCGCTTGGATCATGCCAGGCCATGTAACCGACCCTCCATCCGGGTGCGAAATAGACCTTTGAGACCCCATTCAGGGTGATTACCGGGGTGCTTTTGGAGCGTGAGGCTACCGAGCACTGTTGACCAGTGAAGTCTAGGCCGTCATAGATTTCATCTGCGACAATGGTGCATTTGGGCCAGTCGTTGGCTATGGCGATGAAAGAGTCGATCTCTTCGGGCTTGGCGACGTTGCCGGTTGGATTGTTTGGATTTATCAGCACTAGCAGCCTGACTGTATCATCCATCTTTGAGCGGATGTCCTCAAGATCGATTCGCCAGCCGTCTTCGGGATCCAGTCGATACTCCACCGTATTGCCTCCGTACATCTGGGGGTAAGCCATGTAGGGAGGATAGTGGGGGCCGGGTACAAGAACCGTGTCGCCCTCCTCTAGGAAAGCAGCGAAGATGACTTGCAACGCCTCTGTGACGCCGTGGGTCACATAGACATCATCAGGCGAGCAGTTCCATCCTTTGGCAGATTCGGCGAATGCTATGGCGCTACGCAACTCAGGTATACCGTAGGAAGGACCGTAGCCGTTGTCCTGCCTGTCTAAGGCCGCCTTGAAAGCGGTAACCATGTGTTCTGGTGTCGGCAGGCCCTCGTAGGCCAACGGGTCTCCGATGTTGAGGCGTATGATTTCGTGACCCTGAGCCTCGAGCTCGACAGCGGGAATCACGACATCACGGATAGCGTACTCAATCGCAGCGGCGCGGGTTGAGACGTCGACCTGTTCGACCACACTCATGCGTGATGTGTTTCCGCCATCAAATCGACGGATTGCAGATTGCTCAGATACCTAGTAGAGAGCGAGCCGCGTCGAGTGCGGCCGGAATCCCGTCGGGATTGGAGCCTCCTCCTTGGGCGATGGTCGGCCTGCCGCCCCCTCCTCCGCCGATGTGGCCTGATATGGCATTGAGTATCTCGACTGCGTTATGACGCTCGGCTGCAATGCTGTCCTCGGTCGAAGCGACGACGAGG
Organism: Methanobacteriota archaeon; assembly: GCA_014240285.1. Lineage (GTDB taxonomy): Archaea > Thermoplasmatota > Poseidoniia > Poseidoniales > Thalassarchaeaceae > Thalassarchaeum. The sequence goes on from JAAZXI010000006.1 coordinate 40,591, forward strand.
GTGCCGCCTCCCTCACGGCTTCCGAGAACGGCTAGGGTAGGCATGGAAGCGTCGCGAGTCAGCTCGCCCAACATCGTCATCATCTGCTTGGAGTCTCCCTCTGACTCCATCACCACGTAGCGGACACCGTCCTTTTCGACCGCAGAATCCCCACTACCTCCGGTCCGTAGTCTAACGATCTCGGCCTCCAGTGACTCAATCCTCTTCTGCTGCGATTTCCACTCCTCAAAGAAGCGGGAGACGGTTCGCGGCAGGTCATCGGGATGCACTCCGAGAATCTCGGAAGATTCGCTCAGGATGTGCTCCTGACGCCGTGCGTGCTCGCGTGCCGTCTCACCTGCCACAATCTGCAGACGCTCTACCCCGTCTTGTACCTGACTCGACCTGATGATGCGTAACTCCCCTACTTCGCCAGCTTTGTCGTGGTGCGTGCCGCCACAGGCCTGAGTATCGTAGTCGCCTATCTTGATGATTCGTATCTGGCTGTGCTTGGGAGGGCCTCCCTGGTAGATGTCGAAGCCAAAAGTGGTGTCGGCCTCGGCCCTGTCCATAACCAGTTTCTCTATTCCAGGATTCGATTCGATGACCTCGTTGGCCCTGTCTTCGATGCTGTCCAACTGCTCCCTCGTCAACCTAGAGTGATGGGTGATGTCGAGTCTTGCATAGCGAGCTCCCTTGTTCGATCCCGCCTGCCAGATGTGAGTTCCTAGCACCTCTCTAGCCGAGCCTCCGACGATGTGTACCGCCGTATGGTGATCCATCAGCTGCTTCCTCCGACCCCAGTCTACTACGCCGCTGGCAGGGCCGCTCACCAGCGGTGCGTCGGTCAGGTGGACTATGACACCACCTTCGACCCTAGTGTCGAATACATTTACCGACGAGCCATTCTGCGACAGAATGCCTTGGTCGCCGAGTTGTCCGCCGCCCTCGGGGTAGAACAGGGAGCGATCGAGGATGACGACGTGCGTGGGCTCGCCGCCGACTTCGGAGGAGAGTTTTATCGAGTCTGCAGCCCCATCGGCGAGTGGGCTGCAGTGTAGCACTTCTGCGGCGAACTCCGTCGCACTGGTGTCTTCGTAATAGTCTGGAGAGGTCGCCGGCATAGAGTCCACATCGACTATGCTCTGTCTCGCTCCAGTCTTGGCGGCGGCCTTGGTCATCTGGGCGTTTCGGGCCGCCATGTCTGCTGCGAAACCGACCCTGACAGACAGTTGATTCCAACCGAGTCCATATGCAATCGACACCGTCATCTCCGGATTCAGCCCCCTCTCCTCGGCGAGTCGAAACAGGGTCTCGTCGGGTACCTCGGTTGCGTCCGTCGGGAGTGTCTTCAGCGCCGTGCGCACGGCGGCCTCGCCCTTCCTCAGCATCTCGTAGTATCGGGCCTCCTCAAGTTCGAGGATTCTCAGAATCCCCTCTCTCGACTGGTCGAAAGAAGATATGTCCAGATGGGTGTCCAGATGGTGCGCTCCGAGTTCGGCGAGGCTGACAGATGCACCGATACTGTCCTTCATCCTGCAAGCACGGCGAGCCAGCATCCTAGCGAGGTAGCCCGCCTTGGCGTTGCTTGGAACCAAACCATCACCTAGCATGTTGCAGAGAGCATGCATGTGATCAGGTATTGCATAGATAGAAGACAGCGGCTCAGTCACTCGCTTTAACTGGTCTACCGTGAGCTCGATGCCTGTTTCAGAGAGCCTTTCTGCGAGTTTCTCGTACAGCGCCTGAACGTCGGTCCCGACATCTATGTTCAAGATTCCAGCAAGCCGTGAGAGCTCGCTGAGCAGAGCGTCCATGTCAACTCCCAAGCCCAATGAGGATACCATCGAGTCGAAGTCACTGAGTTGCTTCAGCCAAGCCACAGATTCGGGGTAGATTGCCTCGTAGATAGTCGGAGTTCCCGCTGCGGCCCAGCAGAACCTCTCGAGCCCGTAACCGGTGTCGATAATCTGCAGGTCCATCTCCTTGTAACGCAGACCCTTGATCTCAACGTCACCGTCGTCCGACTCCTCAAGACTCATGAACACCAGAGTGGCCAGTTCGAGCCCCCCTACGATTACCTCGAGGGCGGGGCCGGCGTTACCGCCACCTGACCAAGGATTCTCGACGTACGTCAAGTCCTCGGGCCTGATGCCGAATGAATCGACAAGCATCTCGTCGCAGTAGCGCACGCACTGGTCTATCCAGTAAACGACGTCACCGTCTTTGGGACGGTTGAAGGCGTGGTGGGCCATCATCTCGAAAGTGGACAAATGTCGTCCGGAACGACCTACTGCGGCCACATCAGTCAGCCTAATGCAGGGCTGACTGATACCGAGCGGGTTGGCCGGAGGCGGAACCTGCCCACTCGTCACATGGGGCTGGAAGTCAGCTATGCTGGCTATGGTCAGGTGGATATCATCACGCCACCTAGCAATAATCGGGTAAGGCTCCACACGAGTGTGGCCGCGCTTTTCGAAGAAGTCGAGGAAGGCTTCCCTCATTGCATCCTTGAGGGGCTTTCCTCGCATTGGGAAGCCCCCTATCGTAGGGTTGCCAATGAAGGTGTAAGGGTCCTCTGTCGAATCGCCACAAGTGGTGCGGCTGGCATCTCTCGTCCAGAAGCGCGCACCGGTGACCCGGCAGGTCTTGCAGACATGTCCCGACTCCTCCCAGAAGGGTATGTGAATCTCTCCGAACGCCACGCTATTGCACCTTGCCTGCGTTACGTCCATCGAACGGGTGGTCTTGAAGGCGATTGTGCGAGGACGGCCCGTTGCGTTGAAAGCAAAGGCGCAGCAGGCTTGGTCATGGCAGCCGAGTGGAGAGATTTTCTCGAACCATCAGGCCCGGGCAGGATGCGTATCTCAAAGCACGGCAGCATGCTCACCGATGCCATCCTGATAGCCGATGAGCAGCATATGGCAGAGCACTCGGACGACCGTTCTCCCACTCAGCTCGTCAACACTGCCTGCCTTCCTGGAATCGTCGGTGAGGCTTGGGCGATGGCCGACTGGCACTTCGGCTACGGCTTCCCGATAGGAGGGGTCGTGGCGACTGATGTGAATGCGGGTGAGCAGGGTGGGGCGATATCCCCTGGAGGAGTCGGGTTTGACATCAACTGCGGAGTCAGGCTGTGCTCTACTGAGATGACTCTGGACGATGTCGACCCCAAGGCACTGGTCGCAAGCCTCGCTCGCTCGGTTCCTGCCGGGGCGAGCCGCAAGGGGGGAGTCAACCTGAATGCCAGCGAGATTGAATCTGTCCTCTCGGATGGCGCGGGCGCTGCGATAGACCTTGGATGGGGAGAATCGCGCGATCTAGCGGCCATTGAGTCAAACGGTAGGCTAGAGAGTTCTGAGAGAAATGTCGGTGAGCGCGCGCTCAAGCGCGGCTCGACAGCGCTTGGTACCCTCGGCTCGGGCAACCACTTCCTCGAATTACAGGTAGTCGACAGGATAGTCGATCAGTACGCCGCCTCAGCCTTTGGCCTCCGACAGGGGCAGGTGACAGCCATGATTCACACCGGTTCCAGAGGGCTCGGGCACCAAGTTTGCACCGAGCACGTTGCTGCGATTGAGTCCAAGTACAGTAGGGACGGTGATGCTTGGCACTCGCCGGAGTGGGGAATCAGGCTCGCAGATCGCCAGCTCGCAGCAGCCCCTATACACAGCCGCGAGGGAGCGGCCTACCTAGATGCGATGAGCGCTGCGGGCAACTACGCCTTCGCTAACCGCTCGGCTCTGACACAGAGGCTGCGCGAGGCACTGCGCGCGCAACACGGGCGAGATGGCGAGCTGGATGTCGTCTACGACGTGAGTCACAACATCGCCAAGATTGAGGAGCACCGTGTGCACGGCACCTCCTGCACCTGCTGCGTGCACCGTAAGGGCGCCACCAGAGCACTCGGAGGAGACCATCCAGAACTGGCGGCCGCATTTTCAGGAGTTGGGCAGCCGGTTCTGGTCCCCGGCGACATGGGGACTGCCTCGTGGGTGCTTGCTGGACCAACCTCTGGAGGCAATGATGCCTTCTCGTCTTCCTGCCACGGGGCTGGTCGCAGACTCTCACGCACCGCTGCACGCAAGAGTGTCGACTCCGACGCCCTGATAGAGATGCTCGAGGCACGTGGCATCCATGTCAGAGTCAAGACTCCGAATGTCATCTCAGAAGAGGCGCCTGAGGCCTACAAGGACGTCGACGAGGTCATCCGACTGACTGGCGAAGCTGGGCTGGCTAGACCTGTGGCTAGATTGCGGCCGATAGCGGTAATCAAGGGCTAGTCTTCCTTGTCACGATAGTGGATCTCAATTACGTCGCCGTCTTGCATAACATAATTCTGGTACTCATCGTTCAACTCACCGTTGACATACATCACCACCTCGCTATCCTCATCGACGACGCTATTGAGTATCTGGTTCTCGTTGAAGGTCTCGCCCCAGATCTCAAAGAAGGCACCAACTGGAGCGTCCATCGTGGAAGGAGTTTCGACGTGCAGTTTTCCGGTCGCATCATGGGTGTGTATCCCCCTCATCCCATCACACGAAGTATCGTCAATGCCGATATTAGCAGCTATATTGACTTCAGAGCCATCGAGAAAAATCTTGATAGTTGGATGGTAGTGAGCGACAATAGGATTGCTGCTGTGCTCACTCCCTAGGCAGACATCCACTATCTCCCAGTCATCATCGACCAGCGTGGATGGCGACAATAGTACCACTGCGACAAAAGCGGTGGTCATCAGTCCGGCACCCAGCAGTAAAACCGACTCCATCTTCACAGTATCCGGACATACGCATTCGTCTTGAACCATGAGGCTGTGCACCCCCATATGCCGGTGGCAGGCGAGGTTCCCGAGTATTGGGGTGCGGCCAAGGCGGAACTGTCTGCTGCCGATTCGGCCCTAGCAAAGGTCATCGAACGGAACGAGGAGTCAGTCCTCTCCTCGAAGGGGGACCTGTTCCTCAATCTAGTCTCAGCCATCGTCAGCCAACAGATATCGACTGCCGCAGCACGGACAATCTGGGGCAGGTTTGAGGGTCTCGTCGGCGAAGTGAATCCTAAGTCAGTGCTGTCACGCAGTCATGAAGAGTTGCGAGGATGTGGGCTGTCGGGACGCAAGGCTGAGTACATCCTCGGGATAGCCGAGGCGTGGCAGAGCGGGTACGCCGACATCGACTGGGACGAGATGAGTGATTTTGAGGTGATGGCTGCTCTCATTAAACTCAGAGGAGTGGGGACTTGGACTGTGGAGATGATTCTGATCTTCACACTGCTCAGGCCCGATGTCTTCCCGGTGGGCGACATAGGAGTGGTGCGTGCGGTCGAACGACTGTACTCCGAAGGTGAACGAATGAGCAACGATGAGCTGATTGCCAAGTCGCAGGACTGGAGACCCTGGAGGACGGTAGCGACATGGTACCTGTGGCGCAGTATCGACCCGGAGTAGGTCAGTACTGACTACATGCAGTATCCACGTTTCGGTTGATCGGGTATCGACGGGGCTGCTCCAGTCTGCACACCATCGGCCTCTTCCATTATGATCGTGAGCAGCGTGTTGACGAGGGTCTTGAGCTCCTCGACCTCCTCTCTGAGGTCATCGAAAGTCCCAGCCTCGCTGTCATCAGGCACCGCGCATCCCATCCCGAGGAATCGCTTCCTCAAACGGGCGAGCGCTGTCCTGTGGCCTATAAACACGGGAGGTAGCAAACTAGGGGTAGATGTGGTTGGAAGGGTGGATTCTGTAAACCGTCACTCTACTTCCTCTTCCGGTTCCTCTTCCTCAGACTTCCAAGAGTCGTCCTCGTAGTAGTCCTCCTCTTCGTCCTCATAGTAGTAGTCTTCACTATC
>JAAZXI010000070.1 GCA_014240285.1 Methanobacteriota archaeon
GCTATTCATATTCCTCGTGATGATCCACTTGCATCTTATCTTGACATTGAGGCTATTGTTGCCGCCGCAAAGGAAGTTGGAGCCGATGCCGTCCATCCAGGTTACGGATTCCTTGCTGAAAATCCTGTGTTTGCCGAGAGGCTTGAACAAGAGGGAATAACATTCATCGGACCAAGTGCAGAAGTCTTGCGCCTGCTTGGTGACAAGATTACTGCTAGAGAAGCAATGGCGCGAGCAGGATTACCTATTGCCAAAGGCTCCCCTGGTCCTATTTCGGATCCTAAGGAGGCAGCATCTATTGCTCAGGAGATAGGTTTCCCTGTGATAATTAAGGCCGCAGCAGGCGGTGGAGGTATTGGAATGCAAGTAGTTGAGATTGCTGATGAGTTTGAATCGGCTTTGAACCTCTGTCAGGGCCGCGCACTTTCGGCATTTGGAGATGATCGTGTATTTCTTGAGAAGTTCATCGAAGGGGCTCAGCACATTGAATTTCAAATTCTTGGAGATGGAGATAAGGCCGTACATTTTGGTGAGCGTTTTTGTTCAATTCAACGACGTCATCAGAAGATTTTGGAAGAAGGTCCTTGGCTTCCTCAAGAAGTTCGAGATGACGTCGGATCTCGAGTTGTATCTGGTGCTGAGGCAGTAGGTTACAAGGGACTGGCTACATTTGAGTTTCTGCGTGATTCAAATGGTGAATTCTACTTCCTCGAGGTAAATCCTCGTGTCCAAGTAGAACACACTGTTACTGAGATGATTACGGGTTACGATCTTGTTTCACTCGGAATTAGAGTTGCAGCCGGAGAGGCTCTTCCTGTGACTCAATCTGACATTTCAATTTCCGGTCATGCCATTCAAGCTAGGCTTAATGCTGAAAATCCTAGGACACTAGAGCCATCTCCTGGTCGTTTATGGGAATGCCACTGGCCATCTGGTCCTGGTGTAAGGATAGATAGCCACGCACATACTGGATACGACATGCCACCTTCATTTGATTCGTTACTA
>JAAZXI010000071.1 GCA_014240285.1 Methanobacteriota archaeon
TCCCAGGCCCCATGAATAAGGTCCATCCCAATGACGTGCAGCAGGTACAACCGGGCATTACGGCTGAATTGCCTCAGTCGCCCTAAGTAGCCTACCCCTGATGCACTTTCCATCCTTCCACCCCTAAACCGCTAGGCCGTGGGAGGCAATATACTGCCGGTCAAGCCCGAATCTCTGCCATCGCCTCGCTCAACTCGCCAATCAGCGATGCAACGTGCTCCTCGTCAAAACCAAGATCGAGTCCAGCAGCCCCGAAAAGTTCCGGGAGTGGCTTGGTGTTGCCCAGCCTCATGGCCCGTGCGTAGCGGGCGAGACCGTCCCCGGTGTCTCTTCTGTGATACTGCCACATTTGCAGCGCACCGAGTTGCGCTATTCCGTACTCGATGTAGTAGAAAGGCACTTGGAACAGATGAAGTTGGCTCTGCCAAGAAGTCTCTTTCAACCCTTCAAAACCACTCCAATCGGTCCTCGGACCAAACCTTTGCCTCAACTCCATCCAGTGTTCAGATCGCTCTTCATGTGTATGTTCGGGATTGGCGTATACCCAGTGCTGGAAGGCGTCTATAGTAGCCATCCACGGCAAGAAGCAGACGATTTTCTCGAGATCATCGAGCTTTGCTCTACGAGCTTCCTCGTCACTGTAGAATACACTCCATTGGGGTTGACTCATCAGCTCCATAGACATAGAGGCTACCTCTGCGAATTCAAGAGGAGGATTACGCTCTCCTATGAGATCTAAGTCGGAACTGTAGCACGAGTGGAACGCGTGCCCAGCCTCGTGCAACATCGTAGAAAGGTTGTCGTGAGTTCCAGCCGCGTTCATGAAGATGAACGGTATCCGGGTCTTCTCTAGATTGGCCTGATAGCCGCCCGGTGCCTTCCCCTTCCTGCTCTCAAGGTCGAGTGATTCCTTCTCTCT
>JAAZXI010000072.1 GCA_014240285.1 Methanobacteriota archaeon
TCGCTCACGATATCATCAAGGAGATTGAATCCCGACTTCGTTTCCTTGCTCTTGTAGGACTTGACTACCTCACTCTCGATCGCCGCGCCAATACCCTCTCGGGCGGCGAGTCTCAGAGAATCCGTCTGGCTACTCAGATAGGGACACGCCTGACAGGTGTGATGTACGTCCTTGACGAACCCAGCATAGGCCTTCATCCGAGAGACAACGGCAGACTGTTGGAGACCCTCAGAGAGCTGACCTCTCTCGGTAATACCCTACTTGTGGTAGAGCACGATGAGGCGACTCTACGACAGGCTGACTGGCTCGTAGATCTTGGTCCCGGTGCGGGCAAGGAGGGCGGCAGAGTGGTGTCCAATGGCAGCCTTGAACACCTCCTCAACAGCAAAGAAAGTGTGACCGGAGCTTATCTCTCAGGCAGGGAGAGCATCCCCCTCCCTGAAGACCGAGCCACACCGGATGATGATCGATGGTTCGTAGTGACCGGCGCCCGTCAGAATAACCTACAGGACATAGACGTCAGAATCCCCCTTGGGTGCATTGTTGCTGTGTCTGGTGTTTCGGGCTCAGGAAAATCTTCTCTCGTGACTTCCACCATAGCCCCCTCTCTCCAACGAGAACTCCACGGGGCCGACACCACTCCCGGTAGTCACGACAAAATCGAGGGCTACGAACTCATTGACAAGACCATCGTCATCGACCAATCTCCAATTGGACGCACCCCCCGCTCCAACCCGGCCACATACACCGGAGCATTCTCTCCGATACGCGATTTGTTCACCCAGACCAACCTCGCCAAGGAGCGTGGCTACCAACCCGGCCAATTCTCTTTCAATGTGCGAGGCGGCAGGTGTGAGGCCTGCAAAGGCGCTGGTTCGAGCAAACTTGAGATGAACTTCCTGC
>JAAZXI010000073.1 GCA_014240285.1 Methanobacteriota archaeon
ATGCTCGGCAGACGGAATCCACGAGACATGGGGGAATCTAGAGAGGTGCTCTTTCGTATTCGACCCCCCGTACGGGAGGAACGCATGGACATCCGAGGACGGACTGGATGTTTTCCTCGGAGCCCTTTCCTCGGCTAGGAAGATGAGTCCGGATGGGACTGTCTGCACGATGCTCCCATCGAACCCAGATGCACTCGAAGGGCCGGTCTCGGACCACCTGCAGGTAATGGGGATGGACTGGGGAGGTTTGAGGGGCAGAATCATGGAATCTGGTTGGATTGTGCATTCTGCCATCCCGATCAGAGTCCACAAGAGCCTATCGAGGCTCGTGGTGCTCTGCCATCCGTCGGATTGAATATGGGTCGGCCGGGCTGGGGAGCAAGCGTGGACCGTTAGGGTAGTCTGGATATCCTTCCGGCTTTCGGAGCCGGAGACGTGGGTTCGAATCCTGCACGGTCCGCCATTAAGTACGGTCCGAACGTTGAGTTCGTGGTACTGCTGAGTACCGTCGAATTACGGTCCGAACGTCGTTTGAGTCCCTCGGGCTTGGCGCAAGCTTCGGGGAATCGCCATTGAAGAGGCCATGGAACGTTATTGTACAGTCGTCGACACACTAATGAAATTGGGAAGAAAATCTTTCTCGAGTTGATAGACCCCCGCGTCCACCACTCTCTGCAGCGTCCAGAACCGGAATCATGCGTCGAGAGTCGCGTGCCACGCGGCCAATCCATCGAACAGATACTGGGCCGCAATAACGACGGTTAGTAGTCCCATTATTCGAGTGATGATGCGAACCGCATTGTCGCTGAGGAAGTTGGACATCGAGTAGACGAGTATGA
>JAAZXI010000074.1 GCA_014240285.1 Methanobacteriota archaeon
TGTGTCTAGAGGATCTGTTCCAGCTGTTGCTTCATCTGCATCCGAGACAAGGTCACCATCGTCATCGTAATCCAGACTGGTTCCAGCAGGGCTCGTAGCAGGTGTATCCATAGTAGATAATTCAGTTAGTGTAGCTATTGTTATCCAGGTGTATCTGCAACTGCTACTGGAAGAGTAGAAGTCATAGCAATCAACAGTTGTTGATGTTCCGCTTGGAGTTACAATTGTTACATCCCATTCATTCGCATAATAGTCACTGTATATTTCTACAGTTGCTGTTCCACCAGTTAGACCAAAGCTTGGGCAAGATACGCCAGATGAACTGTCTACTGTAATATCACAAAGAACTGTGCCGTCAGAGTGTGTGACCTTCAATAGATGGTCATCATCACTGTACGCATCAAATCCTGTAATTGTGTAGAACGTTGTTGCCACATTCAGGTTAGGGAAGTCATCTGCCTTACCGTCTCCATCTGTGTCAGTCCATGCATCGACATCGTTGTCGAAAGCGTCTGTTGAATCATCCACACCGTCGTTATCGTCGTCGGTGTCAGCGTTGTCGCCAGTTCCGTCGCCGTCGTAGTCAGTAGTCTCACTTGGGTCTAGTGGGAATGCATCACTTGTGTCAACAACTCCGTCGCCGTCGTCATCTGCATCAAGTGCGTCACAAGACAAGTCGCCATCTGTGTCAGTAGGCATGTCACTCGCATCGAGTGGATCATTGCCCTCACCACAGTTAGTGTCCTCATCAGCATCGGAGAATCCATCACCGTCATCATCAGTATCAGCATTGTTTCCAGTGCCGTCACCGTCTGTGTCGAGT
>JAAZXI010000075.1 GCA_014240285.1 Methanobacteriota archaeon
GATCGAGAGGCAAGCACCTCCCGGGCCAGGGGAATCAATGACCCAACACGACCTAGTTTCCGAGGGAGTAGATCATCGTACCTTCTGGACCAACTCCAACTACCTCCCAAAACTCATCTCAGTTCCGGGGATAATCGCCCTTCTGGACGCTGAGAGATCACCCGAGCCATACGGGATCATCCCGACGGAACCCGCACCCAACACCGTCAGATCAGGAGAGATCCATGGTGCCAATGACGCGTGGGAGATGGGATACTCCGGAGAGGGCCTGATCGTCGCTGTGGCTGACACCGGAGTTGACTTCGGCCATCCTGATCTGAATGGGACCCAAGCAAGGGTCGGATACGACAATTCCACGTACTACGGCTGGCCACTGATGTTCGATCACAACAGCATGTACACATGGATGGTGGATGGCGAGGCATACCCGGAGTCTGGTACCTGGTACGCGGACACCTCTACCATAGATTTCGACAATGACAGCGATGGTCTTCTAGACGAGTCCGGATTCAACATCTCAGGAGTGAATGTATCCATCTCGGGAGAGTACCACCTTGGAGAGCACCCAGACTGGAGACTCCAGGACAAGGTGGGCGGTGACGTGCCCATTCTGGTGGTCGACGATATGATCTCCGGGCTCTACGAGACCGTCTGGCCCGATACGGACAGGGATGGATGGTTCGGGAACGAGACCCCAATGCGCCCAGGGGAGGAGACGTCTGGGAGGGACACTGACGGCGATGGACTCTGGGACGTATCAGCAGGCCTCGTCTACTGGGTTTCTGACGGGGTAAATGGAGTCC
>JAAZXI010000076.1 GCA_014240285.1 Methanobacteriota archaeon
AGGAAATATCAGACTCGATTCTTGATGTATGAGGCACAATTGTATTATTATGAACAACAAGAACTGTAGATGCGTGAATACCTAACTGATTTAACAACTCAGATATGGTCATTGGATTCTCTGATTCTACTGAGAGAGCCTCTCCTTCGTGGTTGATCTCGATACGCATGTTACTTGGCAGAACAGGTCAGACTTATGACCAAATCGCTGGTGGGCAGGCTGCTGCCGAGATCGCATAGCCCGGTATTGCGGTGGATTCGAAATCCACTGTCCCTTGGACGCGGGGGTTCAAATCCCTCTCTCGGCGCCACTTAGAAATCAGGGTTATCTTCAGCATCCGAAATAATCACAACTTTGGTGCCTGGACCAATCTTGACTTGAGGACGACCACTCCATTCTCCTTTCTCACCATTGAGAACAGCTATGGTGTCGCCTCGTTGTATCGCCGCAGCACTAATTGGAATGAATTGTTTGAAGGCAACAATTGCAGCTGATCCTGTGGCATCGAGTAGAGTAGCAGCCCAGCGAGCAGTACCTACTCCGTCGGGGAATGCATCGATTGACCATACTCGACCTATGACATTAACGCGTGTTTCAATTTCTACAACGGGTTCAGATTCATCATCACCAGCAATGCTGACTTCTGATTTCTCATCTAAATTCAATTGGACTTCGCCTCTCCATAGACTGGGAAGAGCATTTGATACACGAACTCGAGAACCTTCTACAAGACCTCTAGTGATTTTCTTTGGTCCGCCATTATATGCTGGTTGAACCTTAGCGCGATCATATCCG
>JAAZXI010000077.1 GCA_014240285.1 Methanobacteriota archaeon
CTGCATGGCAGGGGCCCTGCTTGGTGGCTCACAGGGGCTCGCACGCAGTATCTTCGGCCAGATGGTGCCTGAGACCCGCAGCGCCGAGTTCTTCGGCTTCTTCGGCTTCTTTGGCAGAGTAGCAGCAATCATTGGACCGCTCCTGTATGGCCTCTTCACGGTGTGGTATGACAGCAGAGTTGGGATAGCCAGCATCTGCGTCCTGATTGTCATCGGCGCAGCGATGATGAAATGGGTCGATGTCGATGACGGTCGCCGCGCGGCAATGGAAGAGGATGCCCGTAATCGCGGCATCAGTCTCGATTAGTCAGACGGTCGACGATCAGAGCGAACTCCAGTAGGACCAGCATAGGGCCGCCGACGAGGAAGAGCGAAAGCGGGTCGGGCGGAGAGAGCATTGCTCCGATGAGCAGTGCTGAGAACCACAGGATCTCTCTGTTTCCAGTGATGCTTGAGCGCTCAATCACGTCGTATCGAAGCAGCAGCAGAACTGCTAGCGGCACTTGGAAGCCGACCACGGAGGCGAAGTACAAGCCAACAATGAATCCTATCCACGATTGTAGCTGCCAGGTCGACTCAAGCCCCGCTGCAGCAGCGTCCTCTGACAGATATTCAAGGAGCATAGGGACAAGTATCTCGTGCGCGTACATCGCTCCGCCAACCCCGAGTCCGAGGGCACAGGCAAGAACGGAGAACAGTCCGCCGAGCCCACCTCCGGTTGGGACAAACTTCCTGCGATGGGCATCTGAGAGAATTTTGCGCCCGTTCCATC
>JAAZXI010000078.1:0-369 GCA_014240285.1 Methanobacteriota archaeon
AGTTATGACATCGACTTCGACTGCGTCCTTCTTTCGGGCGATACGTCGAGCGAGAATCTCGTCCTCATCCGCACGGTCTGTGTAACCAACGCTCATCTTGAACATGAATCGGTCAAGTTGGGCTTCTGGTAGTGGGTAGGTACCTTCCTGTTCGACAGGGTTCTGTGTCGCCATTGTAAGGAACGGTGCTGGGAGTCATGCGAATCAAGAAGGGTGCAAATTACGTCTTGATGGAACTCGGAGGTCGTAAAGAGACCGAGATTTCCTACACTATCGAGGCCCCTCTCCGTGGATTCTACACGGTTGGACCTGTCTGCGTACGCGTACAGGATGCATTCGGCCTATTCCACAACGAGCGTGAAATTCATC
>JAAZXI010000078.1:379-765 GCA_014240285.1 Methanobacteriota archaeon
ACATTCGTAATCCAGGTGAAGGAACGAATTTCTACAACATGCGCGAGTACATCCCAGGAGACCCGATGAAGAAGGTCAACTGGAAGGCATGGGCTCGCTCTGGAAAAATGATGGTCAACGAATTCGAGCGCGATGCCGTCTCCGATATCATTCTGATTATCGACAGTCGGTCGGTCAGCGAGACCGGCCCCGTGAGTAGAAACTCACTGGTTTACAGCACGAGAGCGGCTGCTAGTTTAGCTCAGTATTTCCTCTCTCGAAGAGACTCTGTTGGCCTCGTGACTTATGGTGACGAAATCGTCTCCATCGACCGCGATACAGGCAAGAAGCAGCTATACGTGATTCTAACCAAGCTCGCAGGTGCGATGGCGAAAGGAAATACTCCG
>JAAZXI010000079.1 GCA_014240285.1 Methanobacteriota archaeon
AGCATACAAGAATATAGGTGCAGGAATTGCTCTAGGTCTTGCAGGAATTGGAACTGGATTAAGCCAGGGGCCAATCGGTGCAGCAGCTGTTGGTATGATTGCTGAAGATAGTAGTAAGTTCGTAAACGGACTGATTTTTACTGCTCTACCTGAGACTATCGTTCTGTTCGGTTTCCTTTCGATCTACCTATTGTAGGTTGTTTGGGACTAGGCAGATAATGGAGAGTCACATATGTCATTGGACAAATTAGCAAGTGAGATTGAATCAATGGCCAAGGCCGAGGCTAAGGTAGTCTCGAAAGAGGCCAAGGCCGAGGCCAAACGCATCGGCGATGAGGCAAAAGATTCAGTCGCTGAGTACCGTGATGCAGCGATTACTCAGGCTGAAAAGATGAGCGACCGGATTGCAGTCGAAAGCATCGCTGCTGCGCGCCAGAGGAACCAGAAACGCCTCCTTGTTGCACGCAGGGAAGAACTAGACTCAACGTGGTCGGAAGTCATTTCGCAGGTCGGCGCAGCTGACTTGAAGGGCAGGGAGGGGGTACTCGAATCCTTAGTGCAGAAGGCTACTGCAGAATCTGGCGATGGCATGGTCCTACGTCCAGTAGCAGTTGACCGAGAGATCCTGTCAAGATACTCTGAAAGATTCCAGATAGGAGAGAACACCGATGGGCTAGGGGGCTTTGTGCTCGAGAGTCCAGATGGTTCCATCCTGATGGACTACCGCTTCGAAGGAAGGTTACGCGAC
>JAAZXI010000007.1 GCA_014240285.1 Methanobacteriota archaeon
GGACCTGTTGGAGCATGGCATCCGCGATGACGTCCTTGATGGTGATTTCAGTTCCTGTTCTCGGGTTGATTATCGTGCACCAAGGCCCGCCATCTAGTTCGGTGGCTCTGAATTCATCCTTTGCGAGTTGATAGCCCCAATCACGGAAGCCTCCCTCTGTGAACTTCATGATGTTGCCCTTGTGAACCAGTGTCACGTTGTCCTTGTCATTCTCGATTGCATGATTGATAGCGGCGCGGACTATGCGTGCCGTTCCCTCCTGACTGACTGGCTTGATACCGATGCCGCTGGTATCGGGGAATCGTATTTTGTCGACGCCCATCTCGTTCTGGAGGAAGTTGATCACTTTGTTGACTTCATCACTGCCCGCCTCCCACTCGATACCGGCATAAACATCTTCGCTGTTTTCTCGGAAGATTATCATGTCCACCGCTCCCGGGTCCTTGACTGGGCTCGGAGTTCCTGCGTACCAGCGAACGGGGCGAACGCATGCATAGAGGTCGAGTTGTTGGCGGAGTGCCACGTTGAGGCTGCGGATGCCGCCGCCGACTGGAGTTGTCAAAGGCCCCTTAATCGAGACCAGTCCCTCGCGCATTGCTTGCTTGGTGGCCTCGGGTAACCACTCACCGGTGGCATCGAAGGCTTTCTGCCCGGCCAGAACCTCACTCCAATGGATGCTGCGCTGGCCTCCATATGCATGCTCGACTGCGGCGTTTACCACAGCCATCATGACCGGTGTGATATCGATGCCTATGCCATCACCTTCGATGTAGTGTATGATGGGGTCGTCGGGCACGCTCAGGCGGCCTTCCACCATCGAAACTCGGGTACCCTCGACCATGTCTCTCAGCGCGCCGACCAACCCCCCCTTCATGAAGCCAACCCTTCAAGGGCGATGGCGCCGGTGAGTGGGGCATGAAGGGGGAGGTGAAGTGGTCTGACTCGGGTGGTTACGTTGGTACCACCTCTGGTGGCAAGAGCTTCGGAATCTATGGTGACTCTTCCCCTAGTCCTACGGAGATGGTGATTCATGCACACGCTGCTTGCTCTTTGATTGACGTAATTGATGGTCTGAAACATAGAATTGTAAATGTTGAAAATGCGACAGTAGAAATTGAGGTTGAGATGGCGGAAAAAGCTCCCAAGGTATTCACATCTGTTAACATGAATTACATCATCAAAGGTGATGTTCCCGAAGCCCTTGTCCGCCGTCTCATTGAGAGTAGTCACGAGAAGTACTGTAGAATCGGAATCATGATTACTCGCTCTGGCGCAACTCTGGAATGGACGCTAGATATGCTGGACTAGAATTATCAAATCCGCCATAATCGTAAAGTGTAATTATTGTTGATTTCGCCATGAGTAAAGTGGTCGGCTTACTCAATCATTAAACACCCTCCATTCGGAAGAGTGAATCCCTTGCGCGAGGCCAAACCAAACGGGACCGCTAGCCACGACGGAGAGATACCAGATGCAAACCAGAATCAAAGGTGACTCCGAAGTTGGAGAAGCAGAATCTGGGCTGGTCATTGAACGTCGTTTCACAACGGCCGGAAAAGATCCGTTCGACGTCTTCGACTGGATAGAGATGGATGTCGAGATTAGGAATCCAGACGGCTCTATAGCCGATACCATAGAGGGGGTGAAACTTCCCTCAGGCTTCACTGGCGTACCTGGAAAGGTATGCGCCCAGAAATACCTGCGCAAGGCCGGCGTTCCGAAGCACTTGCGCAAGGTGCCAGAGGAAGGCATACCCGTCTGGTTGCAGCGGAGTGCACCGGACCACGAGACGCTTCAGACATTGGATGCCGAACATAGAATGGGTGGAGAGACCGACGGGAGGGAGCTCTTTCGTCGCCTCGCAGGGACCTGGACCTACTGGGGCTGGAAGTACAACTACTTCGCCAGCGAGGCTGATGCCCGCGCCTACTTCGACGAGATGTGCTACTTGATTGCCAGCCAGCGTTCGGCACCTAACAGTCCCCAGTGGTTCAACACCGGACTGCATTGGGCCTATGGAATCGAGGGGCCGGCTCAAGGTCACTCGTTCGTCGACCCTGACAGCGGCGAGGTGGAGTATTCGACTAACGCTTACGAGCACCCTCAACCTCACGCCTGCTTCATCCAATCGGTATCCGACTCACTGGTCGGTGGCTCGGAGTCGATTATGGGCCTATGGAATCGAGAGGCGCTGCTGTTCAAGTACGGCTCCGGGACCGGTTCGAACTTCTCCAGAATCCGAGGAGCGGGTGAGCCTCTCTCGGGTGGCGGTAGTTCTAGTGGATTGCTGTCCTTCCTCAAGATAGGCGACAGAGCGGCTGGGGCGATAAAGTCCGGAGGTACTACCAGAAGAGCCGCCAAGATGGTCACTCTGGATCTCGACCACCCCGATATCGAGGAGTATATCGACTGGAAGTCGAGCGAGGAGGAGAAGGTCTCAGCGCTGGTAATAGGGAGTAACATCCTGCAGAAGCACGCAAATGGCCTGATGGATGCGATTTGGGAGTACGGCGACGACGACGGCCGATTCGACCAGAAGGCAAACCTCGGTCTGCACAGAGCCATGGTACGAGCCATCAGA
Organism: Methanobacteriota archaeon; assembly: GCA_014240285.1. GTDB lineage: Archaea > Thermoplasmatota > Poseidoniia > Poseidoniales > Thalassarchaeaceae > Thalassarchaeum. The sequence goes on from JAAZXI010000007.1 coordinate 2,582, forward strand.
GAACACGTCCCCCAACCTCACATCCAGAGGATTCTGGACCTTGCGAAGCAGGGATGGAAAGGTGTCGACTTTGAGGTTCTGGACACCGACTGGCAGGGTGAGGCTTACCTTACCGTATCTGGTCAGAACAGCAACAATTCGGTCCGTGTCCCGAATCAATTCATGGATTCAGTCAAGGAAGGCGGTGATTGGAATCTCTACTGGAGGACCGAGCTGGAGAAGTCAGAGGCAGATGGGAGGAAACCTGAGCCATGCAAGACCTTGGATGCGGGAGAATTGTGGGACAAGGTGGCATACACTGCTTGGGCCTGTGCTGACCCTGGCATCCAGTTCGACACCACCATCAACGAGTGGCACACCTGCCCCGAAGGAGGGAGAATCAACGGCTCCAACCCCTGTTCCGAGTACATGTTCCTCGATGACACCGCCTGCAATCTGGCCAGTATCAACCTTCTACACTACTACGACCTCGACACCCAAACTTTCCAGATAGACGACTTCAGGCACAGCGTCAGGCTGTGGACCGCGACCCTCGAGATCAGTGTCCTAATGGCACAGTTCCCCTCTGAGGAGATAGCCCGCAAGTCCTACGAGTATCGCACTCTAGGTCTAGGCTACTGCAACATAGGCTCACTGCTGATGCACATGGGCATCCCGTATGACGATGAGCGAGCCTATGCCATCTGCGGCGCAATCACCTCCATTATGTGCGGCGAGACGTATTCGACTAGTGCGGAGATGGCTTCTATTCTCGGCGCCTTCCCTGACTATGAGAGAAACTCCGAACACATGCTGAGAGTGATGAGGAATCATAGGAGGGCCGCTTACGACTCCTCCGTAGATGAATACGAGGGACTCACTGTTCCACCTATAGGAATCAACTCGAAGAAATGCCCGAAGGATCTGCTCGATGCTGCGAGGGGGTCTTGGGACCGTGCGGTGAGAGAGGGGGAGGAGCATGGATACAGGAACGCGCAGACCACAGTCATCGCACCTACTGGTACCATCGGTTTGGTAATGGGTGCGGACACCACTGGAGTCGAACCTCAGTTCTCACTCGTGCAGTTCAAAACACTGGCTGGAGGCGGTTCACTGAGAATCGTCAACAAGGGGGTACCGAGTGCTCTTCGACGACTCGGCTACTCTGACAGCGAGTGCAAGACAATCGAGGAGTACATAGTAGGCACCGGGCGACTCAGCGGATGCTCCACACTCCCAGTGGATCGTATGAAGGAGGCTGGGTTCAATGCCGAGGACCTCGCTGCAATAGAGAGCAAGATGGGTGATGTGTTCGATCTGCGCTCGGCCTTCGCCCCATCCTTACTCGGGAAGGATCTGTGCACCGGCGCTCTTGGCATGTCAGAGGAGCAGTATGAGGATGCTTTCTTCGATACCCTAGGCTTCCTCGGCTTCACTTCAGAAGAGATAGAGGCGGCTCAAGATCATATATTCGGCAACCTGACCATCGAGGGTGCGCCCGGACTCAAGCAGGAGCATCTGGCCGTGTTCGACTGCGCTACTCCGTGTGGGGCGAAGGGGACTAGGTCAATCGCTTGGCCTGCTCATGTGAAGATGATGGCAGCTGCGCAGCCATTCATCTCAGGAGCGATATCCAAGACCATCAACATGCCATCTAACTCAACAGTGGCTGATGTCAGGGAGGCTTACAACCTCAGTCACACCACCATGAACAAGGCATGTGCAGTATACCGCGACTGCTCGAAGCTGTCACAACCGCTGATGAATCAGCTCGTAGAGGACACCGAACTCCCCGAAGATGTCGCAGAGGAGGAGTTGGTCGAGAAAATGATCAAGGAGACTGTCAAGGCGCTGCCCCTCCCAGAACCTGTGGCTCAACCAGTGGCAGAGTCGTTCGTGAAGTTCATCGCAACCAGACGCTCCCTGCCAGACAGGAAGAGAGCTACTTCGACCAAGGCCAGGATAGGTGGACACAGCGTGCGTCTAATCACAGGAGAGTACCCTGATGGTAAACTGGGCGAGATTATACTGGTGACCTCCAAGGAGGGTGCCGCTTGGAGAGCCATGCTCAATCAGTTCGCAATAGCGGTCTCCATCGCTCTCCAGCACGGCGTACCATTGGAGGCTTTCATCAAGGTGTTCACCTTCCAGAAGTTCGAGCCTAGCGGGCCAGTTGAAGGTGGTAGTGGGCGGGTCAAGATGGCTTCGAGTCTAGTCGATTGGATCTTCAGGGAGCTGGCCATCGAGTACGCTGGCCGGGATGACCTAGCGCACGTTGCTATCGAGGACTTCGATCAGTTCTCGATTAGTAAACCTGAGATTACCGATCAGGGAGTGATGCGGACCGAGGGCGAGAAGAGAGAGATTCAGATGACTCTTGATGCTGCGGTCGCTCCGCTGCAAGAGAAGGACGCTGAGGCCCGCGCGCGGCAGGCAGCACGAGAGAGTGGGTTCACAGGAGACATATGCGATGACTGTGGGAGTAGCCAGATGGTCCGTAATGGAACCTGCCTGAAGTGCAACGCCTGCGGCTCTACAACCGGTTGCTCGTGAGCAATTCTCAAATCTCGAGTTCGATGTTGAGGTTCTGTATCAGTTCCTTGTAGCGGTTCCTGATTGTAACCTCGGTCACACCAGCTACCTCGGCGACCTCGCGCTGGGTCCTGCGCTTACCACACAGAACGCTAGCGATGTAGATGATTGAGGCTGCTATTCCAGTTGGACCTCGGCCACTCGTGAGTTCCTTCTCCTGAGCAGCGGCGATTAGTTCGTATGCCTTCGACTGGACCTCGGCGTCCAAGTGCAGGCCAGAACAGAATCTCGGTATGTAGTCCTCTGGCTTGGTAGGTGGTATCTTCATCTTGAGTTCGCGGACCATGAATCGGTAGGTCCGGCCAATCTCCTTGCGTCCAGTCCTACTGGCCTCGCCTATCTCATCGAGAGTGCGTGGGTTGTTGCATTGCCTGCAAGCAGCGTATAGACTGGCTGCGGCAACTCCTTCGATAGAGCGACCGCGGATGAGCCTGGCCTCAACGGCTTTCTTGTAGTTCACAGCAGCCGACTCACGTATCGACTTCGGTAGATCGAGGCGACTGGCCATGCGGTCGAGCTCGGCCAGAGCCATGGCGAGGTTACGCTCGGTGGCGTTGCTTACCCGGGAGCGCTTCTGCCACTTCCTCATACGGTAGAACTGGCTTCGGTAGCGGCTGGATATTGCCTTGCCAGAGTAGTCTTTGTTCTGCCAGTCAATATCGGTCGACAAGCCCTTGTCATGCAGCATCACCGTCATTGGTGCTCCTGTACGTGCGCGCTGATCGCCCTGCTCGGGGCTGAACACACGCCACTCAGCGCCTTGATCGATTACGTTGTCTTCCAGCACTAGGCCGCAGTCCTCACACACAACTTCTCCTCTGGTTTCGTCTCTGTTCAAACTCCTGCTACCGCACTCGCTGCACTTCACAGTGTCTTCCACTAGATATCCTTCGTCTGCCATTTTACCACTCCCACCTTTGCTGGCAAAGGTAGTAAATCCCGACAGACCATATTATTTAAGATTGATAGTAGAAGAAAAAAAGCATAATCGCCTTACTGAGCGGCTGTGTAAGGCAATACGACCATTGAGAATGATGAAATAGAGCGGGACCTTGACATTAATTGAAGGAGGTGGTGGAACCTTGTCCGAACAGTGGCCCCCGGCGCAGATAGCCCTGACCCCCGGTAAGAGAGTGCTCTTCCTCACCAAGGATCTCGAACTTATTCGAAGGCAACTCTACGAGGGCCTCAATCTGAGTATGGTGGACCTCGGGGTCGACGATTTGCTCGACGATATCAACACCGATGTCATGACTCCGGCTTGGGTCTGCTTCGACCACGAGCCGGCAATCATCGCCGAGAATGCCTACGCTGGTTTGGTTCACGAAGGGAGGCGTGTGTTTGAGCCTCGTGCATTGCTGGACGGAGGCTTCGAGGCCATAGTATCTGGTCATCGTAAGGGCACCGGTTCAAGCCGTGAGACTGCCGCTCAGTGCGAGCGCTGGTCGGGAGTCAGAATCGTAATCGCGGCGTCCTTCGCGCCAATCCACGAGCGGAACAACATCAACCTCGGTCAATTGATGGGGAACTACGAGATGCTGGAGAGGCTGCAAAAGGGGGAAAGCATCTCGCTGGATGAGTTCACATCGGAGTACGATCCGGTGACTAAGTTGATTGTCGAGAACGGTGGCATCCTACCGTTTGCGAAAAATCTCGGAGAGGGTGGTGTGAGTCTGCCTGAGTTGGACACCGGGCCTCGATCAATGACGATGGTCGAGAAGATGATTGCGAACAAGCTGCTGGGACGTAACGGTGCGGCGCGTTACGTCAAGCCCGGGGACGCCGTGCTCTCACAGGTCGACGGAGGATACTCGCACGAGTTCACAACCGCGCAGGTCCACGAGTTCCTCAAGCAGGAGTACGGTGACGACTACTCGCTGCCAAACCCCTCGAAGTACGCAGTCTTCGAGGACCATCTGCTGTACGCCACCGAGGTGCCGAGATTCGGTCGCTTCACAGAGAAAATCCAACGGCTCCGAGACATGCAGAACATGTTCCAGCGGCACACTGGGGTGCGTGATTACTCAGCAGAGGATGGCATCAGCCCAGGTATCTGCCACCAAGTCGCTAGAGAGGAGTTCATCGACATTGGTGACTTCATTCAAGCGACCGATTCGCACACCTGCATGGGTGGCGCTACGAACGCATTGGCCTACGGCGTCGGTTCGACCGAGTACGCCAATCTAGTGTACAACCAATTCGCCTTCGTACAAGTTCCAGAGAGTATTCGCTTCGAGTTGGTGGGTAACCTAGACCCCGGGTGCACAGCCAAGGATGTCATCCTGCATATTCTCTGGAAGTACGCCGCTAAGTCCGAGACACTTGACCGTAGCATGGAGTTCGGAGGCCCCGGGCTTGCCAGTTTGTCGATGGATGAGAGGGCGACGCTGTGCAACATGGCCACCGAGTGCAGCGCCAAGACTGGGATATGCGAGCCCGACAAACTCACAGTGGATTGGCTGATGAATCGCAGGTCTGGATTGAGTGAGAAAGAGATGTATGAGGCCTTCGTCCTACCAGACGAGGGGGCGGAATACCATGGTGGTGTCCACACCATCGATCTGTCACGAATCCGTCCTATGGTCGCGCACCCTGGCAAGCCCGATGAGGGCATCCCCTCCGATCCGACCAATGGCGCTTACATAGACGATCTTGGCGAAGTCAACATAGACATCGCTTACGCGGGCTCGTGCACCGCTGGCAAGGATGATGACTTCGCCTACTATGCGCAGGTCACCGAGGCAGCCCTTGAGGCAGGTCTGACGATTCCGGAGGAAGTTGACTGTTACATCCAGTTCGGCTCGAAGACGGTGAAGAGTCTGTCTGAGAGAAATGGCTGGAGTGAGATGTTTGAGCGCGCTGGTGTCAAGCTGATTGACCCTGGATGCGGCGCTTGCATAGGCGCCGGTCCCGGAATCAGCGACGATGCGGAACAAGTCACTATCTCAGCGATTAACCGCAACTATCAGGGTCGCTCCGGACCGGGCAAGTTGTATCTGGCAAGCCCCCTGACTGTGATGGCCAGTGCCTTCGTCGGGAAGATTACGGCATGGCATCCCGATATCTTCGCACAGGGTTAAGAGCGTTCCCTGTCCGGGGACTTCCATCCACAAGAGGCCCCGTACCATCCGGGTATCGGGAGGACCTGCTGGAGGGTTGCGAATGGGTGAAGAAAAACCGCTAGCCGGGAAACAGAAGCAAATTGCGATAAGTGAATTCTTTGAGAAGAACAAACATTTCCTGGGCTTTGACTCTTTGCAGAGATCCATCATCACGGCTGTCAAAGAGGCAGTCGACAATTCTCTAGATGCTTGCGAGGAGGAGCGGATACTTCCCGATATCAGAGTAGAGATTAACCGACTCGAGGGTGACCGAATAGAGCTGATATCACAAGACAATGGTCCGGGCATACCAAGAGGGACCATCGAGCATGTCTTCGGAAAGTTCCTGCTCGGATCAAGGTTCCACGCAATCAGGCAGACCAGAGGTCAGCAAGGAATTGGAATTACAGGGGTGGTGATGTACGGTCAGCTCACCACAGGCTCAAAGACCACTATTGTCTCAAAGGTCGAGGACGAATCCTCGGCGGTCAGGGTCGACCTCGGTATTGACACTAGGAAGAACAAGGCAATCAAGACCGGTGAAAGTAGAGATGTCTGGGTCGACGAGGTCACGGGTGAGGAGATCAAGCACGGCTTGAGGATACGGACCGAGATGAAGGCCAAGTACCAACGAGGCAGACAGTCGGTCTACCAGTACCTCAGGATGACTTCGATTGTCAACCCACACGCCACCATCAGTCTGACTGTCAAGGACCGTGACGGGGGAGTGATTGAGCAAGGTCACTGGCCTCGTACGACCGACCGTCTACCCAGGGTGGTCGAAGAGATCAAGCCCCACCCTCACGGCATCCACCTCGGCACTCTGCAGAGGATGCTGCGTGAGGCCGAGGAGAGGAAGATGACTTCTTTCCTAAGGCATAATTTCTCCGGAGTCAGTATGAGGGCGGCTCGTGAGATTCTCAAGAAGTCGGGGCTTGAGGAGAGTAGGCAGCCGCGCAGAATCAAGGCCGAGGAAGCTCATACCGTGCTTGATTCATTCCAGAAGGTCAAACTCCTGAATCCGCCTACTGACTGTCTCTCCCCCATCGAAGACCTGTTGATCAAGAAGGGACTATCCAAGGCTATTGACTCGCGCTTCGCCTCGACTGTTACTAGAGAGCCACGGGTCACTCAGGGCAACCCCTTCCAAATTGAAGTCGGCCTAGTTTTCGGCGGAGACCTAGCCTCTGACAGCCCTATCGAGATTCTGCGATTTGCCAATCGGGTACCTCTGATGTATCAGCAGGGTGGATGTCTGCTCACGAAGGCGGTGGAGTCTGTCGACTGGAAGCGCTACGGCCTAGATCAACCGGGCGGTAGAGGACTACCCAAGGGACCAGCAGCCGTTCTCATCCATCTCGCCTCTACCAACGTCCAGTTCACCAGTGAGGCGAAGGAAGCCGTCGCTGGCAACGAGGAGGTACTAGGAGAAATCAGGAGGGCCCTGATGGAAGTAGGCAAGGGCCTGAAGAACCACCTCAAGAGAAGTTCGCAGAGGAAGAAGGCTCAAGAGAAGTTCGAACTGATAAATGTCATTCTCCCTGAAATCTCACAGAAAACCTCGCAAATATTAGACAGGGAGGAGCCTAATCTAGCGCCGATAATTACCCAAATTATGAATGCGGTTTTCTGTGAGGAAAATCTTGGATGGGACACCACAAGGAAACTGGCGACCTGCGATATCACCGTGTTCAACTACACCGCACGAGCGCGGGCGTACACAATCTTGGCCAAATGGCCCGAGAGCGAAACTGTCGCCATGGTGGACAACCCTCTCGGAGGTCGTAAGGAGACTCATGGTCTGTGGGCTTGGCGATTGGACACACTGGACCCTGGCTCTTCGGCGGTTATCTCGTTCACCGTCTCTGGTCTCAGCAAGGGTGATTGGCCGGACATGGAGATCTTTTTCAGAGGTAATGGCGATATCATCGGAGCCACCAAGATCGATGAGAATCTACTCGATGAGATGAGGAACAAGGAGGCTCTTGACGCCGCGGTGGAAGAGGTACGCAGTAAGGAAGACCCTGTGATTGAGAATCTTGTTGAGAGGGCCGAAGAAGCGGTTCGGGTCCCGAATGACGATGGTGTAATCGACATGGGGTCATTGACTCCAGATCAGGGGGTGGATGAATGAGTATAAGCAGAGAGAAATCCAAGGATGAAGTAATTCAGGCGCTCCATAATGTGGCTTCAGAGATGCATGACAAGATGTCCAAGGGCAATCCTCCGACGATGACACTGCCTGTCCGTTCTAAGAGTAACATCGGCTTCGACCAGCGGTTGGGGGTCTACAAATATGGCAAGAAAAGGACGGTCCGCGACGCAACCAACCTCGGTTCCGCTAAACAGTTGCTGCGCTCACTACACGTCACCGAGTTCATCGAGGACATGATCAACAGCGGTAAGTCCTCAACCCTGAGAGAGATGTACTACATCTCCGAAGCCTGGGGCAACGGCAAATTCCACTCGCAGAATGAAAGCAATAACCTAGCTGAAGATCTCGAGATTGTCACCAAGTGTCTACGCGAGGACTTCCGTCTGAGACCGGAGGAGGACGGGGCTAGAATCATCGGGAATGTGACTTTTGAAGAGCGTAATCGACGTGGTGACTGGATGAGGATAAACTGTCGCGACGACGTCGGCGACTCTGGATATGGAGTCCCTTACAATGTCGAATCGGAGAAACTCAGACTCATTGATGAGGACATAGATTTCGTCATGGCAATAGAGACTGGTGGGATGTTCGATCGACTGATTGAGAATGGTTTCGATGAGGAGGCGCGGTGTGCGCTAATCCACCTCAAGGGGCAACCTGCACGCTCCACTCGTCGAATTATGCGACGAATGAGTGACGAGTGGAAAAAGCCAATCGTGGTATTCGCTGACTGCGACCCATGGTCGTTCAGAATCTTTGCTAGTATCGCATACGGGGCTATCAAGACTGCTCATATCTCAGAATACCTGGCGAGCAAGGGGGCGATATATCTCGGGATTACTGCAGATGATATTCTCGCTTATGACCTACCTAGCGATGACCTCTCAAAACAAGACTTGGGCGCTCTGCAGGCCGAATTGTCCGACCCTAGATTCTCTACAGGGTGGTGGCAGCAGCAGATTGAGTTGATGCAGGAGCTCGGGAAGAAGGCCGAGCAGCAGTCCCTAGCCAAGTACGGACTGGATTTCGTGACAGATACCTATCTCCCTGAAAAGTTGGCTCACCCGGATGTTGGTCTCGCCTACTGATTGAGAAGTCTGATAGCACGGAGCCATCACCTCACGTCGTGGCTGACGTTACACTCTGGGCCAAAAGGCTCTCAGGAGCCTCGCTACTGCTGGTGCTGATTGGCGTAGTGTCATACTACAACGCCATGCCAGTGATGTTCGACGAGCTCGACCCCGCCCAGCGGCATCTTCTAGAGTTGGAAGTTGGAGAGAGTGAGGAAGTCACTCTAGAGTTGTTTGGAGAGTATGTCGCCCTGCGTGTCACCGAAGGGGATTCGCAGACTGCTGAACTACGGCTGATTGATGCAATAGGGTCTGAGGAAAGTGGTTCGGCGCCCACGGGCCTAGATGTCGATAGACCGGGTGAGGACGGGACCTTGTATGCCCCTGTGAGGGTCTTCAGATCGGCTCAGGCCGGTGATTACACCCTACACAATGACGGAAACACTACCCTGTGGTTCGTGGATGATATATCTGCACAAAAAGCGCTTTTCGGTAGCGGTTGGTTCGTGATGATGTTCTTCGGGTGTTGCCTTGGATTGCCTCTTGGCGTCATCGCACTCATACTGGCTCTCGTAGGACGGGGGCAGCGTAAGAAATCCGGAGGACCTGTGGTCATGTCCAAAGAGGGTAGGTTGCCGACAACCGACGAGTTGTACAGACAGTACCGCGGCCTTCCGGAGGTAGAGGAGGAGAAACCGATAGCGGATCCTTTTCCTGGTCAAACGAAGGTCGGTGAGGAATCCCAGCAGACCGGGGGCGATCGAGATTGGCAAGGCTGGGACGAAGGTTGATTACTGTCTCTTTCTGATTGCTACCATGACTACTGATACCACAAGAATTGCAGCACCTAGGTAGCCAATCATCTGGCCGAGGGAATCAACTCTGTCTCTCATATCGCGGCCGTCTTGACACTGGCCCTCATCAGCACCGATAATTTCTCCAATTGTGCCTGTCTCGTCTTCGCATTCATCGGCAATCCTCTGATTAATGGTATCAACTACTATTGAAGCAACAAACGACAAAGCCAGCATCAGCAATCCAGCGATGACTAGTACTGTGACTAGTACGGTCTTCCCGGCTCCCATGACAGTTTTACTAGTTCGCCGGATATTATCCTATGCTCAAGTTGGGTTTTTAGAAGGCCCCCACTACCCAACCTCAGGTTGGTAAGTAAATGGTAGGTTTCGACGAGGCGCTCTCGATACTCGAAAACCCCACTCGGCGTCAGATTCTCAGGAAATTGGTCAAGGAACCTCACTACCCTTTGCAACTCTCTGAGTTACTGAATGTAAGTCAGCAAGCAGTGGTCAAGCACCTCAAGGTGCTAGAAGAATCGGGGTTCGTGGATTCCGAACGTGTGCCATCTGAGAAAGGAGGGCCGCCGAAGAAGATGTACAAGGTCAATCAGTCCTTCTCCCTGCGTCTCGACCTCGGACCTGATCTGTTCCGCGCCGAGCACAGGAAGATACCAGCTGGAGGGCCGATGCGCCTCTCGAATAGGCTGCCGGCTGAGTTGAATGGAGTGGTCGACAGGCTGGGTACTCGACGCAAACTCCCTATGGTCGAAGCGATGGGGGTCCTCTCGGAATTGGACTCTGCGCTCGAACGCATAGACGAACATCGTGACGCTGTGATAGCACTCCATCAGCAAGTGATGAGGAAGGTCTCTCCAAGCATCTCCGAACAATCTGAGACATACGAGGAGAGGCAATTGGCGCACGCCATCATGAATCAGCCTCGCAGGCCCCTCGATCTGGATGCCTTCTCGCAGGGCCTGCGTATCCAGTCGATGGATGCAGAGGAAATGATGGATGCTCTGCGCGAGCGTCTGATGCGTGATTTCGCGGCCAGCCGAGGACGTCTCGTCGCGGCACGTGAGGGCACGCCGCTGCCGTGGTGGCTGGCGCGCTAATCAGAAGACCATGTCCTCATCATCGAGATTCGAAAGCATGCTGGACTTCTCGGCGAAGCGGATCTTCGCCTCCTCCCTACGACTCCACATGACCACTGCGACCACTCCGACTAAAGCGATCGTCGCGCCGAGGATGATGGTCGGCACGGTGTATTGGGCAACAATCTCAATTCCAACATCGAGGATCCCTAGATTCGAGCCCATCTTCTGAGAGACCTTCTTGATGTTGCTATTTATGGATTCATCAGTCTCGACGATTACGTTGTCCGGGTCCACGACGACCACGACATCGTGGTTTCCAGCTTCAACCATGTAGAGCAGGGCTATCTGAGGTGGCTCCGAGCCATCGCATGGCTCTGGAAGACTTTGAGGATTGTCACAGGGCATTATCGCCTCAACAATCTGCCTGTAAACGATGTTGTCCTCATCGCATCCGTTCCTTTTGATGTCTGAAGGAGACTGGTCAACACACAGTATGATGTTAACATCAGTGGCGTGCGAGTTGCCAGCGTTGACAATCTCTACATTGACCGAAAGCATCTCGCCGACCTCTCCAGTGTAATCTTCAACGTTGACCGCGACAATCTTGAGATCGGGAGCCCTGAGTCTCAGTTCGATGATTTGCTCGTTGGTGTCGCAGTTGGGGCGGTAGTTGTCCGGCAAACCGTCTTTGTTCGCGTCGAGGGTGCAGGAGTCGTCCCATACAGCGGTCTCATCGTGATCACCGCCTGCTTCCGAGGAGCCAAAGTCTGAGAAGACCTTGATTCCAATCTCTCGGTTGGTCAGTTTAGCAGTCGGTTCAATCTGGATTATTACGACAATTTGTAAAGTCGAATAGGCTTCCATCACCGGCATAGTGATTGCATTGGTACGGGCTGATAGGTAGCAGCCTTCTGGGGGATTATCGCCCAGAATCTGAACGCTGCACGGCCTTTCAATTGGATACTCTGTGTCGAAGTCTTCGAGCAATGCGTAGCTGATAACCCAATTGTCTAGCAGGGGTCCCATCGAAGGGGACGTTTGCCACGAATATGGATCATCGCGGTCGTAGAGGGTGTAGTTGTGCAAGGTCGGCTGGTCGTTGACATTGCCGAAGTTAGTGATATTCATGGTAAATCGTACAATCCTGCCAGGGGCTGTGGTCTTGATTCGGCTCTCAACCATAGGATCAACCTCTATCCGCATGTCATGGAACTCTACTATCTCGATCTGCAACTGGATGGTATCCCTCAGTTTGGTGCCCTCGTAGGTCTCCTCACTGAGCACATGTAGAGTCACGGTGTATTGGCCGGCGAGGGCCATCTCGGGTATATTGAGTATGATCGGAACGGTCTGCGACTCATCGCGATCCAACTCTTGGAAAAGCATCCTAGGAATTTCTATATCCCAAACTTGAGAATTGCCAAATGAGTCGGTTATTGAATTCACAATGATGTTGTATCTATCAGCCCCGTTGCCGATATTGTCTACAGTAGTGTCCAACTGGTATATCTGGCTTGGATATAATGACAATATGGTCTCCGGAACACTTGCATCCAAATTGTACTCCTGAATAACATTGGTAAGGAGGACAACCGAATCTCTAACCCTTGGTGTTCCCTCTAAGTGTGCTTTCACAGAAACAGAATCGCCGAGACCTGCCGTGGCATTGTATGGAGCACACATGATAGCAGTGACTGTGGAAGGAGTATCGATAATAGACCAATAACGGGGGGCACTATCAGGAATGCCGTTTCCTCCTGGGGCTTGTGAGAAGTCAAGGTCTACTGTCCAATGGTCGAATCTCCAAGTCTGTTCGGAAATCTCAGGAGGTCTCTCCTCGGGTCCTCCAGGTGTGGTGAAAATGATGTGTCCTGGGGTGAAGTGTTTGGTCACATCTATATCGAATTCTGCACAGTCCCCGGGTAACACATACTGAGTCGTGTCGCCCATCTGGAAAACTATGTTTCCGGTGCTCTTGATAGAGACGTTAATCCAGAGCTCAAGGACATCGAAGGTACCTTGCTCAATTGAGAGCACGGGCTCCCCAGTGGACCAGCCTTTCAGATAGATAACAAAAGTCCCTGGGTCCTGTGAAGTAGGGACTGAAACCTGTAGATTCCTAGTAACTGACTGCCCTGGATCCAGCGATAAAGAGAGGGGGAATGTCAGGCCCCAACCGAAAGGTAGGGCCCATTCGACTTGTCCCTCTAGAGTAGACGGATCGTAGAACGCGTACGAATCATAGACGTTGCCAGTATTAGTTACTGTAATGGAGAAGAACGCTGATTCTCCTTGTTCGACGTCGACTTGGTAGTGACTTGTGTCGAGGTCTATCCCATGTACAACATCCATCAGTGTCAGCGTGATTAAGTTGTCATTGATGGCTGGATCTTTGTGAGAAACTGCGGCAACTGTTATTGTAGCTAATTCATCCGAATGGGCTTGATATATCGTAGGTGCGCGGACGCGCATGTACAAATGAGCAAAATCTCCCCCACGCAGGAATACTGGAGTGGAGTCGAAAATAGGTGTGTGGTTGGTTGCGAAAAACAACGTGGCTGTCCAATTATTCGGGACTCCTTGCAACGTAACTGTGAAGGTATCGGATACGAGATTGACTGGGCCAGGAGTCGGGTTAGAGATGGTCATGTTGAACAAAGTCTGTTCACCGGGCTCAATGGTGTGATAGTAAGTCTCAGTCTCTGCAAAAGAAACGTCAACAAGACCGGTGAGTACATGCACATAGCAAAGAGTGTACGTGCCCCCGTTACTCTGGTCATTGCACTTGTTGGTGTCAGACCAAGCTAGGTGCGCCCCGCTGCCCATATCATTCACGAATGCTGGTGGCTGACCGAGATCAGGGGCGGCTGGTGAATTAGGACCCAGTTTATCTGATTGCCACTCAGTCACGGACACGACCTCCCATGGGTCAAATATACCTAAAGCTAGAGAATTGAGTGGAAACCCTTCCGGATAGTCGTCATTTGTATTGTTTAGCTTTGCATAGACTATGGATTCACCTTGGCTTTCATTAGAATTTTCCAGCCACGCAAAGTGAACATTGTCGAAAGAGTCCGTGATAATGCTGGGCATATGTGAGTTGGCCCCATAAGGACGGCCGGTCGGAATTCCATCGACACCTTCAACATTGGATATAGCGGAGTCGACAATCTGTTTGATTCCGTACGAAGGGAGGCCATCTGGTGCCCCATCCCAGTCACCAGCACCCCGGAGTCGCAAACGGGTGTAGTAGATTTCATAGTTGACATTCATGTCAAAACCATATGCTCGTCCATCCATCCAAGCTAAGTGGGTGTTGCCCGAATTGTCCACTGAAATAGCAGGGTGTAAACTGTAAGCGTCATTGAGTGTTATTCTAGTGTCGTTGACTACAACAAGATGGCCATAACCCAATCCATCCAAAGAAGGGCCTAAATCTTCAACGTATGAGTTTCCTTGAATCTTTGTTCCCGGGTCTCCCTTCGACCAACTAGGGGGCTGGTTATCCAAAAGGGAGAGGGGGTCGAGGATGGTCATGAATATCTCACGAGAGTTGTTGGTTGAAAGGTAAATCATCGCCTCAACCATCAACTGCAATTCAGCCGAACTAGATGCAGAGTTTGGGAAGCTGTACATCTGCCCCTCTGCATCTGTGAGGCTAGTGTTTGTGCCGGGGCATGACCTTGTGTTCAGGCTGACGAACCCATTCGGGCATTGGGCTAGGTCCATCATATGAGATCCTACTTCGGTGTCGCCGGATCCGAAACCCGCTGCAAGGAGGGGGACTGGAATGATACCAGCTCGGACGCATGCATCGTGGGCCTCGTTGATGCTTTGGATATCATCTGACTGCTGGTTGGGAGTCCCGCCGTACGGTCCTTCATCAGAGACTGGAATTACAATCTTGGTCGCGTTAGGATTCCAGCGATGGTCTAATTGGGTTGGGGGATTTCCAGGAACGTTTCCTGTTATATCCTTCCATGAAAGGCACGCCCAAGTGGATCCGGGACCCCAAAACTCGCTGTAGTACCCACCGTCCTGTGGCAAGTTGACCGCGCCGTTGTTGTAGACCACCTCGGTGAGTTCCCTCAGACCGCCAGAATCATCACCAGGGACCAAGCCAAGAGGGGTTGAGCGTGGACCTTGGCTGCCGGATCCTCCGGTCTGATAAGCTGCGGCACAGTTGCCACTGGTGGCCGCGCTCGGCCAATTACCACTGAGTGCATATAGCGTCTCATAGACGGTCATGTTAGCGGTAAGAAGCATTGGCTTGAGGCCTTCGAAGTAGCCGCCGCTAGCGAAATTGCCACCGTAGAAGACCACACACATATCTGCCCACTCAGTGTTCATAGAACCGGAAGTGTCGATTGGGGCGACTATCTCGACCTTGCCGCCTCTGGTATCATCCCAAACAATCTGCACAAAGTCATCGGCGTCGACGGCAATATCGGGATGTCCCTTGTGACCGATAATAGGAGTTAGTAGGGTCTCACCTACAGCGCGTATGGCGTCACGTGACAGTACATCGGGCTCTATCATCGAGTAGTAGATTTGGGGCTGTTGGTAGAACTTGTTCAAAGGTTCAAAAGAGTCCTCCCAGACTATGTGTGCGTTGTTCTGCGAGTCGGTTGCGATTGCTGGCCAGTCGCGATTCTGTGAGTGAACCGAGACCTCGTAGTCGTTGATGATTGAGATTACTTCGTCGGATGCTGAGTCACCGTCTTGGTCATCTTGAGATGGATCAATCATCGTGTAAAGAATAGTCCATTGGGACGATTTATCCGCCCAGGTGATATGCGCATTATCATCTCCGTCGATAATTATGTCCGGGTGCCAAGCACGGTGAGCTCCGGGGTTGGATATCTGTGTCTCGGCAATCAGAACCTCCCCTCTCGGATCGTGCATCTGGTACCAGAGGTGCTGGGTGTTGCGACTCCAGACGAAGTGCACGTTGCCCATCGAATCGGCATCTGCAGCCACCATCTTGTCGCTAGCTGAGCCCCCATTTACAATCTGAATCGCGTCAGTCAAAACCACTTCACTAGCCTCGGCCTGCGGGAATTCGATTACCGCGAAAGTACTCATCATCATCAGAAGAACCATTGTTACGCTGTTTCTCATCTTTGCAGTTTCCATTATTCAACCCTCCAGCACGGTTGCTGTAACATCCTAGTTTGGCTTCCAGCGATACTTAACCTCGCCCCTTTGCCGTCACTTGCGCGCGTAAGGGCGCGCGCGACTGAGGAGGAGGGATCATGCCCATTCTGAAGGGTCGAAGTCGCGACCGAAACTGCCTGTCTCATCAGTGTCTATCTCACTCACCTCTGAATGCACTTGAGGCTGATTGCTCCTACTCTGAGCCTTCTTGGAGATCCAGTCGTCAACCGGCCCGGGCTTGCCGACACCGGGCCCGTAAGCGAACTTAATCTTGTGAATCAAAGCGAGCTTGGTGAGCCAAAGATGGCGCATTGTGTGCATGAACTCGTTCTGTGTCAGGCCGTCGAACCAAATCGGACGAGAGAGGTTGAATGCCTGCAGCGGACCGGGTACCCCATTCTGCTTCTTGCCCACATGAAGGACCCAGTCGAGGTCCGCCTGAGTGAGGTGTATCCTAGTATCGTGAAGCCATCGCTCCCAATCCCCAGACTCTCCTCTGGAATGTTCGGTCATCTCGTTCTGCTGACCGTCGTCGACACGGGTTACTGAGTAAATCAGGATGAGGTCGCGGTTCTTCGGGATAACGACGTTGAACACATGGCCCTGCTTGGTCGGGGGGTAACGGACGTGAAGGTGTAGCATGGCCTGCTGGTCAACAACATCTCGGGCTTCGAGGCGCTCGCTCTGCAGCCACTCTCGCACCCTGTCGGCGGCCTCGCGGGAGTTCATGATGGGTTTGAAGCGCCCGTCCTATTTGAGAACGCCGAGTCGGGGAACCAGTTGGCCCACCAACTCCTCCAAGCGACTGCCGGCTGCTGAGGAAGCCAGTCTCCTTCTTCTTCGAGAGTCACCGAAATCGGTCCACATATCATAGCCCCAGAGGAAAACTAGGTTGGATAAATGGATGACTAGGAAGAATGCTGCGAGATAGAGCGAGAGCAGGAAGGTCGCACCGAATAGAGAATAGAGGAATGCGAGGGAGATTAGTGGCCAGATGACTAGGGGAGAGAGAATTGCAGCAATCATGTGGTGAGTCGTCCTAGCGTCGACCCCCTCGTCCGATTGTTCGCCCGCGTACCACCCTACGAACGCTTGCAGGCCGGTCGATGGGATGGTGATGGGGGCGGCGAGGAGCATTACCAGAACCCCTAGTGCGCCTTCGATCAGTCTGGAATCTCTCTTGATTCTCCCTGTTACATCCAACGTTCGGCCATCCAGATTGCTCGATTGTAGTATGTCTGCGGCCTCCCTGGCGTCCTCGATGAGAGGATCGGAGCCCCCGATAAGAGTGAGGCGTTCCCTGATGTCCCGGGCGGCGAGAACCTCCTGCTTCAGAGAACTGAGGGGAGTGGTGGAGTAATTCGCCCTCAGGTGACCCAGTAGGTGCCATGCCCTGTAGGTCTCCCAGTCTGGAGCCTCGGGGGTCATGCGGGTCAGGTTTTCATACAATTCGTCGCGCAGAGGGATGACTTGCTCTGCCGGGGGCTCTAACCACTCTCCCCCCGCGAGAGCGGCGTGATGTTGGGCGTCATTGAGCAGTGGTATGGCAATTGGCTCGCCGAACTCGACGAAGACGTCAGTGCGAAACCAGTAATGGCATCTGAAATGCAGTCCTACAGGCTGAATCACTGGCTGAGGTAGTCCCCTCTCATGTGCGATGCTGGCGGCGTTGAGGGTGAACCGGAGGGCCCCTGTCCTGAGAGCGTGCAGCTTGGTGTCCTGGTGCGACTTGCCCTCGGGCATCACTATCGCCGCGTGACCCGATGCTATGCAGTTAGCCATGGTCAGCATGCTCCTTTTGTTAATTTTCTTCGCGAACCCGGGGTCACCTATCCCCCTCTCCAGTTCGGCTTTCCTGATTACCGGCTGTGAACCAATGCGGCGAGTAAGCCAGCCTATTACAGGCATGGTCATGATGTCGTGCCTGCCGATGGCGATGATGCGCCTATCCTGTGATTTCATGATAGCCAATGGATCGATGAGGCCATTGATGTGCGTGGAAGCGTACACAGAGCCGCCGTCCACCATAGGAGGTTTGTCCATCTCCGAGTTCCTGATGATGTAAGACCAGGCTATGTCGATGACTCGCCGGATGACCTCCCAGAATGGGCGGCTTCCAGGGTGTTTCCCACTGTGATCCCAAGGCAGACGCTCTAATTTCTTGACATTGACCCGAGTAGCACTGCTCGACAGTCTTGGGAGCACGTCGGGCGCGTTTTCGGAATCAGACACGATACACGCACAGGGTTGGTGGTTGAGAACGCACCGGGTCACTCCAGATGGCTGCGGATGCGCTCGGCGAGGATTACGCCCTCCTCGGGATCGAGTTGTGAGGTGGCAAATGGCCAGGCCAGGCCGCTGCCGTCATCGTGTTTGGGGATGATGTGAAAGTGAACGTGGAATACTGATTGGAACGCTGCCTCACCATTGTTCTGCAAGATGTTGAAATCACGAGCACTGGAGGCAGCAAGGACAGCTCTGGATATCCTTGGAAGGACTCTTCCAACTGCTGCAGATGCCTCGTCCGATAGTCCGTCCAGTGTGGCGCTCTGCTCCTTGGGAACAACGAGGGTGTGCCCGACGCTGCACGGATTGATGTCGAGGAAGGCGAATACATGCTCGTCCTCGTACACCTTATGACAGGGGATCTCGCCTTGTATGATGAGTGTGAATATGCTTGGATCAGGGTTGGCCATGCTATCCCTCGGAGCCAATTATCGCCTCGGCCAGAGCAAACATACCCTCAAGGTGGATCGCGGTTACCAACTCGGTGTTCATCACCATGGAATGGTCTGTGACCCCTATTCCCTTCTCTCGCAGCCCAGCAAGGCTGGTTGCTGCCGCTTCGAGGGCTCTCTCATCGCGGGTGCCATTGAGATTGCTCATGATAGAAGACATAGTAGCTGAAACTCGGCCTACTGACTCACCACCTCCTCTCATCAGCGACGCCACTCTGTTCTGTTCTGCCTGAATCGCCCCCTCAACCAAAGAAGAGCCACCGAAGGATGTGTTCGATGTCCAGGCTCCTGCATGCTCTCCTGCGATGTTGCCAGTCACTAGGTCCTCAAGCAACTGGTTCCCAGGTAGCATGCCCGCCCCGTGCATTCCGGTGTTGGCTGAGCGCCCGGCTGCGTAGAGTCCTGTGACCCACATGCTGCCATCGTCGAAGGTTACTCTACCGCTCTCATCCACAGGAGCGCCTCCGGTCGTCGTGGCAACGCTTGGGGACAAGGGGATGACTTCGGTGGCTATGTCCAAACCAGCCCGCTCCCTCACCCGTCTCGTGGTCTGAGCGAACCACGGCGAAGCCGTAGCATCTAGAGAACGCAGATCGAGCACGCATCCCTCGCCGACGAGGACTGCCTCGGGTCCGGCATCCTCGCCGGTCTCCTTGCGCAGTCTTCCTCCTGAACCCAACAAATCGATGGGGAGATGCATGTCCGTGCCACGGATAGTGAGTGGGTGACGAGGGGAGTTGGCCATACCAGATAGTAATACACCGGCAGAGGCCGCGAGGGCGGCGCCAGTACCAGGTCCGTTAGAGGGGGTTGACCATATCCCCTGATGACCTTCTGTGGCCAGAATCACAGCTTTGGATTGAATCGAAGATACGTCTCCTGTCAAGAGATCCAACACTACGACACCGCGCACCTGCTGATTGTCCATCACCAGAGAGAGGGGGATTAGGTCTGACCGTCGAGGGACTCCCCTCTTGATCACCTGCTCCTCGAGAATACGGGTAACCTCTCTGGCTGTACTGTCCCCACACCCGGTCAGACGGGGGCTGCTGTGGCCAGGCACCTCCGAGGTGTGGGGCAATCCTCCTTCTCTACGACGAAGAACCAAGCCCCATCTCTCGAGTTCGGCTAAGACAGATACTGCCTCACCACAGAATCGGGCTGCTACGACCTTGTCGGTTGTCTCGCCACCAGCTGTGACGGTGTCGTTACAATGCGCAGTGGAGTCAAGTTCGTCTATCGAAGCCGCCAATCCTGACAGGGGGGCTGCGCCGGAGAACGAACCGACACCAGAGGAATCGATAAGCAGGGGGATTGTGCCAGCGTCGGCAGAAGCGATGGCTGCTCGCAGAGCAGCGGGTCCGCTGCCGAACACGACGATGTCCCACGACTCCATGTTCACTCCGTTGGTCGCAATCACAGTAGCGTCATGAACGTGACGCTCGGGACTTTGTCCCGAAGAGCCTTCAATCGGCTATGGACAGAGCTAGTCTGCGAACAGCCGAGGCTGCGTCCGACATCCGCTGGCCAGCACTCTCCTGTTGCGCCTTCGGCGACAGAGTGGTCTGCACCACAACTGAGGAGAGTGTCTCACCATGTTCACCCCTCAAGGTGACTTGCACTGGGTGGGGACCTAGTTTAGAGTCTGGCCATGCAAGGCCAATCCAGAGCACGGTGGCGTCATCCAGTAGACGCCCCAATGTATCGACCTGGTCTGTGGCTCTGGACCTGTCAATGCGGCGGGAGGCTCTGGCCTCGACTCTGATTGTCTGCAGCGCTGGCTCCCCCTCAGCCACCACAACATCGACCTTGACGTTGGAAGTGGCTCCGGTTTTGTTGTGCAGCATAACGAACAGATCGGCCCGACCTTGAGAGCAGCGTGGAGGAAGGTCGAGGTCCAACCTCCAAGGAGTCTCATCCAGTGATTGGTCACCTCTGATAGCCGAGTCCTGGAGTCTGTCGATTAGCCTGAACAACCCTGGCTGCCAAGCCTTGGTGTGTGCCAACAAGGTCCGCAGCGACCTCAGGTCAAACTTGTTGGATTTATCCATCAAAGTGTCTATCGCTGTAATCTTGAAAACACGTTTCGCCTCGGTCATCAGTCGGGCGTCGTCGAGGAGTCCCTGCTCATTGAGATGTAATGCTTGTAGAAGTTGCTCTACGGCCGAATTCGGGGTCTGATCCCCTCTCACACTGTCCATCAGGGAGAGTTTCCAATCGTCCCATGCCGCCGCGGTCTCCGGATCGAGGTGCGCTACCATCAGGTCAGACAGCGGCCTGGCCAAGGTACTGTCATGCAGAGTCGGGGCGTGCAAGGAGAGCAGGGGGAACGAATTGGAGCGCATGGGTATAGAATCGTCCAGCATTAGTGAGTTAAGGAAGCATAGAATCCCCAGAGCCACCGAAGCGCCCAGCAGCAGTGAGCCGAGAGTGTCTCCCGTGTCGAGTTCCCTCACTGCAATCAACGCTACCCCGCCGAGTGCTGCTGAAAGGAGTCGTATCCTCTCCCTCAGAGACCTCTCCCTCAAGGTGTTGAGGATTCTCTCAACACCTGGATAGGCGTCCATCGACCTCTGACCTCCATCTCGTAACTTGAGGCGATCGCGCGCGGACATCCTCGCGAAGGTCGCTGATAGATTGGTAGGGATTAACAGGACAGTGAGCAAGGCATATGAGGCGATGGCAGCATCAAAGGAGGCGAAATCCCACTTGACCAAAAGTAGACCGGCGCAGATGGGAGCTACCAAGGAAAGGGTCTGGCGGATCAAAGGAGTCTGGACGGAACCAGAAACGCGGGTCCAGAAACGTCTGCCGGCATCTCTAGCCGCCACTCTGCGTGAGAGAGCCCGATTCTTCAAGTCACCAAACTCGCTCGAGTCTGAATAAGGTGTTGGGAGCTTCGAAGGTGGGCCCTCCATGGAGCTTCGGAGGACGCAGGATGCTTGATGGCATCGGCACTATTGCTGTCGATGGAGGTAATTTTGCGAACGCTACCTTTCTTGGGGAGTGTGTTGTCGCAGAGTCGGGCGATTAGTGTAGTCTGGATATCACCTTGGCCTCCTAAGCCGAGAACACGGGTTCAAATCCTGTATCGCCCGCCATTCCATCAGCCGAAAGCAAGGCCGTGCTCCTTGCCTGCCCTGGATACTTTGTGTAGAAAGTTCTCGAATGGAATTCTGGCGTGCATCGAGCGGTTGAGCTGGGTGTCACAGTTGGCCAATGCCTCTAGCAGTTGCTCACGAAGAGGATCGGGGAGAGAGAGTCTGCGACCGACCAGAACATCGTGGAGTTGGTGGACCACGTCGTCGGAGTCCATCCCGTGGTCGTTCATCATGCGGTCGATTTCGGCCAATGCCCCGGCCAGCACCTTCTTCTTGCGGCCGCCCCGGTTCTCCCACCTCCACTCGACCACTCTCCCCCTCAGAGCCAACTCCAGCAGGTGTCTGCCAGACTGCAGGGTGGTTGACTGGACTAGGGTGTGAACCGCCGAGCGATCGTGTGCGAGATCTCTCAGATGAAGCATCTCTAGTGTGAACAGGGCCTTCCTGAGATTGCCCTCAGAGATGTATGCAATGTCCTCTAGGACTCCGTCTGCGGTCTCCACACCCTCTGATTCGGCGATGGAGCGCATAGCAGACAGCATAATCCCACGCTCAGTCGGTGGAATCCGTATCATCTGGGTGCGAGAGCGCAGCGCGTCGATTATCCTTGATGGGGCTCTGGCCACGAGGATGAATCTGGAGGCGTTTCCGACGGTCTCCATCATTCTGCGTAAATAGGCCTGTCTAATTGAGCCGAGATAGTCGGCGTCCTCAAGGACGATGAGGCGACTAACCGGCAGGACACCAGAGGTGATTTCGATTTCGCGGCCAGCAGGGGCAATGTCGTTAGGCGAGCCGGTTGACATCGCTCTGTCGAATGCATCCAAACTGAGTCTTCCAGCTAGGGTGTCGCTCGAACCGGTACCACCAGGTCTGAGGAAGTCCTCGAATATGCCCATGGCGCCGCGTTGCCGGACGAGGTCCCGGGCCTGCAGCACGTGTGTCGTGGAGCGCCAGCCCCTTCCAAGGATCTGACGGGCGACCAATCGCCACGCTGCTGTCTTTCCCACACCCGCCGGGCCAGTTATCAGCAGGTGTGGCGGATCGGCCGAGAGGCTGGCTGAGAGTAGTGCCTGTCGCGACTTGTCAGGCATGGCCAATTGCTCGAAGGTTTGAGGAGAGTGGGAGTTCAGCCAGCCCGTCACAAGAGGTCGTCGGATTGGCGGGCCTTGAAGACCGCGCTGTTCACTCGGCCTTCAGGGTCTTGTGGCGGCCTTCTTTGCGGGGCTTGACGAAGATCCTGTATCCGCACTTACGGCAGGAGTGACCGGCAGAGCCGGCCTCGTTCCAGGTCAATGCGCCGCAGCGCAGGCACTTGTAACGAATCTCGAGTGGATCCATGGTCGATTCACAATGTGTGCACTTAGGCAGTTCGGAAGGGTTCCAACCCCTTCGGTCGGTGCGATTGCAGTTCCTGCACTTGTGGAGCACGAGACGTTCTGCTTCGGTGGACATCGAGCCGGCGACCTGCCGGACCTTCTTCAATCTGTCCTCTGCCTCACCGGGCCCTGCGGGCCCGTTCGCACACCCCTACGAAATTCTCGAAAATCCTTGCGCCATACTCTGAGTCGTTTACTTCGGGGTGGAATTGAAGTCCAAATCGATCTCCAGATTCGTTCTGCATACCCTGCACTCCGCAGGACTCGCTATGCGCGGTAATATCGAAGCCGGGGGGTACCTCTGTGACTTCGTCGTTGTGGCTTTCCCAGACCGTCTGCTCGTCTGGGGTTCCCTCAAAAAGTGTGCCCCCACCACCAACTAGAGAGATGGAAGCGGCGCCGAACTCAGGTTTTGGCGCCTCGGCAGCACTACCACCGTAGAAACCGGCCATGAACTGATGACCAGCGCATATTCCGAGTATGGGAATGTCCATGCCGAGGAAACCTCCACAATTGCCTAGTTCTCCGGTGAGACCTACGCGGGCTGCCCCCCCCGATAGGATGAGGCCATCCACAGGCCGGAGTTCCTCGACGGGTGTGTCGTTGGGAAGAATCTGGGTGTCAACACCTAGGTAGCGCAGCATGCGCCACTCACGGTGAGTCCACTGGCCACCATTGTCAATGACATCAATGACGAGAGGATGCTCACCCATGTCGAACCCCAGTGGGGGCGGGTGATGAACAATACCCTATCAAAGATTGAAAAAGAGTGGCCTTGTCGAAGGGGCTCTGCCCTGATGGTGTAGTGGCCTATCATGCAGCCCTGTCGAGGCTGCGACCCGGGTTCAAATCCCGGTCGGGGCGCCACTTATTCACTCAGTGTTCTCTTCCCACCAGTTGGCTTCTTGCTCGGGCTCCGGTTCTGGGTCTGATGGGGTTTCGGGCTGATGTTTCCAGCAGTAGTCAGTGGATCTGAATGACAGGGCGTGGCAGCCGTCGAACGAACAATTGCGAAGTGTGTTCCGGTTCTCAGTAAGTCGCTTACTCCGGTTGCCTGGCGGCGGTGGCGGCGGTGCTGAAGTGCTCAATTTGGTGGGTGGTTTTTGAGCGTTTTTCACAGCAGAATCGCCGCCTGCGAGTCCGGCGAATAGTGCATGGCACAGCCCGGAACAAATTAATTCCCCAATCAGATTGGCTATCACAATGGTTCATTGAAGAGGGCGAGATAAGTTTGTCTGCGGCATTGGGGTCATTCATACCTCAAAGGAGCATTGTGGATATTGGGGGTGCATGGGTGGTAGGAAGAGATCTGTGCAGTCACGGTTGACTGTAGACAAGCCCAAGAGGCTTGAAGAATCGAGACTTAGGGTTACAGGCATCATGGATACTGGACTGGGAACATAATCCTCACCAGTTTGAGTGATAATCAGATTGATGGCATCACCGGAGGGAATGATTACATCCATTCCAAAGAATTCCATTTTGGCGATAACCGTCTCTCCTGGGGTCAATATCTCTCCATCACCTCCTCCTTCATGGAACCTCAGGTCCATCACAGCATGCCCTAAATGCATGCCACTACTTGCTTGGACCATTTCCACGAAGAGATGTCCGCTGCTTGCAAAGAGGGATATTGTGGCCTCGACGTGGAAAGTTGGAGTCCCAATAATGCGAGTTTCGGCATCGAACTCGGGGCACTCAACAATCAAACTGGAAGTCGATGTTATTGTGTTGCTTCCTCCTATCGAACATGAGTCCATATCGAAGTAAATCCACTCTTGATCAGGAGGAGGGTAGTTGGGTTCAACCCTCCATCCTCCCATGTTGTCTTGAACCTCAGCAATCAGTCTGGGTTGGGGTCCCTTGTCCTTGAGGTAGAAATTGAACCATTCTAGCATATCATCTGCCCAATCCCAACGCAGTGTATGCGGGAATGCCTCGGCTCCCCGACCACTGTTCAGACCCTCATGACCGCTTTTGCGGTCAGGGTAATCGTGGCCCCATTGCCCGTAGAGGCCCTTGACATCAAAGCCAGCCTCAAGCATAGTATTGTGTACTGGGAAAGCCATGTGAGGGTCGACGTTCCAATCCTGCAGACCGTGGATGATGTACACAGAGCCGTTGTAATTCTGCAAAGCCCTGGTCAGGAAGTGGCGCTCTTCCCAGTAGTCACTGCCCGTCCACGCGAGATTGTCGCCGGTCAGATACGCCCCCACTCCTGCGTAATACCCCTCGAAATATCCTTCACAAGCATTCTGGGCGTCCTCCAAATCGCCGTCCAAACCGAAGCTACCGTAGACGCCGTTGTGCATGATGGCTCCGCGCGCCTCCATGCTGCCATTGCGCCACATCAAGTCGTGGACGCCAATTAGTCCGGACATTGGCACTATGGTCTTCAGGTGGTCCGAACCCATCGCCGCTGCTTCCCATGGTGTAGAGCCGTCATACGATTTGCCAATCACCCCGACATTGCCGTTCGAGAAGGGCGCGTCTCCGAGATACTCCACAGCAGCATGTATTCCCTCTTGCTCATCCAGACCCATGAGATCCATGCAGTGATTTGACTCTCCGGTGCCAAATACTGACACCTGCGCGACTCCGAAACCATGTGGTACAAAGTTCTCTATTAGGAAACGACCGAGTCTGTCTGCTGGAGTCAAGGCATCAACGTCACCATCATCATAATACGGCCCAATCTCGGCAATTACAGGAACCTTGCACTCCTCAGGTAACTCTGCGGCGTCCATGTCACACCCTTCGATAATAGGAAGCCACAGACCCATGTGGACTTCTGCGCCACCAGTGACTCCAGCACCACCATCACTCGCAGTAATTGCTGGTACTGGGACGAAGATGGAGCGAACTGTGTCAATACCAAATGAGCCGTTCCATGAGACTCGGCTAAACACGTCGTCGTCCTGATAGTACTTGTTGGATCGATCCTCGACGTCCGGAAGCCAGTGCTCGTACTCTGGCTCTTCTTGTAATTCGTCATCGAAGCCAAAACAGCCCGTAAGAGTTGAAGAAAGTAAGATGAGGGTTAGGAAGGTGCATCCAAAACGAGTTGCCACGCTATTCACCCTCAGAAGTTGTGGCTATCCATGCCTGGAAGGAACAAAGTCGCAATGTGGAGCTGTAGTCACGCTTGATTCTCAACACAGGCTCAGGCGCGCCCTCTAGGCGATTGGGGAGTGCGGAGCGGATAGTGGCGTTAGTGGCGTCGATCTCTGATTCTGCTACTATCACCCTACCTCTGATTAAGCTCGGAGATCGAGTATCCAACAGAGGGATGAGCGAGGGGAGGAGTTCGACGGTTCGGTGGGGTAAGTTGGCCAGTAGTAAGTCCCAGTTACCAGAGATTTGTGGATCCAAGGGTAGGGAAGTGGCGTCGGCCACCCCAACGAGTCTGTCAGGGTGAATCTGAGAGAGGGGGGTGGGATCACTAGGGTAGTCCCTGCGATCCCAGCGACGTAGGTTGTCGAATAGCATCTCGACGGCGTCGGGATTGAGGTCTGATGCGAGTGCTTCGCCCACCAAATCGGGTTCACCGAGAAGTGTGGCGAGGGCCGGACCGACGCCGCAGAACGGGTCGCATACGCGCAGTGGACGGTCGAGCAAGGAGCGCAGCTCCTTGGCGAGAGCCAGTGTCTCAAGCCTCTCCGACTGCAGCTTGGTGGAGAAGTACGCCCGAGAGGGGTCGCATAGTATGCTCTTTCCGGACTCTCTGACCATTACTGTGGTGCTAGTGATGTCCTCAGGAATATTCTCCAAGATTATCTCGTTTTCTCGCCGCGCGCCGATGGGAGTCAGGTCCCGGATTCTGAGTTCACCCAGCACCCCTCGGTCAGACAGGACCAACCTGATGTGGGGGTGTGATTGTAGCTTGGCGGAGGCAATCTGCTGTGAGTAGGTGGCGACCTCGTCGTCCAACCTTACAATCATCATGTCGCCGAAGAACTCGTGCGAGGATGGCCATGCCTCGCCGTGGCGCTCGACTGTCTCCTCGCCAAGCAGTCCACTCAGATGTGTCCACCAGTCGCTGTCAACCCTCTCGTCAGGCTTACCCTCGTGTTCCACGATATCGAAGTCCGCTAGTCCATCGGGCAATGACAGCGGAGCACCGAAGTCCAGAGGAATAAGCCTAGATTTGCCGTCCTCAGCCGGGAACACATGCATGCTAGGAGCAAGTAGGTCATGCTCTCGAATCAGGCCTAATACCTGCTCCACATGACGATTGGGTACTGAGATATGGCGCATCACGTTCATGATGGGCAGCAGGGCAGCCCGCTTCACCATGACGGATGAAGATGCGGTGACCGGACTCTGGCTGATTGGTATTGGTCCGGGTGACCTCGACCACATGACCGAGCGGGCTAGGAGCGTTGCCAGAGAGTGCTCGAAGAGGTTTCTTGAGGGCTACACTGCGGTCCTACCCCCTAGTGAGGAAGAGCGATTGGAATCAGTAGTTGGTAGTTGGGAGAGGTTGATGCGGGATGAGGTCGAGAAGCCCGACAAATTACTCGAGTTAGCACGCACGGGGCCAGTAGCACTTCTGATCGTCGGCGACCCCATGCAGGCGACCACGCACATCGATCTGGAGGAGCGTTGCGCTGAGAAAGGGATTGGTTTTCACGTGATTCCCGGGCTGTCTGCCACTACCCTTGCAGTTTCGCTATCCGGATTACAGTCATACAGGTTCGGCCGGCAGGTCACCATCCCGTTCTCGGTCGGAAAATATCTGCCGACATCCCCTCTGGAGATGATTTGCAGAAACAAGGATGCTGGGCTCCACACTCTGGTCCTTCTCGACCTCGATCCAACAGGAATGGGTGTGGAGAATCCCCGTCCGATGGTGCCTGGAGAGGCCGTGTCCCTGCTCGAGAGAATGGGTGAGCGAATCAAGAACTCTTCGAAAGCACTTGACCGACCCATCAAAGATTGGAGTGGGATGTTGCTGAGCGACCTCGGCACCGAGGAGGAAAGAGTTGTGTCAGGCACTCTGGGGGGGCTTTCGGAGATTGATGGGGGATACGTGCACGCGTTCATACTTCCAGCCGAGTTCAGTGGTATGGAGGAAGTTGCCTTCGAGCGCCGCAGGCTAACCCATTAGACGACGGACTCAAACATGGGCTTTGCTTGGAGGGGGTGAGAGAGATGGCGAAACCACCTGCTGAAGTTCGTTTCCCGGGTGACAGGAACCGCCGCAAGAAGATTCGTATGCGGGGGATAAAACTGGCCTCTAAGGAGATTCAGAACCGGCTGGACAGGAACCTCGAGGAGTTGATGGAAGACCCTGAAATCTTCGTGCCGGAGATAAGGGGGGAGGTTGATGGATCGTTCTTCTCGAAAGACAGGATGGCGAGAACTCTCAAGGAACTCTCTGTGGTGGCCTCAAAGCGCAGCGATCCTCGATGGCTGCGTAAGCGGATGACGAAGAAAGGTGGCGACCCGGTCTGTTGCGCGTTGGCTGGAAGTCTGCTTGCTGCATCAGAGGAAGATCGGACTACCGTCGCGGTGTTCAAGAATCCTCTGTTCGGGGTCGCCAGTTACATCCGCAGAGGCAGCGGCAAGCAGAGCCACCTCGCTGGAATCCAGAATCACACTCACCCGAAGATACGTCTTCTGGTCTGGGACGAACACGCCAAGGCAGGGCAGTGGTTCTTCTCATGGGACGGTGGCTTCGTATTCACGGGAAGCACTCCTTCCCCTCCAGCTGAATGGGTGGAGTGGAGCCTTGATAACGCCTCGATAGAACTGAGTGGTGACGAGATTAGATGGAGCAGAGGCCTCAATGAACAGACAGTCGCTGATGGCGAACTAACTGAGGTTGGTTGGTTGCGTATGGAGTTCGGTGATGGCACTGTAGTAGGCCTGTCTCAGGCGGCTCTGGCGAAAACCGAAGAGCAGTTTGCCCAGAGCGTGGCGATGGGGATGATGCCGCCCCGCCTTAGCGACGTGTCAAGCACTGAGTGGATGTGGAGACCACAGGGATGGCCCGAGGACAGGGGATTGCCAGAAGAGGGCATCGAGCGTCTCGAGGAGGTTTTGGGGGCTTGGCTCGGGTTGGCACTCGACGATTCTCTTCTAACGAGGTCCTGCCGAAGCAGCATACTGAACTCCATCTGCGATGGTTTTGTGGTCGGTACCCACTGGTTCTCAGAGGAAGCACGGGTTGATTTCCTAGAGCACATGACGGGGGCTGCAGAGGAGAGGGCTGCGTTGTCCTGCATCCTGGACTCGCTGGAAACCGGGATTCACGTCAGGACTGATGGTGTTGTTCTCGAAATCGAGGACGACGTAGTCCGCTTTGAGGACTCGTCCTGCCACCCCAATCTTGTCGCGCTATGGCCTGAGCACGGCCTCACCATACTCGAGGGAATCTACGGGATGTCGGGGGAGGAAGCCGAGGATATTCTAAGCAAACAGGAGAAGCGTAAGCAGGGTTTCGGGGCATTCCTTCGCGAACTTAGCGTCAGTAGGTCCACGGCAATGCGACTGGAGCGATTGCCATGGGAAGCCGGCTCTCTGCCTAGCCCGCTGAACTTTGCTGACAATCTGATTAGGCAGGCCGTCGACAGTGGGGTTGCTTCCACCGTCTCCAAGGCCCGTAAAGGGAAGGGGTTGGAGATGGCTATGGGTTGGGCTTGGCTCAATGTGCACGAAAGGACCGAGTCGGACGCCTGGCGCTTCGATGAGGCCAGTCGGGACAAGGGGGGCGATTGGGTCCCGGCCCTTCAGGCATTGTGGGATGCAGCCGAGGACCTGTTACTCAACGAGAACAAGGATGCGGTACAAGATTACGAAGCGGCGATGAAGTGGCTTTCCGAGACTAGTGGTTCAGGCCAGCTGCCCTAATCAGTGAGAGAGAGTTATCCAAATTGCAACAGCGAACAGCGATACTCCCATCACCAGATTGAGGTTTTTCGCAGAATCAGGGCTACTGAAGGCCCTCTTGAGGATAGTGCCGAAGGCGGTCCAAGATATCACTGCAGGTAGGCCGAAGAGAAGATTCAGGAAAACAAGCAGGGCCTTGGCTTCAAACCCGGTTCCAAAAAGGGAGCCAAAGGCTGTCATTAGCACGAGGAAGTGAATCCACGCCTTTCCATTAACGACTTGCAGGACAATACCTGTAATGGTTCCAAGACGGTCGCTCTCCTGATCTTCTTCTGTAATTGGAGAGGCCGTGGCTACCTTGAATGCGAGATAAGCAATGTAGGCCGCACCTAGATATCTCAGCAAATCGAAGTACGACTTATTCTCCTCGATAAACACCGTAGCGCCGGCAACGAACAAACCGAGGGTCGACCAGCCAATTGCCATACCAGCAATCAGAGGGAGGGTTGCTCGTAGACCATGTTGGGATCCATGAGCAGCGCATAGTACATTATTCGGGCCCGGTGAAAAACACATCGGGATGATGAATACAAGAGTAGCAAGTAGTAGATTAGTGTCCATGCGGACCCCTCTCAAGCTCTGGCTTCTAGCAAGGCGTTTGCAGCAGCCAATGCCTGCTGCATGTCGGCCCACAGGTCCTCAACGTCCTCTATACCAACGCTCATACGTACGAAACCGGGAATGATACCTGCCTCGGTCCGCACCTCCTCGGGGACGAACATGTGACTGGAGTTGAACGGGCACTCAATGAGGCTCTCTATCCCTCCAAGACTGGTGGCCTCGAAAATCAACTCCAGGGCTCTCAAGAAACACAGAGCTGCGGCGTCGCCACCCTTGATGACGTATGACAGCATACCACTTCCTCTAGGCATAATCCTCTGGGCGACCTCGTGGTCGGTGTAACTCGGCAAGGAGGTATGATTGACACTCTCTATCATCGGATGTGCCTCCAATCTGCTCGCTAACTCGGCGGAGTTGGAGGCATGAATCGGCATGCGGGCGTGAAGTGTCCTCATCCCCCTCTCGAGTAGGTAGCACATATGTGGGTCGGCTGCGCCTCCTAGATGCACCTTCTTAGGGAATATCTCAGCCACTAGGTCCTTGCTTCCGACGACGATTCCGGCTATCAAGTCCGAGTGGCCTCCGAGGTACTTTGTCCCCGAGTGGATGACTAGGTCAAAGCCCATTGATATGGGATTGCACGCCCAAGGGGTTGCGAAGGTGTTGTCAACAATGGCAATGAGACCGTGCTTCTTGGCTACCGCAGCCATTGCCTCTAGATCACACACCTTGAGAACAGGGTTGGTCATGGTCTCTACGTACAGGATCTTGGTGTTCTCCTGAATAGCTGCCTCGTAGGACAAGGGGTCCCTGATATCAGCCATTGATACTTCGATGCCGAATCTCGGAAGGTCCTCGGTCATGAATCCGTATGTCCCACCATAACAATCGGGGCTCGCCACCATGTGGTCGCCATTCGAAAGCAGAGCGAGAAGGGTCGTTGTGACTGCCGACATTCCACTCGCGAATGTCTCCCCATCCTCTGCACCCTCAAGGGCAGCGACCTTCTGTGCCACCCCCTCAGAGTTGATGCTTGAGAGTCGGCTATACAGCGCCGTGTGCTGGGCTCCGTTGGCCCAGCCCTGATAGCGCTCGTCGGTGAGTTGGTAGGTCGAGGTCAGGAAGATCGGAGTGGTGGCGGCTCCCTCGATGTTTTGGATGCCGGACCATATCGCCCGCGTTGCGAATTTCTTGTCGGAGTACTTGTCGCTCATGGAACTCCGAGGAGTGATGGTTTCATCAACTATACGCCGGTGATTTCTAGAATATGTCGAATAAAAAACATAAAAGCACAGATTAACCGACTAAATGTCGGAATATTTTATCTCTCACCGTCACTTCCCAAACTCATGCCTACCTCTGAATTGGACCTTAAGGATGCAAGCATAATTGAAATGTTGAAAGAAGACTCAAGGGCCAGTACACAGGCTATAGCCGATGCTTTAGCAATGCCTAGGGTCACCGTTCATGATAGGATAAGGAGACTGCAAGAGAGAGGGATCGTGCGACGCTTCACGGTGGAGCTTGGGAAGGAGGAGCTTGGATGGAGTCTGCACGCCTTCATCCTCGCCAACTGGGCCGGGGAGAGGGGGGAGACTGACAGGCGGGATGTGGCTCAGGAGATCTGTAGCATGCCATTCGTCGTCGGATGCCACATAGTCACTGGACAGTGGGACTTCATCATCGAAGTCCTAGCGAAGAACATGGAGGATCTCGGTGACTCAATTCTCGATGGACTCTCAGCAATACGGGGGGTGGGTCACACTCAGACACTGGTCTCATTCTACAACTTTGATGGAGAGGCAAAGGCCCTTAGTTAATCCAGCCCGATTACTGCAAGCACTGAATCCAAATTGGCGTCAACCACTGTTGATTTGGCGAGAGAGTTCTCGACCGCTACTTCAGGGTCTTTCAAGCCGTGGCCAGTCACTGTGACTACTACTGTACTACCTTTAGGAATATTACCGGCGGCGTGGCACTTCAGTAGGCCTGCTATACCAGCGGCGGAGGCAGGTTCAACGAAAATACCTGCACTACGGGCGAGCATCCTCTGCGCATCTAGTATCTCCTCATCACTAACCACGTCGATTGCTCCAGAGGAATCG
The DNA here is from genome assembly GCA_014240285.1 of Methanobacteriota archaeon. Classification (GTDB taxonomy): domain Archaea; phylum Thermoplasmatota; class Poseidoniia; order Poseidoniales; family Thalassarchaeaceae; genus Thalassarchaeum. Next base: position 35,308 of record JAAZXI010000007.1, read on the forward strand.
GTAGCCGCGGTGACAGCTTGCTCCCAACTCGCGGGGTTGCCGATTCGTATTGCGGTGGCAATGGTCTCAGGATTCTCTACAGGGGTGCCGAGGACTATCGGAGCCGCACCCTCGGCCTGCCAGCCCATCATCCGGGGTAGCCTACTGCTTCGCCCAGCTGCGAGATATTCATTGTAGCCTAACCAATAGGCGGTGATGTTACCGGCATTGCCTACGGGAAGAAAATGCATGTCAGGGGCGTCGCCGAGATTATCACAGACCTCGAATGCTGCAGTCTTCTGCCCCTGTATGCGGAATGGGTTGATACTGTTCACAACCTCAATCTCATCTCTCTCACCCAGTTTCCTGACAATATCGAGGGCGTCGTCGAAGTTACCTCGGATCTCGAGGGTCTTGGCTCCATGTATCAGCGCCTGAGCCATCTTACCGTAAGCGATTTTGCCTTCCGGTATCAAGACCAAGCAGGTCATCCCGGCAGCGGCGGCATATGCCGCGGCAGAGGCACTAGTATTGCCGGTGCTGGCACACACAACGATGCTGGCCCCGCGCTCAGCAGCCTTGGTGACGGCTAGTGTCATTCCCCTGTCCTTGAACGAGGCTGTCGGGTTGAGTCCCTCGTACTTGATGAAAAGGCGGAAGTCCCCTCCGATCTCACTGACTATGCCTGTGACCTCAATGAGAGGGGTGCCTCCTTCGTTCAGTGTGACTGTACGGGTCTCCTCTGATACTGGTAGGAACTCGCGATAGCGCCGAATCACGCCGTGGCCCGTCATGGACAGACCAGATGGGTTTCAGCCATGAACCTCACCCGGGCTACCGAAGCGTCCAGCTAGATTGAGGCAGATTGCAACAACAGGTCCTATCAGTATAGCGAAAAGGATAGTACCCTCCCTAAATGTCCCCCCTAGAAATACCCCGAATACTAGAACAGAAACTTCGATGCTGCCCCGGACCCTTGCTAGTGGAATCCCGGAGGCCTTCTGCAACCCGGTCATCCATCCGTCCCGCGGACCCGGTCCCAGATTGGCTGTGAGGTAGATGCCGCTGCCGATTCCGATTAGGAGTACGCCAACTAGGACCTGTGCTACAGCCAATACCTGTGAATCGGGGACTGGAAGAAGTGGTACCATCACCTCAATCGCCAGAGAGATGATGACTGCATTGAGGATTGTACCGATACCAGGCTTCTCCTTCAAGGGAATCCAAAGTAGAAGGACGAGGATGCTGACAAGGAAGGTGGCTTGGCCAACAGACCAATCGATGTTTCGTGCTATTCCCTGAGCCAGTACAGTCCAGGGCGTGTTACCAATACCTGCTGCAATCAGTATGGCGTCGCCGGTGCCGAAAATCCAAAGTCCAGCTATCAGAATCAACAGGGTCCTCGCGGGTGGTCTCGTGGTCATGGGGTCGGTCGCGCTCCACCATGTGGTCGGCACTTCCTTGGCGGGACGCAGGAAGGTTAGCACGCCCACGGCACACGATGGGGTTTCAGCCTTGAACCCAATCGGAGTATCCGGGCGTGCTGGAAGCCTCCCACGCCACTATCTGAGGAGTCCTGTAGGGGTGGTTGGAAAGTATTGTCTCAATGAGTAGATCCTTGCTGTCGGCATTGGTCTTGATCACCAAACGCCATTCCTCAGAGCTCTGAGTTGTTTCGTCCCAAGAGTATACGGAGGTTATGCGGTCCCTCTGCACACAGGCAGCGAATCCTTTCTCAACCAATTCGGAGGACCAAGCCCCCACCTCCGCCTCTATCCATTCTCCTGGGAGAGTGGTCTGTACCACCCACACAATATGGCTCACAGCACAACGAAGAGGTGAATACGAATCAACCCGATGCATAGTTTGAATGCAAGGTGTCCCTTAGCCCGGATACGGTGAGCCAATGGAGCAGTGGGAACAGCCTATCGACACGGGAGTGGTCCCAGATGGTGGTTCTAGCTTCGATGTCATAGTGGTCGGAGGAGGGCCTGGGGGCTCGGCCGCAGCCGCCTACAATGCGATGAACGGCTGCCGGGTGTTGTTGCTCGAGAAAGGGATTTGGCCTCGCGACAAGCCGTGTGGAGACGCTGTCGGTGGTAAATCGCTGTCCCATGTTGAGGAACTCGGCGTGTTGCCCATGATTGAAGCCACACCTCACTATGTCGTCGACTCGATTGTCTTCGGCAGCTCCAACAACTCAGAGGTCAGGGTGATGTTGCCCAAGGAGACTTATGAGGCGAAGGGGTTGTTGTCGGGATACGCCTTGCCTAGGATTCAATTCGACTACATGCTTTTCAAGCGCGCTACTGAAATTGTGCTCGAAGCGGGTGGTGCGGTGATCCAAGGCTTCTCTGTCAACGACGTAACTGTTGAAGGGGCGGGAGAAGGAGTGAAGATAGTAGGAGTGAGGGGGAAGACGGGGGGCGCTCGCTCTGAGGAGCCCAATCTCTCCTTCAGTGCTCCCTTGACAATAGGAGCAGGTGGGTACAACTGTCCGGTATCCCGCGCCATCACCGAGGTCCACGATGAACCACATCGAGATGACGAGCACTTTTGCGGCGGCTACCGCGAATACTGGGAGAACGTAGAGGGACTCGAGGACTCAGAGGGTCCCATCGAGATACACTTCATCGAGGAGGTGCTGCCCGGCTACTTCTGGTTGTTCCCGGTTCAGAAGGGAGTCGTAAATGTCGGAATCGGCATGCTGATTTCTGAGCAGCGAAAGCAGAAGGGAATGAAGAAGTCGCTCAAGCAAATTCAGAGATGGGTCATCGAGGAGCACCCCGTATTCAAACAGAGGTTTGCCAACGCCACTTTCGTGCCTAAATCACAGAAGGGGTGGCAACTCCCATTCGGATCACCAAGGAAAAATGCGCCGTCCTACCAACCGAGGCGAGCAGCGATGGCTGGGGCGATGGCTGTGGGAGACGCCGCTAGTCTGGTTGACCCATTTAGCGGAGAAGGTATCGGAAACGCACTGGTAACGGCCAAGATGACGACTAGGCACTTCGACAAGAAGGTACACTCCGAAGGCTTCCCTCAGGGTGCAGCGGAGGAGTACATGGAGAACCTGTGGGATGAGTTGGGCAAGGAACTGACGAACTCTACGAAACTGCAGAGGTTGATGAAGCGGAAGCGTCTCACTAACTGGTTCATCAAGAAAGCGTCGAAGAAGGAGGAGATTGGGAAGATGATGTCAGAAATGATTGCGAGTAAAGAGAGTCAGGAGGCGCTTTGGAGCCCCTGGTTCATGTTCAAGACCCTGATACTACCATGAGGTGATGTGTTGACGGGAATAACTCACTCTCTGGATGGTATCGAGGCTGTGTTCCTCGACCTCGATGGTACCCTCTACCTAGGTGACGAGTTAATCGAGGGGGTTCCCGACTTCCTGACTCGTCTCGAAACAGCAGGGATTCGTCGCTTCTTCCTGTCCAACAACTCGAGTCGGTCGGTTGAACAGTATGTCGAGAAGTTGCATGGGATGAGCATTCATGCGAAGTCTGAGGACGTGATGCTTTCGACCCATGACCTGCTAGCATGGCTCGGCTCCAAAGGAGTTACCCAGAGTTATCTGGTGGGCACTGAAGGGATGCGGGATATGCTAGAGGAAGCGGGTGTTTCTACCGATTCAACCGAGCCGCAATACGTCGTTCTTGGTTATGACACGGAGATTACTTACGAAAAACTCAGCACGGCTTCAGTGCACCTCCACAGAGGGGTCCCAATGGTCGCCAGTCACCCCGACACGGTCTGTCCCTCACCGGATGGTGGTCTGCCTGATACTGGAGCCTACATGGATCTCTTCGAAGCGACCACCGGGATACGCCCGGAGCATGTATGTGGCAAACCAAACGCGGGAATGATATTGCACAAGGTCGAGGAGCTGGGTCTGCGACCTCAGCAATGCGCAATGGTTGGGGATCGTCTTTACACCGATATGGAAATGGCTGAGAGAGCTGGAGTCCACGGCATACTGGTGCTCAGTGGGGAAGCCACAAAAGAGGATCTAGGGGATGCACCACAGGACCCTTCGCTCGTGGTCGGATCGGTAGATGAACTGATTCAGTAGAGGGAGAAACCCTCAACCACACCAGCCCCTACCGGAACCGTGAACGAGGGACTGGTCACGGTTACTGGCGCGAGCGGCTTCATCGGCAGCCACATCGTCGCAAACCTGCTCGCTCGCGGCAGAGCCGTCAGAGCAACTGTGAGGGATTCCACGGACCCAGACAAAGTCGACCATCTATACGCTCTTCCTGTGGCCGAGGGTGGATCTCTCGAAGTCGTCGAGATGGATCTGTTCGATGAAGGCTCTGTGAATGCTGCAATCGTCGGGTGCACTGACCTGATACATACCGCAGCCGCAGTGAGAATCAGTGCTAAGGATCCTCAGAAGCAGATTGTTGACCCGAGTGTGATAGGCACACAAAATGTAGTTTCGGCAATCGACGCTGCCGGGACAGTCAGGAGATTCGTGCATACTTCCTCCACCGCCGCCATCAGGCCGATGAAATGGAGGGATGGGGAGACACTGACCACCGAGACCTGGGCAGATGATGCTACGCTCGATGGCAATCCCTACGGATTGGCTAAGGTCGAGGCGGAACGCGTGGTCAGGAAATGGCATGCCTCTTCAGATGTTGAAACCCGCCCGCGTATAGTGACAATACACCCGAGCGTGGTGTTCGGTCCGCCGATGAGCAAGATTCACCTACGCGGCTCGCTCTCTTTCGTGATGGCGCTCGTCCGAAGGGAGATTCCGGTGGTGCTGCCCATGCAGGTCAACATCGTGGATGTGAGAGACGTTGCCGAGGCCCACGTCAGAGCATTGACTCGGGGCGAGGATGCCGGACGCTACCTGACAGTGAGTGGGGACATGCAGTTCAAGGATATCTCGCTTGCAATCAGGCAGGCCCATCCTGAAATCAGGACGCCGACATTTACTCTTCCATACCCAATAGCACTGGTGGTCTCAATCTTCCACCGCAGGCTGAGCTTGGCCTGGGCTCGCCAGCACCTTAGGCGGCGGTTATACTGGGATGCGACACCCGCAGAGAAGGACTTGGGAATGTCATGGAGGGCGCCGCAAGAGGCGCTCCTAGACTCCATGCCAGTCATTCTTGAGAGGGGTTGGGCATAGGATTGGTTTTCATACAGGGTTACTAACGGAGAGCCGTGACCAGAGTAGCTCAGCTACTAGTGCTGCTGATGTTGAGTTCTTCAATCAGTGGTTGCCTGTGGTGGGGGGATGAAGAGGTCGTCGAAGAGGAAACAGGTCCGTTCGATTTCGATCAGGATGTACCAATCACGACTTGGTACCATTATCCTGGAACGGTACCGGAACCATGGGCTGTTGATGCTACCGACTCTACCGCGGTATCCGCGGCAAACATCACCGCAAACCTGAGTGGGAACAGTACCCCTTACTTCACCAACGCTACCTACTATGGCACTGGGTTCGACACCTTCGAGCCGACCATCGGAATCACCTCCTCCGGAGCCATCTTTTTCACCAACTACAACGGACTCGGTGATGGTACTCACATCATCCGCTCTCGGGACCAGGGGCAGACCTGGGAGGATGTAGGGCCGTTCGGGACTGTGGATGAGGACTCTGGGCAGACTCCCAACTCCAACGACCCTTACATCTACGTCGACAAATTCACGGACAGGCTGGTTAAGTTCGACATGCACGCGCTTGCGGCAATGTTCGTTGAATACTCTGACAATGACGGTGACTCATGGAGCGCCCCTTTTCCGGTAGAGGGTTACTATGTGACTCAAGATCACCAAAGTATAGCCTCGATGCCTCCTCCTCCTGGTGTAACGGCGTTTCACGAGGTGATTTACGTATACTGTATCAACACCGGCTCACCAGCCGCTGGAGCGCAATGCTCGCGCTCGCTCAATGGGGGGTTGTCATGGGACGTTCAAAGAATTGGGTTCCCCAGTAGTAGCTTCCCGCAGTGCTCAGGGTTGCACGGCCATGTGGCGGGGGGAATTGACGGAGCTGTCTACAGAGGCAATCCCTCGTGCGGGGGTCCAGCAGTCTATCGCTCTCTAGATGGAGGCTATACTTGGACGGAGCATACCATAACCACAGAAGTAGGGATGCAGCAGGGTTGGCACTCGCACGAGGTCGCTACGGCAGTGGATGATGGGGGCAATGTCCACGCCACTTGGATCAGTAATGACCAGTTGCCATGGTACGCTTACTCGCGGGACCAAGGCAACACCTGGAGTGAACCGATGATGGTAGCAGCCCCGGGCGTAAGAGAAACCGGTTTCCCGACAATCTTTGCAGGAGCAGAGGGGCGCGTAGTGGTTGGTTACATCGGCGAGGTAAACGACGTGGGGGATAACAACTCAACCTCTGGTGGAGTCGGTTGGGGCGGCTACATGGCCATCATGACAGATGCCTTCTCTGAGAACCCACTCATCACCACTGTAGTTGTGAACCAACCGGATGATCCGCTGGACATCACATCTGATTGTGGTAATGTGCGCTGTGGAGGGTTCGGAGACTTCATCGATGTCGAGATCGATGATGAAGGGCGTCCTTGGATCGCTCTCGCACACAACGCCGCTGGGTTTGAGGAGGCAATCATAGGCACGCTCACCGAAGGGCCGGCGCTGTATGGCGACCTCGCGTACCTTCCGGCGCTCCCGCCTGGTGGCAATACAACCCTGTTGATGGGGTGACATGTCGCCGTTCATCTGATGTATGCGAGTACTGACCGCTAATCGTGCGCGCGACAGCGATGATGTTGGTGCTGGTGATGATATCAGCCCCCCTTGGGGGCTGTTTCGGCAAAGAAGAAGTCGTAGTCGATGAGAAAGGTGTGTTCGAAGAACTGTGCCCCGACAGTATCGCAAACAACACCTGGTACCATTACTCCAACGCTACTGATGCCACCAAGGTCTCTGACATCTTCAACGGTACCTCGGTGCTCATCGGGAACAACGCCCCGGCCTGCGCGAGAGGGACCTACTACGGGATTGGAATGACCACCTTCGAGCCGACCATTGGGGTAACCTCGGCTGACAACCTCTACATGACAAGTTGGGGAAATGGCGCCGCTGGTTCGACAGCGATAGTACGCTGCTCGGGAATGATAAGTATGGTCAACGTGAGTGAATACGTCTGCGAGGATGTGTACAGCGCGTTCCTCCCAGTGGCTAACAGCAACGATCCTTACCTCTACGTCGACCCATGGACGGACCGAATCATGAAGTTCGACATGCACGCACTGCTTGGTATGACTGTTGAGTGGTCCGACAACGATGGAGAGAGTTGGACTGGACCTTCTGTGGCCACAGGGTGGTCGGTCCAGGACCACCAGACGATAGCATCCTCGCCCTACCCGGCTCTCCTTCATCCTACTACCTGGGTGTTTTGTGTCAACGGCAACTACCCATACCCAGTTTGCGCCGCTAGTAATGATGGTGGATTGACTTGGGGGCCCGAGCTTCCAGGTGCGCCGAATGGTTGTGACAGTGGGGGTCTCACCGGTCATATGATGGGTTCAGAAAACGGTAACTTCTACCGTGGAAATAGAGGTTGCAACGGAGGAGAGGGTTACTCCATCTACAGAAGCACTAACGGGGGCATAACTTGGACGGAGCATCCCCTTCCAACAGAGACCACAGGGACGGCTGAGACTTGGAACTTCGAGGAGGCACAGGTCTATCCAGACTCGGATAACAACGTCCACGCGATGTGGATGGGATCTGACAATATGCCATACTACTCATACTCTACAGACGAAGCAGAAACGTGGAGTGCGCCGATGATGGTAGCGCCGCCGATCGGTCTCAACGGAACTGGGTTCCCGGTACTAACTGCAGGAGGACCCGGTCAGGTCGCATTGGGTTATTTGGGGGACTCTGGAGGAGACACATGGAATGGCTACCTCACGGTCATCTCTGACGTGTTCAGCCCGATGCCACTGATGACGACCGTGCAGGTAAACGGGTGGGGTGACCCACTCGACACAACGGCTGACTGCGGCTTCAACCGGTGCGGTGGATTCGGTGACTTCAATGACATCGTAATCGACCAGTATGGTAGACCCTGGTTCGGTCTGGCTCACAATGTAGCTGGTGAGATTGGTATCTTTGGGACCATGGCCATAGGGCCCTCTCTTCGTGGCAATGGCACTCTGACAGAGTTGCCCTCTGGTGGCCCGGACACCCTCTAGAAGACTTCTGGATACAAGCCGTACGCTTGGTATGCAAAGCTTACCGCGAAGCCGAGCATTGCGAAGCCGCAGATTACCATCGCGAAGCGATACTTGTGAGGAGATAGCCAGGTTCCGCCGCCTACGAAGAGCCATGCGATGGATGCCTTCACGAGGATAATAGTGATCAGAAAACAGATGGCATACAGGATCGGTGCCAGAGGTTCCTGTTCTGCAGCCGAAGCCATCAGGGGGCCGCCGATGAGAAACCAAAACATGTACACATTGGGATTCAGAAGATTGGTCAGCACTCCGCGCTTTAAAGACCCGGTTGCATCGTCTTCTGTCTTCACGGGATCGGGGGGTTCCAGAGAGAAGCACTCCAGCCCCATCTTGGTCAAAAACAACGCCCCAAGAAGTGAGATTGAGAACAGGACAGATGGTTGTGTAGCCATCCAACCAGCTAGGAGTAGACTAACGATTATCAGCGGGCCATCGGTGAAGATAGGGGCAGCAGCAGTCCACATACCGGCTTTCAGACCCTTGGAAAGGGATTCTCTGATTACCATAGTCAGAAGTGGGCCTGGCTTGATGCCTTCGATGATTCCGAGAGCTATTCCCGCCGCCGCTAGGCTGGCGATAAGGTCTGTTTCCATACACTACCTCGAGGCGGCTATCTTGGCTAGGAGTTTGAGAATCTCGAGATAGAGCCAAATCAATGTGACCATCAAACCGAAGGCCGCTCTCCACTCCAATTGTTTGGGAGCTCCTCTCTCCACTCCCTTCTCTATGAAGTCGAAGTCCGCGACCAAACAGAGTGCTGCTATACCTATGACGAACAGGGAGAATCCTATGCCGATTGGACCAGCGCCGTGAATATATGGAATTGCGTACCATCCAGAAAAGGAGCCTATGATTGAAACTAGGTAAATCAGGACGATTGCAACTAGTGCTGAAGAGACAGCAATCTGTGTGTTACGGTCCCATGCGATTAGTCCGGCTCTGTAAATGGCAATCATGGACCCAAGGATGAGGAAAGTGAGAAGTGCAGCGAGAATACCAATACCTGGCATATCTAATGCAACCTCGAAAAACCAAGTTATTCCTCCAAGAAACATTCCCTCCAAAGCGGCGTAAGAGCCAATCAACAGTGGATTCATGGAGCCAGAAAAAATCACTATCAAAGCAACGACAAAACCTCCCACAAACCCAATTAAAATCAGTGGCGATGCCTCTGGCATCGAAAAAGCCGTCATTATGGCGGTGGTCGCTGTAATCAATAGGAGTAAACCGGTCTTCTCGGCTACTCCTTCAATGGTCATTAGATTGGATTCCTCATCCCACCAGTTGGCCTCCTCATAGGAGCTCTTATCGAACGTGGCATCGGAAAGTGCAGGGTTCCCTGAGCGGTACATTAGAGGAACTGATGCGGTGCCCCTTCTCAAGGCTTAGCCCGGCGTATGCTCATACGAAGCCTAACAGGTGCTTCCCGGTGTAACTGTCGGGGTTCTCGGTAATTTCTTCGGGTGTACCCTCGGCAACCACCAAACCGCCCCGTTCTCCCCCCTCAGGCCCGAGATCTATGACCCAATCTGCGCACTTGATTACATCGAGATGGTGTTCGATGATGATGACTGTGTGACCGTTACGGCGTAGACGGAGGAGTACTTCGATGAGTTGGTGGACGTCAGCTAAGGAGAGGCCGGTGGTCGGTTCGTCGAGGATGTACACGGTGTGCTTGGTAGCCGGGCGGTGTAACTGGGTGGCAAGTTTGACCCTCTGGGCCTCGCCTCCAGAGAGGGTTGTTGCGGGCTGACCCAGACGGATGTAACCTAGGCCGACATCCCGGATTGTTGACAGAATGCGATAAATCGAACGCTGGTTGGCGAAGAACTCGCAGGCCTCAGTGACATTCATCTCAAGGACATCATGGATGGTCTTGCCTCGCCATTCAACCTCTAGAGTTTCGCGGGCGTAGCGCTTGCCCTTGCAGATGTCGCAGAC
>JAAZXI010000080.1 GCA_014240285.1 Methanobacteriota archaeon
CGCAATCCTCCCAACCATCATCGTAAGATTCAGAGTCAACAGATTCTCCGTCGTCGCAAATGAATGAGCTCTCGAATTCGATGAGAACTCCACTTCCGGTAGTAGAGTCGTACTGATAGAATGAAAACTCGTCTCCATCGCCCCAGTCGATGACATGAGCCCCTCCGTCGGCGTCTACAATCTCTGCGTCGGCAAACCAGCAAACATCCTCATCTGCATCATAGGAGCCTTCGTATTCCTCGCACATTTCGCCATCTGGGTCGTCATTATTAGCGTCCCAATCGCCCTCGGGGTAAAGGATGTGGGTGTCGTTTCGTGCAAGCTCGTGCACCATCGTACAGACATCGTTGTCAGCATCGTAGGAGCCATCGTATTCCTCACACATTTCGCCAGTGGAGTCGCCGGTCATCTCCGACCAGCCCTCCTCAGAAAACCATACTGTGAGGTAATACGGAGATGTGTCTGGAGTATCACCAATCACGTAGTCAGTGTAGTACTCTGATGGCTCGCCGTCGCACTAGGTCATGTCGAGGTTGGTCTCATCCCACAACTCGGACGGGTTCTCGTCTCCGACTACGCTAGATTCAACGAAAGGAGTGCAAGATAGAGTATCGGCGAAGTTGGGTTCGCCGCCCTCTCCCTCTTCGTAAGTTGCCTCATCGGACTCATCGTAGCAATCAGGGTATCCATCGTTAACCCAGTCGAAAGAAATCTCTTGGCC
>JAAZXI010000081.1 GCA_014240285.1 Methanobacteriota archaeon
TGCCCTCGACAGGCTTTCCACTCCCTCTGTTCCCTCATCACCTCCCACGGTGAGGTGATACACTGTTGGTACGACTAGGGTGATGACGGCGAGAAGAAGGAGTGAACTGTTTGCAAGGAACTGCGTCTCATTAAACGTCTGAACCTTGTGATGTATCCCACCCCAGACGAATGCTAGGCCCATCACCAACAGGAGATTTCCAAGGATACTGCCTATCAGACTGGCTTGTACGATGTGCACCATGACTGTTGCAGTCTCACTGCCCGCGCCAGCCTTGTAGGCTGCCCAGATTGCGAAAGCCGCGATGATTAGCTCTGCGGCGTTTCCGAAGGTGGCGTTGAGGAGTCCTCCTACGGAATCCGAAGTCCGCAAGGCAATCTCCTCAGTGGCATGGCCCATCAGGAGGGCGAGCGGCATTATAGCAACCATAGAGGCAAAGAAGGCTGCTGTCTGATCATGTGACACGTAGGCGAAGTAGAATGTAATGGGCACGGCTAAGAGAAGTAAATTCAATTTAGAATAACGAGGATCCATTGCTTTAATCCAGTTGATTTCGCCCTCGGCCATGTCTCTCAGACCTTGCGCGGCCCCGAGGGATGGTCAATATTGCGCCGGCGACACGTAGTGTTCATGGCTTCTTGACCAGCCGGCCGGAATGTGAGTGGTGGCTTTCGACTAGCGCTGAGCGGTACACCTGGGACTGGCA
>JAAZXI010000082.1 GCA_014240285.1 Methanobacteriota archaeon
TCAACCGGGGATATCTGGCTGAACGGAACACTCCAGTTCACAGAGAATAGTACACTGATACAAAACGTGTCAATGAATCTCTATCTGGTCTATTCGAATGAAACTGAGAATGTCCCTGGGAGTGCAGCAATTCAAAGACATCTGGTTGCCACCGGAACAACGGATGCAAATGGCAGTTTCCAGCTCAACGGCACACCAACAGAAGTCATTGATCCAGGATACGGATCTTTGGTACTGCATGTACTTGAGAAGGCCTACGTCGGATCCCAGGGCATATCGTTCTCATGGTGGCTAAACATCTCAGACGACTCAAATGTGAGCGTCAGAGAGCCTCCTCCAACCGACGAGCCCATGCTTGGTGCAGGTGTTGAGACCTTACTATCTGGGGACTTGGTCTTGGCAAGCATACCCAATAGTGACATCTCCAAACTGGATAATCTGCAAGTGGTGTTGAACTACACTACTATTGCCGATGGCCCAGTTAGTCTGATTGGTATTGTTGGTGCGGGGGGGTACTTTGAGTTCTCAATTCCAATCAATGAAACCGAACCTCTGGGTCTGATTAACGCATCCTTGAACTTCTTCGGTTGGCATCAGGAGGATCTCAACAATGCCAGCACACCTGTCTACCACGTTAGGCCCGTTTCGCTTCCAATGGTGCTCAACATCACACCAGCACCCAACCTAACCATCACACTC
>JAAZXI010000083.1 GCA_014240285.1 Methanobacteriota archaeon
TCTGCTGGACATGTTGGAAAAGGTAAGATGTTGGGTTATGGACACGAAAGTTGGTTGGATTCCGCCGATCACCCCTTCTCTCTGAGGGCAGTTGAGTGGGTTTGCGGTGTGAATGCCGAAGTTGGATTAGCCTATGGTGCTGGCTTTGATGACTTTGAGGATGAATTGCGAGACGCAGGGCATAATGTTCACTTTTCCATTACACCTGCTGATCTCGGTGGCATCGATTGCTTACTTGATGAATTTTGGAATGGTCATGATGATTCAGACAATACTGCATTGACTGAATTCATGCTTGCTGGCGGCGGTCTGATAATGGGTGGTCATGCTTGGTATTGGTCCTATTCAAATTCCGACGTTGCTCACAATTATCCCGGAAATAAGATTGCAAAAACTACTGGCCTTTTTGTCTCCAGCGATTGGGGTTACAATGATGTTTATTTTCAAAACATGCCTGATGAGTACTCAACAATTAGTAATGCCATTGCTGGCGTGCTTGCAGACCGAGTAGATGGTGTAGAAATGGATGCTAACAATGCGGCGACTGCCTACTCGGCACTTTCACATTGTACAGGAGTCGTGACTCTTGATTATACTGAATTCTGGAGTCCTTTACGTCACTTGGTGAACCAAACAGGATATACGGTGATTCCCTATTCCACACTTTGGAGCTCCACCGGTCATGAACTAGGTGAA
>JAAZXI010000084.1 GCA_014240285.1 Methanobacteriota archaeon
GTGAGAAATGTTGCTGTCGGATTCGGAGAATGGAGGGAATGCCGTAATCAGGACTCTGGGCTCTCTCACGTACAGTGGTCGGTGCCTTTACTGTTCGCCTTTTCGCCGCCCCGGTTTGCGTCAGATTCATGCATCGGAGGTGTTGGTGAGACTGTGATGGCGGAGGAGTATGTGGTCAGCGTGGCCTCCGACGAGGAGCCTAGGGGGGCAAGCGCTCTGGGTGTAATAGGGGTGATTTGGTACGAATTGAGCGGAGGGATTGGCCCTTGGGGGGCTCTGCGCCCCCTAGTGGCTCTCGCTGTATCCCTCGTCCCCTTCCTCTACCTTGGGCAGCACTTCAACGGCCAACATCGCAAGGCACTCGGGTACTTCGTCATACAGCTCCCACTGATATTCTCAGTCGTGCTGTGGCCGGTGCTGTTCATCTGGTCAATCGTCGATGCATGGTGGGTCTCAAGTGGGATCATTGCCAAGGCCGAGAGCGATTAATCAGAAACCGTCAGGCATATCGATTGGGCTGAACAGCTGTCCGGGACCGCTGGCATTGGCTAACTGGACCCTAACCAATGCCTCCCACTCCCTTAGCAGAGTAAGAGCAGGTGCGAAGGGCAGCTGGCTCTCGTTCAGAATGGTTCTAATCAGAGTGTCTAGGATGTCCATTCTGTCCTCATCGAGACTGCCAAGCATCTTCTCAA
>JAAZXI010000085.1 GCA_014240285.1 Methanobacteriota archaeon
GTCGAGATGATTGGGCAACTAGAGAGGATGTTTGTCGAGCGGGACTGCTCCATGATTGAGATTAACCCGCTCGTCAGGACCGAGGGCGATATCATGATCGCGCTGGACTCAAAGGTCAGCTTCGATGATAACGCATCTTTCAGACACCCTTGGAGGGCCGAATTGCGTGACCTATCTGAGGAAGAGGAGACTGAGGTCAGGGCGAATAAATCCGGTCTTTCCTATGTCAAACTCGACGGCAACATCGGCTGCTTGGTCAACGGCGCCGGTCTCGCTATGGCCTCGATGGATGTCATCAAACTGTACGGCGGCGAGCCGGCGAACTTCCTCGATATTGGCGGTGGAGCCAACAAGGAGTCCATCACAACCGCCTTTGGCATCATCCTCGAAGACCCTAATGTCGAAGGAATTCTCGTCAACATCTTCGGCGGCATCATCCGCTGCGATATGGTCGCTCGCAGCATCATAGACGCCTCTAGAGAAGTTGGTCTTGAGGTTCCGCTTGTGGTCAGGTTCTCAGGAACCAATCACAAGGAGGGCAAGGAAGTTCTCGAGTCGAGCGCCTTGGACGTCATCACGACCAGCACCCTCGCCGATGGTGCTGAGGCAATAGTTGGTGCAATCGGAGGTGGGAGCTCATGAGCATCTGGGTCCATGAAGATAGTAAGGTCCT
>JAAZXI010000086.1 GCA_014240285.1 Methanobacteriota archaeon
AGACTACCACCAGCTATTGAGTAAATTTGACCGTCCGTACCCATCTTAACAACTGAAAATAATGCGAAGACACCTAACGTTACAAAGCCCATATGCGAAATAGAGGAATAAGCAATAAGCTTCTTCATGTCTTTTTGCACAAGTGCAACAAATCCAATATAGACAATTGCAATCAATGAAAGAACAATCACTACCATTGCAAACTCTGATGAAGCGTCAGGTGTTATGGGCAATGAGAAACGGAAGAAACCGTAACCACCCATCTTCAACATAATTGCAGCTAGAATGACCGATCCACCGGTTGGTGCTTGTACGTGAGCATCAGGCAACCAAGTGTGCACTGGAAACATTGGTACTTTGACTGCAAATGCTAAGAAGAATGCCCAAAAAATCCAACTTTGTTCAGTGAGTGACAAAGGTAGTTCATTTAGCACATCCAGAGAGAACGAGCCACCTTGAATGTACATGTAGATTAGCGATACCAGCATGAATACCGAACCTAGGAAAGTATATAGGAAAAACTTGATTGCAGCGTAAACACGGTTCTGACCACCCCAAATACCAACAATGAGTAGCATTGGTATGAGAGATGCTTCCCAAAAAACATAGAACAGTATTGCGTCCAGAGATGAGAATACACCAATGATTAGACCCTCCATTATCAAAAATGC
>JAAZXI010000087.1 GCA_014240285.1 Methanobacteriota archaeon
ATTCAACTGAAATAAACTGCCTATCAGACCCACTGGACAGGCTCTCAGTACCTCAAGATACTGATGGAGATGGTCAATGCGATGAGGAGGATAACGACGATGATGGCGACGGAAGATCTGATGCAGTTGATGCATTCCCTCTAGACCCTAACGAGTGGGATGATTTGGATTCAGATGGCATTGGAGACAATGCTGACGTCGACGACGATGGTGATGGATATCTCGACGATAACGACGAGTTCCCGCGCGATCCATCTGAGTGGGATGATTTCGATGGAGATGGAATCGGTGACAACGCTGATGAGGATGACGATGGTGATGGTTGGACCGATGCTGAAGAGGCGCGTTGTGGAACAGACCAATTTTCTCTTTGGAGCGTGCCTGATGACTTCGACGATGATCACATCTGTGACCTAGAAGATAGCGATGACGATAATGATGGCATCGAGGATGTGAACGATTGGTTCCCATTCGATGCCACAGAGTGGGACGATACTGACCGCGACGGAGTTGGAGACCACGCCGATTATGACGACGATGGTGATGGTTGGGCAGATATCGATGAGCCAAATTGTGGCTCCGATCCCCTTGATGCAAATAGTGTCCCTCTGGATAATGATCAGGATTGGCTCTGTGACATCATCGACATCGATGATGATAAC
>JAAZXI010000088.1 GCA_014240285.1 Methanobacteriota archaeon
CCCAGATATCAAGAGCGTAATTTTCTGCAGGATAATTCGACATCGCCCATTCGACGAAACTTACGAGCTCAGTCGGGTCGCCTGTGTTTATTTCTCCAAGGTCATCTACTGGTGGGCTGTGTATCTCATGGTCGCTCAGTGAGCCATAACAGTCTTTGATGATGTAGAATCTCTTCGCAGATTCCCAATCTCCGTTACTTTCGTCATCCATGTCAGGTGCATCATGACCATCCCACCTATCGAACTGAACTATGATATTCACCTCCTCGTTGGATCCAACGCTCTCCATCTCAACGATGTCAGTAATGGAGAAGTACTCTAAATCCGAATCTGAGATATACATCATGAAGGTCCAAGATGCGATTCCTCCTGAGTACTGGAACTCGGTGCATTCAGAGTTGTCCACATCCGGGTCGAGTTCGTCATCAAATAATCCAAAACAACCCGAGGTCATGGATGAAATTAATATTAGAGACATTAGCACTGCCTTTTCCATGCTAATAACGTCGGAAGCATCGCATATAATGTGATTGAGTTCATTGAAAATAATTCAACCACAATGACTAGGAGGACCTCAGGGTCAAGACAAATCGCTGATGCGTCTTCAATCTACTCTGCGAGCGAGAGCCGCAAGCGTGAGCACGGCCAAAGCTGAGATTA
>JAAZXI010000089.1 GCA_014240285.1 Methanobacteriota archaeon
GTCATTCGACCTCTACCTTGTTCGGCTTGAAACCGAACGCCTCGAAGGGCAGGCCGCTCCCCTCGTAGAATTGCATCATCCACTCGACGAAGTGCAAACGCACTGTGTGGATATTTGGGCTGAATACGCCCAGCACTAGGGCGAAGAGTTGTACAAGTAACCAGCCAACAAACATTACCGGCAATAACACGATGTCGATAGTCGATGCATGGCCTAAGTCAGAAAGCGTGTGGGCCATGCCCTCGTAGATCATCTCATTTCCGGTGGCGGCAATCTTCACGCCAACTACTCCAACTGCGAACAGCCTGACGTAGGAGACTACCTTGGGGAGCATTCCCAACGACTCCAGGAGTCCCATCGGGATTCCGATTCCCCAGCCCATCTTCTCATAGTGCGCCAGCAGGACCATCACCATCACAACACCCACGCCTGTGATAGCTATCCCGGGCATCAGGAATGTGTCGGACTCGGTTATGAATCCATAGCCGAAAATGAAGCCCCCAATCAAGACAGCCATCCAAGAGCCTTTCTCGAACAGCGCATCGACGAATCCATGCGTCTTGTAGATGTCCCGGAAGCCCAAAACGAGTCCGAGGAAAACATGGATGACACCCATGTAGATGGTGATGAGTATGAGATTCTCGAGGTTGGATGAA
>JAAZXI010000008.1 GCA_014240285.1 Methanobacteriota archaeon
GTCACCTCTAGAGAGGTAGCGCGAATAGAGGCTGTAGCCTGAGTCAGAGGGTACCTTTAGGTCTAAGTTGAATCAGTGGGTTAGCAAAGGGCTTGACGCTTGTGAAGCATAATGTGAAGATTGAAATAATGAGTTTTAGATTAATTTTTATGGGCGGAATAAGGATAGTTGATTCGGAGCAAGAATACGAGAATGAATTTACGGCGAGATTCGCGAATTATTCTGTAGAGGAATTAGTAGACTCATTTAATTCCGATCAACCTAGTCAAGGTTGGGTAAGTGCTAGAGGAAGATTTCTTGCTGCATTGCGTCAAGCTTTTTTAGATACTGATATAGATTGTACTAGTTTTATCTCTGAAGAAGGTATGTCACTGGATTATCCAATAAGGCTAGAAGGAAAAATCATCTTTCAAGTTAAAGAAAATCAATAGAGCAAAGGGTACGGACCATGATGCCATCATCAGGTAGGGAATGAGTGGTATAGCAGTGACGCTGTCCTCAAGTGGAGGGGTATACTAGATCCCTCAAAAAAAGCGCAATATACCACAGAGGGCCACCTACTGAGGTTTGTTGAAAAGAAACTCCGCCCAACAGCCATCCTTGAAACAGCATCGAAATCAAGGCCGTTACAACCGCCGCAAAGATGAGTATGGAGGAAACACGAAAAAGGCGGAAGGCCAATCCCTTGTCAGTTTTGTCAATTAGTTCGTCCATCATGTGGCCCACAGTATGCCTGCTTTGAACGATGTGCTGACCCCTCGTGTATACGGGCATCATATTGGGTACCCTATGATTCATCTCCTGTGTATTCTGTGACGCGTATGCCAAGCTTGCCTCTTCGGGCCTTTCGTGTCATTATCCGGTCCATCTTGCGGTGGAACTCGGACTCGAGATCAATCTTCATCGCTAGCGAGTGGCCGAGTATCAGAATCAGCAGGTCGGCAAGTTCCTCAGCAGCCTCCTCCTCGGGCTTACCTTTTGTGATAGCAGCGGCGAACTCGCCCAACTCCTCGACAGTTAGAGCCACGCGGTAACCCATGTCATGCCCGTTGTTTTCCTCAGAAGCGAAGGCGTGCTTGTGGTGGAATTCGGCCACACGCGACATCATCGTCAACCATGAGCCATCTGGGCTGTTTTGCGCCTCAATCTCTATCCAATCGTCTACACTAACTGGTCGTGCCATGGTGCTGGCTGAGTAAGGAGACACATCAACGTAGTTGCCCCCCCAGTGGTGGCTGCTTAGGGTCGCTATCCTCGTATGGCAGCACCAGTACCAGTCCGCCTACTCCAGTTAGCATAAACAGGGCCAGCGATCCGAGGAAGTACGACACCCTTTGTGATTTCTCTTGCTCTAACTCATTGCACAGCACGGGATCGGGGGACTCAATGATATGGAGGACCAACGATCTGTATTCCATATCACACTCCCGCTCGTGTTCTCTAACTACGTCATCGTGCTCTTGCATCAAATTCATCGTCATAGGGAACAGCAGTATGGAACACCCAATAAGGGCGAAACCTATCTTCATGTCATTTTCCAAAACATCACCGACTAGAATAGAAGAGCCTTCACGCATTCACCGACGTGTTCCCTCATGGTCGCTGCCATGGCATCGACAGCATCGTGGTCAATCTCTGCTTCGGGCGATCCAGGAGTCCTACCTGCAGCCCAGTTCGAAGAGCATACCAACGCAACGTGAGGGAGACCTCTCTCACCTACTAGTCTGGATTCTGGTCCGAGTGTCATTCCAACAACATCAGCACCTAGACGCTCGAGCGCATCGATTTCCGAAGGAGTCTCGAACTGAGGGCCGATGCACTGCGCCACGACTAGGTCGCATGTGACCTGCCCCTGAATGGCCTCAAGAGTTTTGGCGCAAATCTCACTAGCGCCTGAGTTGAAGCACGAAGTTCTGTCAGTGTGAGTTGCATGATCATCGTAGAACGTCCACGGTCTCTCCGCGAGGTCGAGTACGTCTGCTGCAACACCTATTGAGCCAGGGGGTAGGTCCTTGCGCATGCTCCCGACCGAGTTGATGCTGAGTACCAATTCTGGTTGGATGCTGGCAGCGGCGTGGACATTGGCACGGTGCTCGATGCGATGAGGAGGAGTTCTCGAGTCGGAGTCAGAGTGATGTCTGTCGATGATTAGTACTTCGTCCTCTTTGACACTGACGAGTGTTACTGGTACCTGACCCCATTCTGAATCCACCCTCATGGTGTTAGCAGCTGCACCCGGAGCAGAGGCCAATTGCGATGCGAAGGCGCTCATGCCAGTTCCGCAGAGCACCGCTATGCGGGCCATAGGATTACTCCTTCAGACGCTCGATGAGATCGGCCTTCTTACCGGAAACTGGCTTGCCGGCCTCCTTCAGTAGTTCCTTGAGCTGGGCGACCGTCATGGATCCGTAGTCAGTAGCGTCATCGGAATCCTCAGTGGCCTCATCTGCTTCCTCAGTATCTTCTGTCTCATCAATGATCTCTTCTGGGGCCTCTTCCAAATCATCCTCGGATGGAGTTTCCTCCTCGTCATCAACCTCAATTGCTGTGGCTTCCTTCTCGGCCTGCTCGTCCTCGAGCACCTGCTCGAGGGTCGGACCGTCCTTTGCGACAACTCCACCCTGCATCAGCTGAATGCGTCGAATCATCACCTCTCGGATAGGCTGAATCTTGGATGATGCTTCCTTAATCTGAGTCTCAAGCGTGCCGTCCAATGAGGCCTTCTGCATTTCGGCCCACGTAGAAGTGGCCCCCGCCTTGAGTATAATGTCTCGAGCCAGTGAGCGCATCTGCTGCTTTTGACTTCCCTTGATGCGATGCCTCGAAATCATCAGCGGTTTGACCCTGATGTAGAAACCGTCCTCAGTGACTACGTCTACCGTGTCGTCAATCTTGCCACGGTCGCGTCGAACCTGTCGGCGGATGTGGTCCTTCAGTAGTTCGTGTCCGATATACTCTGTCAGGGCGTCCGCACCGACCACTCCTGTAATCCTGAACTGCACCTTGACATGCATCTTGGAGAAGTCTCCGTCGAGTTCGTTCTGCATTATCTCATAGTGCCGACCGATGAGTTGATCCTCATCCTCTGCGATTGTCTCGCCTATGACCTCGAAGGACCAGGGGTTTCGAGGGGCCCGAATGGTGAACCAGCGCTTGGACTTCCACTTGTCCCGCTGTTTGCGTGCCGCTGCCCTTGCTGCTGCTCCCTTCGCCATGACAAGAACCTCTCCTCGGGGGCTACCCCGTATGCGGGCCGTCCGACCTGCCTCCAGTATTTGAATCAAAGCCCCCGTAGGGGGCCTTGGTATCTGAGCAGTAGTCGTATTCAAGGACGAGTTGCCTGTGCTGGGGCTATGGGGCTGCACAGTGCGACCTGGAGGATTCATGCTAGCGCTGTCGATGACCTCGGCTTGTTGGAGGAGAGTCTGCGCTGGTTGACTGGAGATCACTGCGAGCTGACTGTAGAAAGAGACAAGTCTTGGCATGGGTCCGAGCAGACCATCCTAGAAACCACAACTAAGCGAAAGAAGGCTGCGTTGAAGGCGCTGTCTAGACTAGGTGACGGGGTGCTGAAGGGACTGCTCGATGAGGGAGTCTCGAAGAGGATAGACGATGAGAAGAATATGCACATCAGAATCAGGCTCTCGGACCTAGTACGAGGAGAGGTTGTGCTAGTCTCGGAGAACAATTCTGTGGCGGCCGCTAAGGGTCAATTCAAAATCGAGGCTTATCCTGGTAGCGAGCCATCTGATGTGATTACCAAGACGATATTATCTATGCTGGATTCCTAGTTGTCTGGGGCGGTTCCCGAGCAAGTTTATTACTCGATTATACATCCCCGAAACGAGAAACATGACTCATGTCGTCACCAGTGCGTGCGTTCGCTGCAAATACCAAGATTGCGTTGCAGTCTGCCCTGTTGAGTGCTTTAGGGAGGCTGATGACTATCTCGTCATCGACCCCGATGAGTGCATCGACTGCGCCGCATGCATTCCAGAGTGCCCTGTAGAAGCAATCTACGCGGACACAGACCTACCCGATGAGGAAATGAGTTGGTTGGACAAGAATGAGGACGAGGCACCCAACCTGCCTTTGGCAGAAGGTGATTCGCCAGTCTTGGCGGATTCCTGAATCAGGACCTGCCTGAATAGGTTCTTGAGTGTGTGCTCGGAGGGGTTGCCATGTCCAAGTTAGTAGACTTGCAGAAGATGCGTCACGGCACCGAGTTGCTGAAGCGCGGATTCGCCAAGATGCAGGAGGGTGGCGTCATCATGGATGTGGTCACCCCCGAGCAGGCACATATCGCCGAGGATGCCGGGGCGACCGCGGTGATGGCACTAGAAAGGGTTCCAGCTGACATTAGATCCGATGGGGGTGTTGCTAGGATGAGCCATCCCCACCTAATCAGAGGCATTATCGAGACCACCAGTATCCCAGTGATGGCCAAGGCACGCATCGGGCACGACGAAGAAGCTCGCGTGCTGCAGACGCTCGGAGTGGACATGGTCGACGAGAGTGAGGTGCTGACTCCTGCGGACCCGTTCTATCACATCGCCAAGAACGACTTCACCATTCCTTTTGTGTGCGGCTGCACCAACCTCGGTGAAGCCTGTCGTAGGATAATGGAAGGGGCGGCAATGATTCGCACTAAGGGTGAAGCGGGCACAGGTAACGTTGTCAGCGCCATTCAGCATTCGAGATTAGTAGCAGAGGAGATTGCGTTGCTGCAGAGCGCCAACGATGCTGAGTTTGAGGTTATTGCACGTACCATATCAGATGGCTTCCGCAGAATCGAATTGAAGAGCGAACACGACATAGTGGTTCAGAACACGCCCTTTGGAAGTATGGACGCCTGCCACGACTTGATCGTTGAGATCATGGGCGAGGTGAGGGAGATGAGCCGATTGCCAGTGGTAACATTCTCAGCCGGCGGTATTGCGACTCCCGCGGACGCCGCTCTACTCATGAAGCAGGGTTTGGATGGGGTGTTCGTCGGATCAGGAATTTTCAAGTCCGAGCACCCAGCGACCACTGCCTCGGCCATCGTAATGGCCACTCACCACTTCAACGACCCTGAGAAAGTAACCGAAGCCTCGTCGATGATGGCTGGAAAGCCCATGGATGGCCTAGAGATCGACAAGCTCGATATTCGTATGGAAGAGCGCGGCTGGTAGTCAGTCCCGCTTTCCTCTAGTAGTGCCGAGTCTCCTAGATTTCTTCCTCTCCTTCTTGTTGGACTCAGGCACAGAGTCAGTATCTGTCCTAGTTCCACCTAGAGTTATCGAGCCTTTCTCTAGAAGCTCGTCAGCAAGTGAAGAGGCGAGATCCTCGTCCTCGTCAGGCGTCCTAAGGGCATCCCGGACAAATTGATTATGATCCCTGATTAACCTCTCCCTCTCCTCACGCTGAGCCTTGAGATCGTCGCGTATCTCGTTGACCTGGTCCAGCAGGATCTTGATTTCGGAATGGACATTATCTGCAGCCTCTCTGGAAGAAGTGAAGGCGTTGTGCAGTCGGTCTCCCTCGGCCCTCAGGAAGTCTCTCTCCTCGAGCATTGGCTTGACCTCGTCCCAGATCTCGTCGGCCTCCTTGTTAGCATCCAGCATAGCCTTGTGCTGAGAGTCCGCCTCGGCCTTGAGGAGTTGGATTGAGCCCTCCATGTCGCCGAGGTCTATTTCGATAATCTGGAATTCCTCTGCTGCTGGCATCAACTCATCACGCTTGGCAATCAGCAACTTTAGCTTCTTCAACATCGCATTCTCCTTGTCTAAAGTCAACGAGCCGTCCGTCATTATGCGGTTCTCGATGCGATCTATCTCCCCCAAGGTCTCGGACAACTGTATGACTAACGACTTAGTGCCCTCACCACTCCTCTTGCCTCTGCGCTGTGTAATTAGTTCGCGCATCTGAGACTGAATCTCATCGCGCTTGGCCTGATGCACCTTAGCCCTGACACGCACCTCCTTCTGCTCATCCAAGTGCTCCTTGATTCGTTCCCTGAGCTCTCTGGACTGCTCTTGGACTGAATTGCGTGAATCGGCCGCCCTACGTGCGTTCTCGTTGTGTCCGTTCCTCTGCTCACGCATCCGCCTGATTCTGGTCTCCATGGCGTGTAGCCTGGTCCTGAGGTCTTCATCGGGACCCGCTTCTTCATCCGGCACAGGGTGGGCAGAGGGGGATGCCCTTTGAACCGACCTGAATCAAAGACCCAGCAAGTTCAGTAAGAACGGGAGCATGGGCGATAGTACCACAATCGCAGCCCCGACCATGAACAACCCACCCAGTGTCATCTTGATTCTCGTGAGTAAGTCAGAGCGGACCTGTACCGTCAGTACCCGTCCTGAAATCATGTTCCCTGCATCATCCTCAAGCCTTACTGTAACCGTCGCCTCGCCCATCGATGAAGGCAGCAGGCTCTGCCACACGATGCTAGTTGCAGATATGGTGCTGAGCAGTGATGATGAGATATCAGCAGAAAGACTCTCCGAATCAACCGAGAATGGATCTATCTTGAGTCTGTAGACGCACTCGTGCGGCCTGAAGTCGGGGGTCTGGACCTTGAGTACCACGTCCCTCGGATTATCTCCCTCATTGAGCACGAATGCGAACAGGTTAGCCTGACCGACTACCAGATTCTCCATATCAACATCGAGCCATATGCCATCGTCAGTGCGCCCTCCAATGCGTCGCATCCTGATTCTGTCATGCAGTCTGAAGAAGGGGGGGCACTCGGCGCGTGCACGTGAAAGCAATCGGTCCCACGTCTCCTCACCGAGTTCTGGGTGACTGAATAGCCCCTCGATGGTAGATGCATCCACCATCGGCTCCAAAGCCGCTCTGAATTGTTCTTCGTCAATCAGTGAAGAGCGGCGTAGGTATAGTAGGTGTAACAGGGTCTCCTGTAGTTCCCTCCTGCTGCTGTTCTGGTGTATCTTCGAATCGAGTGATCCGAGGTATTGGGATATCCTGACCGCAAGCAATGGATCGATATGTGCCCTGATTACATCGGTGAATGGGCGACTGAGTAGTGCCGGATGGATGGGTGGCGAGAATGCCTCTAGCATGCCCCAGGGCTCACTGGTGTTGAAGCGCGGACGGTCCGAGACCATGTGTACGCCGTGTCCCGACAAAAGAGCCCCTGTCGAGAAGGCTACTAGTATCGGAGTGGCGATGACGTCATCGGGTAGCCAAAGGCTCGCTGCTAGCAGAGCGGCAGCCATGGCCATCAGGAGTATGGTGATCCCCAGCTGCCTTATTGCACCGTCGATGGTGGCCCTCATCTCGGCATATCCGTGAGCACTATTGAAGGTCAGACCTATTGTAGTCAGCTCCTTCGCCTCGAGCCTGAAAATAGTCCTCGTAAGCACCATCAGCCTCAGTAGTATCAGCAACAGAGCGGTGTCGGCCACCAACATCAACAGAGACATTCCGTAGATCCCTGTTGACATCCCCAACCCCTCAACAGTCGCTTCTATGTGATCGGTCCACCATTGTGGATTCGATGCAGTGAAAGTTTGAGCCAACCCATATAGGACTATGACCATCAGCGGAAGAAACAAGACGAGTCTCGCTCCGTCGCTTATGAGGAGTCTGTCTGCTCTGAGAAGGAGTTCTTCCTGTGACTTGAGCCTCTGGATCTTCTCGGCCCCTTTCAGGCTGCGCTGCGGCTCGGTTATAGATCGAGGTGGCATCTCGGGGGCCGGAGGGACAATCCCCTCCAAGGAGTCAGCCAATTCCTCGAGATCATCTGTCCGGACATCTTCCATCACATCACCTCATCGGTCCTAGCAAGAATACGTAGCGAAACCGCTTTCGACATCTCGATTACTGAGCCATTGCAGGAGATGCCATCGTCAGTTGAACTGACCTTGGTCCCTATACCGACCCCGATCATTTCGAGAGTTCGGACGTCAGTCGGCCTCATCACCATCAGCTCGATGGTGGCAGTCGATCCTATTGGCAAGGCTGACAGAGGCAGTAGCAGCCCTGACCTCATAGGCTCCAACTGCCTTTCAATGATAGGAATCCGCTCTCCTCTTGGAGTCTTCTCGGGGTAACCCAGCATCTTGTCGAGGGCCATTTCTAGCTCCTCATCTATGGCGTGCTCGATTTTGCAGGCCGCCTCGAGGACGTCGCCTTCGAAGCCGATGACCTCAGTTAGTAGGATTTCGATGAGTCCCTCACGACGCTTAATCATCGCCGCTTGCTGGAATCCATCAGGCGTCAGTCTGCATCCTTTGTAGGGGATATGTGTGACCAAATCACGGCTGGCCAGTCGCTGTATCATCTCTGTGGTCGAGGCGGGGCTGACATCCATCATCTGAGCCAGTTGGGTGGTCTTTACAATAGCGCTAGGATTGTCCACGTGTGCTTCGAATAGGCGTTTCAAGTACATCTCCTCGAATTCGCTCAGTTCAGACATCTGCCTCACCCACCTCGGCCATGAACTCGGTTCTGCAAGCCGGACATCTAGAACGAACGGGTCTGCGCTCAATAGGAATCCTAAGTTTCTGATCGCACTGCGGACATGACAGTATCTCCTCGTGGGACCTAGCGATCGGTTCACTGGATGCGGTGGTATCTTCATTGAGAATTTCTTTCGATTCCTGCTTTACTTCCTCTGAATCCGGCTCTCCCTCTATCTGAGCTGATGAGAATTGAGTGGTGCAGGCCGGACATTTGACAGATCCAGTGTGTTCCGCAGGGATTCTCAGACGTTGCTCACAACTGGGGCATCTGACCTCTCTCTTCATGGGTGCTCGCTCTAGTCTACGGGTAATCCGTGACTCCCTCAGAATCTTTGAATCACTCTCAGTTCTAGGGGTCCTCTCGGACACGGCCCTCAATACGACCAGCCCGACGAGGACCACAACAAGACCTAGTGCAGCGCCATATACGGCTGCCATTGCATCGAAAGGCAACTCCCAATCACTCCCGCCCTCTGAATACGAAAATACCGTCAGTGGAACCGTGGCCTCAGAACCGTCCATCGACCAAATCACCTCAGCTTCTACCATCGGTGTTTCAGGCCAAGGTCCGATGCTCAGAAATCCCGGAGACGACTCTCCTCCCGATACCGCCAACACGTTGATCTGTGCCAGTACCATTCCGTCGGATATGCCCACTACCCGTAGAGTTCCCGGAAGCGTTGCGGAGTCTCCGGAGTTGTTGAGCCAGTACGGCAAATTGACGAAATCATCCGTCCCAGGACTTTCGGGTTCGTGCACTCCGATAGATACCGAGGGAGAGATGTGAGGGGGCGTGACGCTAGTCTGCCAGGTTAGATTTACCGCTGAATTGGAAGGTATCCACCCATTTGGTTCCAAAATCACTGAGATGTGGTCGGCATCGGGTTGCCCCAAGTCCAGAGACAGTATCCTGAGCCCCGGATCTAGAGTGATATTGAACCTCTGTACATCTTTTTCGGTACCCTGACTGACTAGGGATACTGAGACGCTCACATCTCGCTGCTTCCCGTCAGTTAGAGACACAGAAATATCGCAGTTCAAGCCACTCAATAGAGTCCAATCCACCGAGCCAAATCCCAGACCCAGTGTCTGAGGTTCATACACCTGCACTTCAAATGATCCACTCAATTCAGAAGATACCCCTCCGTCATCGCTTGTGACCTCCCAGTTCAACTCCAGCGCCCCGGTTGAGGCTGGTACCAGCGGAGCCGAAACCTCGCGGCTGGATCCGGGGTTGATTAGGACATCCTCGCCTACAGAGAGGTTGATTCCTGTCGAATCGGAGAGCACCAGCCTCACCGAACCCGTGTTCGAACCCTGATTATTGACAAGTATGGAGGCCGTGAGCTCGTCACCAACGTGGACCGGCTCTCCAGTGACGGCTATTTCAGATGAACCAGCAGGATAGAACATTTTCTCGCCCTCGCCGGAAACTGGGGAGGACATCAGGACAAGTACAATGACCACCACAGCAGTTTTCCGCAGCTCCGAAGCTACAGAGACAAGGCCCATTGCAAGTTCTCGGCACAACCGGATGTATGAATCAACCCCCATTTCAAGGTCACATAGTGACCTTTAATGCGGACTCTCCTGTGCCCCGGACGCTATGGACACCGGGGCCCTGCTAGCAGTGACTCCGGAGGAACTCGCTCAGGCACTCTTGCTGAGGAGGCAGGTACTGAAAGAGGAGCTGCCGAACGTCATTCGCACTCTAGAGGCAGAGGAGGAGTCACTGGAGCCTCGAGTGCAGAGAATTGTGACATCTCACAGAGCTACCAACGACAAGGTGGCTGAACTGAAAAAGAAGCGTAATCAGGCGCAGAAGGAGGCTGGATCAATACTCGGCGTTGTGAGGGGAACCAGAGACAGTCTCGCTGAAAGTAGCAAGATGGTCAATCTGGATCCCAACTGGAAGAAGGAGAAGCTTCTGGATGAGCTTGAGCAAATTGAGAATAGTATCCAGACCTCGGCCCTAGACCACAGGGCAGAGAGAAAGTTGCTCGATCGCAGGAAGAAGTTACTTGAGGAGAATGATCGTTGGCTGAAGTCGAGGCGCGATTCTAATCCCGAGATGGCGAGCTTCATAGACTCTAGATCCGAGATGAACATACTTTACAGGGAGGCTGATAAAGCCCACCGGAGTATGATTGAAATCGTTGAGAAAGCACAGCCGATGCATGAGAAGAAGGTTGCCCTAACAGCTGAGTTGAGGGAAATCAGGAGACAGTTGGACAGAGCCAAGGAACTACTCGCTCAGTCTGACTATGCCATCGCTCACTGGGAAAGGCGTCTAAAAGACGGTTTTGAGGATCTCGGAGTGGGTTTTCCGGATCTCATGGTGGCCAACATCCGCGTCTCCAAGGGAGGTAAGTCCTCCTTCGCTCGTAATTCTAAACCGAAGCACAGAACAGACCCTTCAGGGGGCGAAGAGAAATGAGCACAGATGCACAGAGTGGGTCCTTTGATGACCTCGAGGAGATAGACCACAATGATATCGAGGAGATGCGTGGTGACCTCGAGCGAGAGTTGCGTTCTGTCGAAAGGCAGCACCGCGAACTCAGGGATGGGCGTCGAGACCAGATTGACCTAGTGCGCTCACTGAGGTCCGCAGTCGGTGAGATGAAATCGGCCGATGGCGCTCGGAGGGGCTTGCTTAGGGAGTTTCACTCCATTAGAAAGTCCGCAGAACAAGCACGCCAGAAGAGGGACTCTGTGAATATCTGTATCCCTCCGCCCGCAGATGTACTTGTAGAATGGCTGGGTGAGACTCATCGTCGCTTGGTTACCATTGACAATGACCTGACTGCCGTCCCTACTCTGGCTAGAGAACTGGATTCGTTCGGGCGCTTCTTTGAGCTCCAAGCCGCTATAGTCAGGAAAGGTGAGTCGGAGAAAGCTCACAGTGAGTACGTTGGTCACGTCAAGAAAATGAGAGAAGTGACGACAAAACTGGATGCAACGAGGAAGAGCAGAAAGGAGAAGGTAGATGGCGCTCTAGATGAGACGGAACTAGACTCGGACAGCATATCACGCTCGGACATTCAAAAGACCAGTCTCCGCATCGACAAGATCGACAAGAAACTCGATGAACTCAGTTCCGAGAGGAAGGGGATTCGCAGGAGGCTAGGCAGAATCAAGGCCTACCAAAAGATAACTCTCGGGGGCGGCAGGGCGATTCGTTTAGCTGATGTTAAGGACAGGGCCCAGAGCGGTGGCTCATTGGATGCAAACGAACTTGAGGCCTTATTAAATTCAGGAGGACTGTCTGAGATAGCCGGGTCAGAGGCGTCTGACAATCAACCCAAGCCGAAGGTCAAGCATAGTCGAAAGAAGAGAGGGGTGAGGCTAGGTGTCACCCGCGGAGGCTCGAGGAGAGGTACAATGGCTGCTCGTAGAGAGGGAGATGAATAACTCTGATTCGACTCCACCAGCCCTAAATGAAGTATCAAGTTCGGAAATACGGAAGTCGTCAAGATGGTTATGGAATTCGACGAGGTCAGAGGGCTTCTGCAACCCCTGCGCGACTCCATAGGAAGTAAGTCAACCGGCCACCGGGACACCAGAGACGAATGGAATGCCAAGGTGAGGGAATTCCTTGACAAAAGGAACGAAGTCAACCGCCAAGTGAAGGAACTAATCAACGAGGTACAGGCTCAGAAGGCGATAAGGGACGAGGCAAACCAACGGGTCAAGGAACTAAAGGGGGTCCGAGCAGAACACTCGGAACATCTCAAGGAAGTCAGAGAGGGGTTACGAGCCAAGCTGGATGAGCAGCGAGAAAATCTCGAGGAGCAACTCCGAAATCGGGCTAAACGAGGTCCCTCGGCTGGCAAAATCAGAGCAGATATGGAGAAACTGGAGAAGCAGTACATGACTGGGCAGTTCCTAGGAAAGAGGGAAAGGGACTACCACAAGAAAATGAAGCATTTGTCTGGGGCCCTGAAGGAAGCGACCAAGGCACAGGGAGGTGGAGAGATGCGCGAGCTCAAGGACTCAGTGAGGGATGCAGAACGACAGCAGGAGGATTCTCACAAGTCAGTCGAAAGGGCCGTCATGAGGGCCCAGGAGGCTCATGACCTGATGGTGGAACTGTCCGAGGAAGTAGACCGTTTGAGAGAGAAGGCCAACACCGCTCACACCAGTTTGACCAGATCAAAACGCGAAGCAGACTCGCTACATAGCAAATACATCGTATCGTTACGGTGCATTCACTCAATCCAGGATATGATGAAGGCAATGGAATTGAGAGAGAAGAAGGAAGAGGGTTACGATGGACAGGAGAAGTTGGAGCTCACAGATTTGATGTCGAAACTGATGTCAGGAGATACATTATCGACAGACGAACTGATGGCGCTTCGGCGTAACTGATTATTCAATCTCGTATAGTCTGCCATTCCTACCATGAAGGGCCTGTGGCTCTAATCCCTCTGCGTTTATGATCCATCCAGGAATAACCAACTGGACATCACTGAGATTGGTCGAATCGGGATCTAAACGCCACCACTCCAACATGATGCTACTCACTGGTCCCTCATCAGAATCGGGTTCACCCTGCTTGCGACGGTCCAACAATTTGAGCAACTCCGACGGTACTGCCCTTATATCGGACCAACTCTCATCTGGGGGCTCAATCAACCTCAATCTCGGAGGATGAGGTAGCTCCTCTTCAGGCTCGTGAACAGATAGGGCACCTGACCATGGATCCTCAACAATGCTCCAGGTACCAGGCTCTGTATCGCCCTCGGGGCCTTTCAGAAAGCCATCAACGATCCAGAGCCTAGCCGAGAGCAGGACGGGGGATGTGTTGACGTCTTCCCAGCCCCTCTGCATCAGCCACAAGTCTAGATCCACCAGAGGTTTGAGTGCGGTCATATTGGATGCTGATTCGGCAATCGAAACCTTGTCCCGCTCAATCTGCGACTGGTTCTGAGGTGAAGGTAAATGGGCGACTAACTCCCCCTCCATAACAGCCTCTCCAATCCATCTAGCCATCCGCTCCGGCCCCCAAATCACCACGTCAATTGACTTTAGAGGGGCAAGAATAGTTTCGTCGAACGGTCGTTCGCTGAGAATCCAGTGCCTCCCTCCGGGGGCGTCGACGCTCCACCTCTCTATCTCAGTGGCTGATATCGGCAGGATGTCCGGGGGAACGTGCCAGACGTGAACCATAGAGCCCGGAGTCTCCCCTAGCTCAGGTACCCTCTCAGCCACGCCCATACACCTGAATCCGTGAATCTGGGGGGCATCATCAGCCGGATGGAGCTTGACTGCTCGCAGGGCCAACAGGTCACGTACCGCTTCGTCCACGAGACCAGCGACGGTACCGGGAACTTGAATCGAACGCTTGGAGAGGTAGTCACACAGGCTTTAGTCCTGAAGAGGATGACTGTCAAACGTTGGGCGATAGCGAGAGCAAATCGCTCTGCCCGGGATCGATGACACAAAGAGCGCTGACTGGGAATGGCTTGGCGCAAGCCGCTCCCAGCTGGCTGTTTACCATCTGAACTTGATGGATGGGCACATCAGGGTGACCCTCGGTCAATTCGGAGATGTAGTTGGCCGGGCAGTTGGCAGCCACGATGACTAGTCTGGCATCACCTTTAGTGCAAGCGCTCATGGTCTGCCTCTGCCCAAACAGGACTTTTCCTGTGCCCATACTCTGTTTGAGGTGCCTAGCCAAATCCATAATCAGTTCTCCTTCAAACACTCTCTGGGATGTAGTAGAGGTCGACATTGCCGGTTCCCACTGCGACCGGTTGCCCCACGATGATGTTCTCAGTGACTCCACGGAGCTCGTCCCTCTCGCCAATCACTCCCGCCTGTAGCAGATGCGTGACAGTGACCTCGAAGGCAGAGCGTGCTAGGATGCTGTGCTTGGTGCCGCTGACACCATGCCTACCTATGGCGCGAACCGTGCCTTCGCTGGTCATCACGTCGCTGACAGTCAGTAAGTGGCGTATATCGACATCTAGGCCAGCACCCTCAAGGGTGTCGAACATCTCATTGATAATCGCCTGTCTTGCGGCTTCGACACCGAGGTACTGATTGATTTCGTTGATGTTGTTGGTATAGGTCCTAGCTCTGTCGACTCCGGCGAACTCACTGACCTTGGCCAGATTCGATCCGATTGTCGAGATGTAATACTCGCCAGTGTCCCTGCTAGGGCCCTGAACATTGGCGCGGGTGATGTCAGCCAGACCTTTGAGTCTCAGTTTCTTGATCTTGTCCTCGAGCTGGAGGAGCGCTGTGTAGGTCGGAGGGTCGGATGCCAGTGTCTCTAGATCCTCTTCTTTGGACACTCCGGGGATGATTGTGAGAATCTTTGGACGGTCATCGTTATTGGCCTGGATGAACAGTTTCAGAGCCCTTGACAGTTTGTCCCTGACTTCTGCGCCGGTCATGGCCTTGAGTCTCATATTGGGATTGCTGAGATCGAGGGTGATGTGTCGCTGGGTGATTTCAACATTGATCTTGGCAATATCCAGCGTGGTAGTCATCTCCAGTGCGGCGGCAATCTTGCGAACGGCCTTCTCATTGGTGTTGAGGGGTTTTTTCTTGGAGTTGAACTCTTCGAGATAGATTAGCATCGTCGGAGTCTTAGGAACCTTCCTAGCATCTACAATCTCAATGACTCTTGGAAGTCCCTGAGTTACGTTGACGGTCGCAACCCCTGCATAGTGGAAAGTTCTCATGGTCATCTGAGTCCCCGGCTCTCCGATTGATTGAGCAGTGGTAATGCCGACTGCCTCGTGCGGATCTACCCTAGCTGTGCCAATGAAGCTCTGCGAAGAGTTCAGCACTTTCTCGGCATCGGTGCGGTTCAGTTTGCCGATTCCCCTAGAACGAATCCCCTCGGCCAGATTGCCTAGGATGCGGGGGGTGATAGAGAGGTTCATCTCGATTGAGGTATCACGGAGCTGCTGGTATATCGCATCATCCGTGTCGATGTCACGAAGAATCTGCTTCATCTTGGATTCCTCGTCGTACTCCTGAAGTGGGAGAGCCTTCTTCTTGCGTCGTCTGGAAACCGCCCTTCTCCTGACAATTGTTTTCTCGGCAGATGCGGATGCTCGTGATGGCTTGGCGGATGCCTCCATCACCTTGAATATCTCCTGAGAGGTGCCAGAGTCGAGGCCGCAGATCTGAGCAATTTGACCGGATGTCAGTATCTTTACATCATCCCACTTGCGGTCATCTGCGAGCTTGTGCGCGTACTCTTCAGCCACACCGAGATCCATGAGCTTCTTCTTAGTGGCGCTCTTAACTACCATCAGTCCTCACCTCCTAATGCTTCGTCTAGGACCTGTGAGACGTCGAAAGGCAACCCCTTGCGACTGCGAGCGGGGTCTATACCATCCTCTCCATACTCAAACTGGACAATGCGGTTAGCGGTGTTGCGCACCGAGCTCATGCCGTCGTTGGCAACCCTCAGGTCATCCATGGCGTTAATCAGACGGCGTTGCATGTACCCGGACTTGCTGGTTCTGACGGCAGTGTCAACCAGAGACTCGCGTCCCGAAATAGAGAGCATGAAGAACTCGGTCGGCTCGAGCCCACGCTTGAAAGAAGATGAAACGAACCCCTTCTCCTCGGCACCCTTCACTCCGCGCGGGAAATGCGGCAGTACACGGTCCTGGTAACCTCTCTCAAGGCGCTTACCACGGACCTTTGGCTGGCCGATTGAACCAGCCATCATAGCGAGGTTGTCCATCGAACCACGGGCCCCGGAGACCGCCATCATAACGGCAGGGTTATCGGCACCAAGATGATCCCTAGCGACTTCACCGGAATCTGCCTTTCCTTTGTCAAGAATACCTA
The DNA here is from genome assembly GCA_014240285.1 of Methanobacteriota archaeon. GTDB lineage: Archaea > Thermoplasmatota > Poseidoniia > Poseidoniales > Thalassarchaeaceae > Thalassarchaeum. The sequence goes on from JAAZXI010000008.1 coordinate 16,287, forward strand.
GGATGTTCTCCTCTAGGGTCTCGAGGGGAGTCCTGCCAGGTCGGGCCTCGTAGCGGCGGCCATTCTTACCGAATTTCTCGAGTTCGGAGTCGACCTCGGCGCTCGCCTCGATGTTGATTTCTGCAATCCTCTCTTTGGCCTTGAGTGGCAGGTCCTCATCGTCGATACCTGTGGTAAAACCCATAGCAGAGCAGATGGCAATGGTCATCTTCGTCATCCTATTCAGGAATTCGGCACCTGCATCCGAGCCATGAGTTTGGACGACGGCGTCGAGCAGTCGGCCATCCTCGGCACCGATTCCTCGCTTGTCTATGGTGCCTGTGACCTTGCCCTCGGTTACATTGACCTGGTCACCAGACCTACTCGTGTACTGCAGGTTGAATCCGGCTGGTACGATGAGGCTCAGTACGTCGGTCCCTCGGTATCCAACGATGTCGTTCTCCTGTACTTCCTCTGGCAGTTCACCGACCCAACCTATGGCGCCTAGAATCTCCAGAACCAAGTTCTTGGGCAGGATACGATCGCCATGAGTCAGTAAGTAGGCACCAGAAATATGATCGTGGATGCCACCTATCACACTGCCCCCGTAGCGCGGAGTGATGATGTGCTCCTGGACACGCATGAGAATCTTGGCCTCTGCGCGTGCCTCCTCGCTTTGGATGACGTGCAGATTCATCTCGTCGCCGTCGAAGTCAGCGTTGTAGGGAGTGCAGTCAGCTAGATTGAATCTGAATGTCTTACCAGACATGACGCGTATCTCGTGGACCATCATTGACATCCTGTGGAGAGACGGCTGTCGGTTGAATATCGCGACGTCGCCATCGATAAGGTGCCTCTCGACGATGACGCCGGGCTTCGGGTTGCCTTCCCTATCTAATGTGCTCAGTCTGTCTTCGATTTCGGACGAGTAAGTCCCACCATACTCGTCCTCAATTTCGGGGCTGCCGCAGTGAGAGCACGACACCTCTAGGTGATCTGGGAAATACTCGTCGGGATTGGAGTGTTCCCACTTCCACCTGTTGTGGATTATGGCCTTGGGGTCATCCGCCTTCAGTGACTGCCCCTTAGCGTCCTCACCCTTAAGATTTGAAATCGTAGCCTCCAAGTCAACACCCCACTCCTCCTCGAGGTCGCCAATGGCGTTCCTACGCATCTGACGCTTCAACTCAAGACCAGGTAGGAAATTTGGAGCAGGAAGGACTTCGTTCAAATCGGGCCTGTAGCCAGCGTAGGGCTCATCCTCACTTCCGGAGTCGCACTCGGGATTGAGGCACCTGAATCCAGCCCAGATGTACTTCGTGCGATCTGTAATCCGAACTCTAAAGTGATCTCCTCGTACAATGTAATTTACACCCGGGTGCACATCTGGTCCACGTAATACCATCTGGCGCAACTGCTCCCTGTTGCGGCTAGTAACTCTGATGGGGACAGTGAGTTCCTTAGCGGACTTCTCTGGCACTCCGACCTCGTTGATTCCGAGGTTTGGATCAGGGCTGATTACAGTGCGGGCGCAAAAGTTGACGCGCTTGCCTGAGAGGTTGCTGCGGAATCTACCCTCTTTGCCCTTGAGACGCTGAGCAAGTGTCTTCAGGGGGCGTCCAGAACGATGTCTGGCAGGAGGTATCCCACTGGTCTGATTGTCGAAATAGGTAGTGCAATGATACTGCAGCAGCTCCCAGAGGTCCTCAACAATCAGTTGCGGGGCACCGGCGTCGCGGTTCTCCCGCAGGCGCTGGTTAATCCTGAGAACATCAACCAACTTGTGAGTTAGGTCATCCTCGGAGCGGTCACCACTGTCGAGGGTGATAGATGGGCGGACTGTGATTGGAGGCACCGGGAGGACCTTCATGATGATCCACTCGGGGCGACTGGAGTCCTTGTTCATCCCGAGGAAGATTAGGTGCTCATCGGGAATTCGCTCGAGCCATTCTCGGATGTCGCGGGCGTTCAACTTGTGCTCACCCTTGTCCGCTTTCTTCTCTTTGAAAGTCGACGGTTTGTCGAGCATGATCTTGCCCTGCTCGGAACCGCAGTGCATGCAGATGGCCCTCCTCTTATGGGCGCACTCCTTCTCGATATCCTTGATGATGGTCTTGAACTCACGAGAGCCCACGCCATGCTTGATGATGATGTCGTGGACTCGATCTCGGTAGTAGTCCTGCTCAGACTTCTCAGGATCGAGGGGATGAGTCTCTGCCGAACTGTGTAGCAGAATTTTGCTGCAGGTATTGCAAGTTGACTTGAGTGCGGTCCTGATCAAGTTGGTGAAACCGATGTGGAGGATAGGCAATTCGAGTGCAATATGTCCGAAGTGACTCGGGCACTCCTCGTGCTTGTTGCCGCAGGTTTCGCAACGAATCCCTGGATCTATAACGCCCATCTTCGGATCCATCAGGCCCTGCTTGTATGCGTGTCCATCGTCCTTGTAGGTGTCAGCGGTCTTGATCTCTACTGATGACATCTTGCGAATCTCATTGGGGTCCATCAAACCGAACTTAATCGACTCGATCCTCTTCGGAATTTTGGCTGCATCGCGGGCGCTCATCTTCGATCCTCCAGTTCCAGTCGCATCGCCACTCCAAGACTCTTCATCTCGTCGAGCAACAATTTGAAAGCGTAGGAAGTCTGTACTTTGTGGACGTCAGAGCGATCTCCGCAGTAGGGCAGACGGTAGTGCGGCGCTTCCAATCATAGTAAGCGACGTGTCCACATCCCGTGGTGTTGCAGACCATTAGGTCCCAGCCATCCGACTCGTCCAGAAGCCTGTCCTTAATCACCATCGATGCGCCGTGAGAAATCAGGCAGTCGCGCTCCATCTCACCGAACCTGAGGCCCCCTTGGCGGGCACGGCCCTCCGTCGGTTGGCGGGTCAGGATTTGCACTCGGCCACGACTGCGGGCGTGCAACTTGCTGCTGACAAGGTGATGTAGCCTCTGGTAATAGATGACGCCGACGAAAACGTCAGCAGTGTAGTCCTCACCGGTCTCGCCGTTCATCATCGACTCGCGGCCGGTATGATTGAATCCGCTTCGGAGCAACCCCGAGCGCAAGGAGTCCTCCTTCTCACCGGTGAACGCGGTTCCGTCGATCTTGCGGCCCTCCATGGAACCAACTTTTCCACCTATCATCTCGAGAACGTGGGCCACTGTCATCCGCGAAGGGATGGCGTGAGGATTGATGAGCAGGTCAGGGATAACACCGTCTACGGTGAAGGGCATATCCTCCTCGTTGACGAGTCGTCCGATTACCCCCTTCTGACCGTGTCGGCTAGCGAACTTGTCGCCGAGCTCCGGGATCTTGTTAGTACGAAGGGTGATTCGCACGAGTCGACCGGAGTCAAGGGACTCCGTGACGAACACGTTGTCGACCCAACCCTCTTCGCCGTGTCGTACCAGCATCGAGGACTCTCTCCTCTCCTGAGCCTGTAGGAATGCGCCGTGGGCCTCTTCAAGGAATCTCGGGGGGCTGGTCTTCCCCACTAGAACAGCTCTGTCCGACTTGCCAAGGGTAGACAGGAACTCCTCTGGTACAGGCAGACCGTCTCTCTCGAGGTGAGCATAACTGTCGAAAGACTTCAGGCCCTTGATTTCATCGAGACCGGTTCCGGGCACTTCGATCCGCTCCTCTTGACCACCGGGGAACCGCTTGTTCTCAGCGTTGTAGGTTCTGACAAAGGCGGAGCGGGCTAGGGAGCGCTCGACAGACGCTCGGTTCATGATGACGGCATCCTGCATATTGTATCCGTGATGACTCATTATGGCAACTACGAAATTTTGGCCACCTGGTCTGCTGTTGAAATTAGTCGAATCCATCGCGCGCGTGCCGACGATTGACTGTTGAGGGTAGTGCATGATGTGAGCCCGTGTATCGGGGCGCAGTCTGTAATTGGCGCTTGGTAGACCCAGGCTCTGCTTGACCATCGCCGTGCCGCCGGTCACCCTTGGAGTGGAATTGTGCTCAGGATAAGGCACGAGAGATGCGCACACGCCGAGAATGAGTTGTGGGTCAATTTCGACGTGGGTGTAAATCAGAATGGTGTTGTTCTTGGTCTGCTTCCTCTTGAGGGAGTCAATTTCGCTCTGGTAGTAGTTCAGGGGACTTGTGAACTCCTCGAAGACAGTCTCGCCGTTGGAGAGTTGAACCTCAGCTCTCAGTTTGGCCTCGGAAATCTCCTCCTCACCGAGGTTAACCCACTCCACTTTCGCCGGGTTAATCGGCCTGCCGTGCTTAGGTGAGGTCTGAGGGAGATCGAAGGGCCTGGGGGCGACGAGGAGATCCTCCTCCTCTTCAGCATCAACCCACTCGACGACGCCGGAGGCCACCATGTCGGCAAATGTGAGTTCTCCGGACCTCAAGCCTTCCAAATGGAACTTCGTGAGGTTCAGACTGCCATGCTCGATGACCAACAGAGGACGCAATACCCTACCTCTGTCGGTGTTGATGTATACGTCCCGGTTAGCAGTGTCGTGACGGATACAGACCTCTGGCCGTAGTCGGCCCGAGCGTCGACTCCTCTTAATCCTAGAAACCAGTTTTGCAGGTCTCTTGTGTAAGCCAAAGATATCGCCGTTGACGTGGATTCTCGAGCCATCCGCCCACTGTTCTGGAGAAGAATTAACTCCGGCCTCGAGTAATAATTCTTTCACATCGTCCTCGGGGACCTCTTCGGAGACATCAATCATCTGGGCTGCGTTCTTGACCAGCCCACAGTTCTGACCCTCTGGAGTCTCGTTGGGGCAGAGCCTGCCCCAATGAGTGGGATGGAGATCACGTGCCTCGAAGTGCGGCTGGCTGCGTACCAGAGGACTGGTCACCCTTCGCATGTGCGAAAGCGCAGCGATGTATGTCGTACGGTCCAGCAGCTGGCTGACACCGGAGCGTCCGCCGACCCAGTTACCGGTTGCCAAAGCGTGCATAATCTTGGACGTTAGGACGTCTGGCCTAAGACAGGAGTTGATTTTCAGTTCTCGCTTACGGTTGTGATGCCTCTCGAGTTGGTACTTGAGGTCCCTAGACAATTGCTGCATACTAACCCTGAACAAATCTTCCATCAGGTCACCGGCGAGTCGGACGCGCTTGTTGGCGTAGTGGTCCTTGTCGTTTGGATCGCGGTTGGTGATGGCCATTTCTAAGACCTGCCTGACGATGCGACCGAGGAAGATGGCTTTCTTCTCGCGGTGCTCGGGCGAGGAACCCAGATGAGGAAGGAGTTCCTTGTCGAGGAGGTTTTGAATTCGCGACTCTCGGTATTCCTTCTGCTGTCCGGCTGCGAACTTCTTCTCGAGCCAGGCGATTGCTTCTTCTTCTGTCTCGACAGCGTACTCATCGTTGTCCTTGACGTCGTTTAGGTTGGCAACGGTATACTTCATCGCATCTACGGGACCTGCTATTGCCGCGAAGATTTCCCTGTCGTTCTCCATGCCCAACGCCCTCATGAGGAGGACAACGGGGATTGCCGTGGTGCCGGCGCTTGGAATCTTTACCATCAGCATACCGTCACGTCGCTTCTCAACATTGAGTGGTTTACGCACACCGTCACGCTGAGAGAAAATCTTGGCGACTTCGGTCTCATGGGCGTACTTCTTGTTCTTCTCTACGGTGACTCTGTTGGGGGCGAGGTCCTCCATCGAGATTAGGACGCGTTCGGTGCCGTTGATGATGAAGTAGCCACCCGGATCAAGGGGGTCCTCACCCGCCTTCCTGAGAAGCTGAGTTAGGTGCTCGGAATCCTCGACCGAAGTCTGAGGAGACAGTTTCCTGTTCTCGTCGATGTGGTCAGAGTGCACGTTGCACCGTGCCGAGCGGACCATAATCGGGAGATTGCCGATGTGGACTCCATCTTCCTCGATGTAGCCAAGATCTGCATCTGGCGTATCAGGGGGTATGTCGTCCCTGTAAATTTGGAAGTCCATATACACGGGCGAGAAGTAGGTTAACTTGCGAATTCTGCACTCCAGAGGAGTAGCGGGATGCTCGGCACCGTTGGCCTCACGGATGGTCGGGCTCCCCAGCCTGATATTCTTGAGGCGCACTGTGATTTCCTTGTCGAGTACATCGAGTTTGATGCAGCCACCGGCGTCTTCGCCGCCAGGTAGGTCCTCGATTGGCTCGTCCGTCCCTATCCTGATGCTGCGAACAATCTTCTCCATCCTACTGAGGCGTCCGTCGCCTGATGGTATGCAATCATTGTATGACATCAACTGGTGATTGACTAGGCTCCTCTGCTTGAAATAACTCTCAACTATCTCCTTCATCTTCTCACCTCATGCGCTCTCCACAATCAACCTGAATGCCGTGCTGGAACCTGCCGAGCGACTGTACCTAACCACTCTAACGACCCTATTAGCGAGCCAACCTGCCGGGAGTTCATCGTCTTCCACCTCGACGGCTTCTTTGATTGCCTGTACAGCAGGGTCGGTGATGAGAATCTTCGGAAGTAGTTCCTTGGCCAGACGGGTGGTGCCGTCGGCGTTTTTCTGAGACAGACTCCAAGGAGCCAGCATGGCCTCCTCCTCCTCCTGAGGAACCAACTCATGATGCGGGACCAAAATATGATTGAGGACGTTGAACCTATCATCACCTTGTGGGATATCGGCATCGAGCATAGCCTTCCTGGAGATGGTTACCCTACCGGTGCGTGTCCTCTTGCGCGAAGCCATCTGCTCTCTGATGACTGCCATAACATTCTCGAGATCAGCGGCACCGGTCTCGAGTTCAAGTTTCTTCGCGACTTGATCGACGGTCATGCGCTTGATTGCATCCATGTTCGCATCATCGGCCAACCGGTGCGCGTGGGTCTCGGATATTCCGAGCTCCATCAAGCGCTTTTTCGTAGAACTCTTTACTGCCATATCACGCCCCCCCGCCCTGCAAAAACTGTGAGCCTGCGGCGTTGTCAGGCGGGCCTGATGGGATTTGAACCCACGGCCGTCCGGTTAAAAGCCGGATGCTCTACCTGACTAAGCTACAGGCCCATAGCAAGTGCTGGGCCTTCATCGGACCGAGGAGGGGTTCTAAAAGATTACTGAAACGGCACCGCTACGCTCGGCAGGGCCGCAACTTCTCCAGGGGGGCGGAGATGTCACTTCGATGTTGGAGGCCTGTACGAATAAAGGTTTTCAGATTCTACCTACAGTGGAGGTTCGATGGTAGATGAACATCGCCAGCGACCCCTGGGGGCCGGAACAAGATCGGCAACATCCAAATTCGGAATTGAGGAGGCCGGGCCATGGGAAATAATAGTCCCACATACAGTCTATCCACCTCGTGAGGACACCTTCCTATTAGGTCGGGCGCTCCTTGGACTGTCTGATCGCTGTGGTATTGCAACCGAGATTGGTTGCGGCAGTGGGGCCCTGTCGATTCTGCTTGCTTCACTGGGCTGGAATGTTGCTGCGTGTGATGTCAACCCATTCGCTGTGGCGGCGGCTAGAGGTAATGTCGAGAAGGCCGGTTTCGCCGGCGCGGTCAGTGTCAAAGAAGGTGGCCCGGGAGAGCCGGGTTGGGAATTGCAGGAGGGTGTGACTTTAGTAGTGTGGAATCTACCTTATCTGGATCCGCCAGAACATGACGGAGTTTTCCTTGAGCCTATCGAGGAAGCTTCGGTGTCTGATATTCCCGAGGGTTGGTCCAACAGCCTTCTAAAGATAATGGATGATAAGCAAATAGATCCCAACTGCCTGATAGTTTTGCTTCACCGTACCGATCCCGACAGCCGCAGCAAACCCGTCGGTTGGATTCAAAACGGCTGGTCCTGCCGACGTCTAGACAGCATGAGACTGGGCGATGAACGGCTCGAGGTGCTATCTTATTGGAAGCCAGCAGCAGGAATGCCAGCCAAAGTCATGGACGAGTGTGAATCAACAATGGACGAGGCCAAGCGGCTCACTGAGGGGGGCTGGCAGAGGGTGTTGTCTCTCTCGCAGACCTCCGGCAGAGGGAGGAGAGGGAGCTCATGGCAGACCCAAGAAGGAGGGATGGCATGCACTTGGATCCTCCCTGCAGAGTGTCTGAAGAGGCACTCTCCGGGACTAATCCAGACCGTAATCGGTGCCGCAGTGTCTGAAGCCCTCGGCTGCTTTGTCAAATGGCCGAACGACTTGGTGTCAGAAGATGGAAGGAAGCTGGGGGGAGTACTCGTGGAGGGGAGTTCAGCTGATGGCGCTATCAGGGTCGGTATCGGACTCAATCGAGAAGGCGGCGTTGTTGATGGGATACCTGTAGTTGGATGGAATGAGTTTGTCGGAGAGAAAACAGTCTTCGAAGTCTTCGAAATTCTGGATCCTGCTATCTCATCACTCTTCGAGGAGCATCCACTCGCGCCCCCTGTCGAGGGAGATGAGTTGATTATACTGTCCTGGAAGGGTCTGTCGAGGTCGCTTTCAACCGGTGTGGGACTCAGGCTCAACGGGGCGCCCCTGAGGGCAGTGGGCTTGAATGGGGAAGGTCATTTGTTGGCCGAATCCAAAGGAGTGGTTGGAAAGATTGATGATCTCGGTGGACTCGACTGGGGGTCTATTCCCTGAGACTCTGTCTACCGATTCCAAGTCTCTCCCTGACCAGCTTTATCTTCCCTGACCTCGTAATCGTGCAGCAGCCCTCGTCGGAATTAATTCTGGAAGTGGCCTCTTCGCAATCAGTGAGTCGGACTCTGACAATAGCCAGTGCAGAGTCGTCAGGCGCAATGTAGTGGTCGTACATCTTCCATTGCAATCCCTCGAGGAGTTGACCGAGAATCTCCTCGCCTGCTCCACGGCCAGCAGTCCCGGAACTGATTCTCACCCCTATCCATCGACGCTTGCCCCTAGCAGCCTTACCGAGCCTTGCCATGGCTGTTGGACGAGGTGACCCTTAATCGAGTTGGTCAAAGACCGCTGACTACCGCGACTAGTCTGATTCGCCCAACCATCTTGTCACTGGCCCTTGCCCCCATTATTACCTGACAATCAGGATCGAGGGAGGAGACGAAAGCCTCTGTAACCTCATTCAGATGGGCCAAGGTCATGTCAGGGCCGCCCTCTACCTGTATCATGCAGCCTTTGGCTCCATCAATGCTGAGATTGGACAATGGTGACTTGCGTGCCTCTCCGACTACCTTGTCTGGCCTGTCAGTGGTCCCGGTACCGACAATCAGCGTGGCGTTTCCGGGCCTGTTGATTACCGTCCTGAGATCCATCAAATCGAGATTGATTTTCCCTACCTTAGCAAGAGTGGTTACAAGTCCCTCGATTAAATCTCCTATCCAACCCGATCCTGTCCTCCAGTCGTCATCCCGGTGACGAGCCTGCCAGGCCAGCCTCTCCATACTAACCCTGATGCAAACGTGGGAGTTTTCCTCAAGGGCTTGAATTGCGGTCTCGGCGATTTTACACCTGAGAGGTTGTTCGGCAAAAGGCAGGCCGGCGATGGTGATTACGAGGCAGTCGTTCTCGCGCGCTAGAGAAGCCAGTTCGGCCGAGGCACCAGAGCCCATTCCGCCTCCGAGCCCCGTCATGATGACTACGAGCTCGGCCTGTTCGAGTAGGGGTGTTACCGAGCCAATGCCATCCCTGAGGCGATGGGCTGCTAGCGCTGGAAGAGCGGCTGTGCCCCGGCCGTCACCGCCTGCATCGAGGTGTAGGCAATGCGCTGCTGCAGCACCAGCAAAAGAAGACTCATCGGCGTCTATGAGCAGCAAGTCAGCTAGTTCGGAGCATTTCGTGTGGGCCTTCTCGGCCCACGTACAGCCTATTCCTCCGACGCCGGTAACCAGAATCGCGCCCTCGTCCATGTTGCACCCCTCGTGGCGCGAGCCGTTTAGAATATGCTCAATCATAACTGAGGAGGCGTTGGTATCTCCGCCTCTCATCTCGAGCCCAAGCATTGTCCGGCTCGATTTGCAATACACGTTCATAGTACTCTATGGCCTTCCCCCATTCTGAAAGATAGCGGCCATACATGTGACCTAAATTATTGAGTACTGGAACGCAATCAGAATCATTCTCCAGAAGTCCCATCAGGATAGATTCGGCCTTATTTATATCCAGCATCTCCATGCGTTCTTCCGCCTCTTCTAGGCGCTGCAGTTGTCCCTCAGAGAGACGGTAGACATTACGCCATTGGGGTCCTGACACAGTAGTCGCTGGGAGTGTTGTCGTTTGAGGTTTCGCGAATATCTAATGAGCATCATTAGAGGGGCGGATGCGAGACCTTACGAAAGAGGCAAACTGGAACGTTAATATCCCTATTCAAGGTGGGTTACCTGTACCTTGAGGTGTCAGTGTGAGCAGGGTAAGGGCGTACTCCGAGAGACTCTTCGTAATGGGCCTCATTGTCTTGTTCGTCGCAGGGAGTACTCAGGCTCTGCACAACGGCATAGGGGGCAATGGAGATGACAAGGGGGTAGTCCCTCAAGCGGGCTGCACCTGTCACAACGAGGCTCCGAGCAATTCGGTGACCGTGCTGGTTGATGGATTGCCTTACCACTATGAGTCTGGGACTGATTACGAACTGATGATTCAGATAATCGGCGGCCCTGAATTGGATTCCTCCTCCAACACCGGGGGTTTCTCTATGCTTGTCAGCGCCGGGACTCTGGCCGCAGATGAGGGTTATGAGACACTGGTTCAAAACTGGGAGGGCGATGTTACCACTATGACTCACACCAGCTCCGGTGCGACGACCTCCGACAGGACATGGGGCGTCATATGGACTGCACCTGCTGCTGGAGAAGGAATGGTGAGTCTGTGGCTAGCTGGCAACTCCGTCAACGGAGACTCGGTGCAGAGTGAGCTTGACATGTGGAACAGACTCACAGCCTCTGTCGCCGAGGGAGAGGATGATGGCAATACGAGAGTGGTCTTCTCTGGTAATGGCACCATAGAGCCACCACCGCCCTCAGAGGGAATCCATATCCACGAGATGGGGGCTGGACTCAGGGCTCACTGGCTAGGCCTGCTTGGGTTCGCCGCGGTGATAATCGTCCTGCTATTCTGCGGGTTATTCCTGCGTTACGGCTTCTCTAGGCACTACACCGGAAGGAGCAATCTTCTACGACTCAGGATTAAGCATCTTAGAAGAGGTGATCAACTATGAATGAAGATGTTGTCATGAAACTGCTCAGGCAGGTACAGTCTGGCGAAGTCAGCGTCGAGGATGCTCGCTCTGCTCTCGAAGACACTGTGCTGACGGTGGAGGAATTCAGTGCCGCGGTAGATCATGGAGTGTTCAACGAGCCCGAGTCGGGTACGGTCGTGCGGGCCTCTGTCTCACCCTTCGGCGATTCCATTCTGATTCTCTTGCTGTCCCTCTGGGGCGTCCTTTGGAGTTTGTACTGGGCAGGTGGGCTAACCTACGGGCTGTTCAACGGATGGGATCAGCAATTGCTGTCGTTTCATATGGGCATGCTCATGTTGACCATCATCATCCTAGGGATGGTCTATCTGAAGTTCGTGATGCCAGATGTAGTCATAGTCAAGCACCGAGGTAACAAGTACATCACTTCGAATGATCCTGAGGGATGGAGACAGTATGAGGTGTGATGATGGCTAGGAGATTCAGACTCAGACCCATCTCCGGCGATGCCGGAGTTGCTTCGGAGGCTCCGAATATGATTGACAGGAGGGAATTCATGCGCCACTCCTTCAACACCGCTGCCGGCGTCATCACCATGGCTAGTCTTGGCGCGATTGGTTTCGCCTCTCTGCTGATGGGACAGGCGGATGCGGACGGCGGAGATTCTTCCGTGCGCTTCTGGGTGCCCACCGGTGCCGAGGATTCAGCTTGGTACGGTGACTTGCACCTCGAGCAGATGGAGTTCCAGTCGTTTGTCGATGCCGCTGCAACCTCCACTACAGGGATGGCAGGGGCTTCCGGAGTCTGGTCAGGCCTCCCTGTCAATGTGATTTACGTCCCTCACGATGAGAACTCTCAGACCACTCTGGAGGAGAACAAGCCGCGGTTCCAGTTCATGGACGGTTACAACGAGAGTGGTGCCTATGTGGGCTCTGGTTACGAGGTCAACGAGAAGCCAGAGTACGAGACCCTGTCGATTCACGACAATATGATCATCATATTCTCAAGGTGCCCGCACCTGTGCTGCATCCCTGGTTGGCAGCTCGTTGCGAATGACTTCACAAGCGATCAATGGAGTCCTGGTGGCGGTGATGCCGGTGGCAACAAACTATTCTGCATATGCCACTCCAGTAGGTATGACCCCACGGTCATCGAGAAGAATCGTAATAGAAACAGAATCAACGGCTCCGAATTCGACTTCATAGGAGTCAAAAGAACCGGTGGCCCTGCGCCAATGGGTATGCCATTGATTCCATTTGAGGTCAACGGAGGAATCATCGAGGCCCTTGATGACTTCAAAGACTGGTACACATTTTGTGAGTAGGTGATATAGTGATTCAATTCTGGTTCCTGTGGCTTTTCATTGCCATCGTTGTGGTCCTCGTGGCCTTCACGCTGCGAAAGGAGCGGGACGACATGCCGAGGACCGATATCCTGCGAGCCGTAGAGACCAGTGCAGGCAGCATGGGTCTAGCGGAGAAGGGTTTCTTGTGGGCATTCTCCTGGCTCGACACCAGATTCCGAATCCAAGACTACTGGGGGATGAGTAAGGACGCATACCACCACATGCACCGGCAGATGCCGCTGACACACGCTGAGAAGTACAAGTTGCGTATCATCTGGTACTGGTATCCACTGTACTGCCTCGGAGGGATTTCCTTCCTCGCCTTCGTCATACTGGTGATCTCGGGGACTGTGCTGGGGTTGTACTATGTCCCAGGAGGAGAGGGGACTCCATCTCCTGCTTACCTCAGTATGGAGTTCATCATGGTCGACTTGCCGTTCGGCTACATCATGAGATCGATACACCACTGGACAACTCACTTCATGGTGGCAGCGGTGTTCCTGCACATGTGCAGAGTATACTTCACTGGGGCGTACCGCAACCCACGTGAGCTAAATTGGCTCATCGGCGTCGCATTGATGTTCTTCACCATCTTCTTCGGTTACTCCGGCTACCTCTTGCCTTGGGACAGCTTAGCCTTCGGGGCTGCTACTATAGGTATCAACATGGCCAGTTCAACCCCCCTAGTAGGGAGTTGGATGGCCAAGGCGCTGTTCGCAGGAACCACTCTGTCCGGCCAGACAGTGACTAGGATGTACTTCCTGCATGTGTTCATTCTTCCTGTCCTAGTGACCGGCCTGATTCTGGCGCACCTGTTTATCGTCTGGGTACAAGGTATTGCGGAGCCACATTGAGGTGATTGTATGGGTATAATCGACAGGTTTGGGAGAATTGCTGACACTTACATAAGCGAAAGAGATCAGTTGTTAGAAGCGGATGAGGAGAGGCGCCGGGTTTTCGTCGGTCATGCCTTTTGGCCGACCGAGATCATCAGGGACAGCATTATCCTCGCCGCGATGATGGCGGTAATTTCGTTTTACTCATGGATCATCCCTCCACCCCTCCATAGTGCAGCCGACCCATTTGCTCAAGCCGGATTCGTCTTCCCTGACTGGTATGTCCTGTTCTCATACGGGTACCTGAGATGGGGTGAGTATCTCCCGCAGTTCATCATCCCGGCGGGACCCATAGGGGACTTCTTCGGCTCACCTGTAATCGCTTGGAACGCCGGTTGGTGGGGCTCAGCCTTGACAGGCATCCCCGTTGGCCTATTGGCACTACCTCCATTCATCATAGGGAAGAGAGAGAAGAGAGGTGTCGAGGACCCGTGGTTCGCCACTGCTGGGGCGATCTATCTGGCTCATGTCTGGTTCATCTCCGTTTTCTCGATCAACATCTTCCTCGACCTCTACTCTAAGGATCTTAGAAATTATTGCTGGTCAAACTCTCACAACGACCTAGTCTGCGGCAGACAGGCCCCTTGGACGGCTGATGTTTTCAATGCCATACCTTGGGTGTTGACGGGAATATTCGTATTCGCCGTGATATACTTCGGCGTGAGGTGGTTCGTTCTGAACTCAATCGGTGCGAGACTATCTCCGGTTATCGGCAGACAGATTGCAATCAGCTCTATCGTGGCTGCCGTAATCATCTCTGTAGTCACATGGCCAATCTACGACAGCGGCTTCTGGGACTACGGTGGCCTTGGTGCGATGGATGAAGTAGAGGACCTTGATACCATGCGTGCGCAACCCTCAGACACTCTAGTGCACAAAGGAAATGGTAACGTGTGGACTGACTGGGAGGAGGAATGCCTGCCCTATTCTGAATACTACAGTGAGCTAGCAGTTTGGGATGACTTTGACTTTGAACATGATGACCATAGTGACTGGTGTGTGATAGCGGCTGCGAATTGGGCTGATTGGGGAATCTATCAACCGACCAAGAAGGTCATCATAGACTTTTCAGGAGACAATGGGCATGCTGACACTGAGATTGGGAGAAATGCCGGCGGTTCGGCCACCACATACCCAGGGAATGTAGATCAGTCGCCAATAGCAATCTCTGATAGCAGCACGTTCGAAGTCGAAAATCTTGGGATTTCCAGTGTCCCTGCTGATGTTGGTTGCACGTTCCGGACGGTTTACACGGATACGGGCGATTCTGCCAGGAATGCGGGAGTTCACTCTCAAAGCATCAAACTCCTAGACTCCTCCGGGACGATCCTCTGGGAGAATAAGGGTAGTGAGTGTGAGTCAACTACAATCTACCTATCAGCTGGGGCAAGCTACACGGTCAGTTTCTCGTTCAACTCCGAGGGAGTCAATGAATCCATTTCTATGGCCACGGACTTCTCGGCAGTGGCCTACCAGCCCCTCCTACTCGGCGGAGATGGTACGGCTATCGTCAGGTCCGAATCGGCTCTGAGTCTTGATGAGTTGACTGCGCTCTCCCTAGACAACCCAACATACCACAAAAATCCTAAGGGGCTCGATGCTAAGCTGATTTACAGCCTGTCCATCCCCTGTCTCGGAGTGGGTGCAATCGTGTTCATGGTTATGCGTAGCATGGCCAGAGGATACGAGTGGGAGATGAACAAGTGCTACGGCTGCGACCTGTGTGACGACGCCTGCCCGGTCAGGCTATTCACTGCCGGTGACAAACTGAACATCATCTACAACACTTGGAACAACGAGGACGACGGTGTCCCGTTGTACTCTTGCCTAACCTGCACGGCCTGCACCAATGCCTGCCCGCAGTTGGTGGACTACGACTCCTACGTCGACATTCGCAGAAACCTCATTGTCGGTGGCCCACCAGCTACTGAGATTCCACACACACTGCTTCAGGCTGTGCTGGCTGCTGAGGCTGAAGAGGATGCTGACGAGGCCTTCATCTCGATTGAGGACTACCCAATAGATTCCAACGTCGGCTACTACCCAGGGTGCGTAGACTATATCGATCAGGAGATGGTTTTCAGTCATGTAAACGAGGGCGAGATGAATCTCGGTGAGACCACTACCGCTGCCTTCACACTGTTCGAGGAGATGGGTGAGGACGTCACCTACCTTGGTCGCGACTTCCTGAAGTGCTGCGGTCACGACCAGAAATGGCAGGGTCTGTCAGAGGTGTTTGAGAAACTGAAGGCCTACAACCAAAAGAAACTGGGTGATAGCGGTATTGACACCTTGGTCACCTCATGTGCAGAGTGTTTTCGAACCTTCGCTCTAGATTACGAGTTGGACGAGATGAAGGTCATGCACACCACCGAGTACCTAGTCGAGAAGGGTTTTGACATGGAATTGGCTGTGGATGACGACGTCACCGTAACCTACCATGACCCATGCCGCCTCGGACGTCAAATGGACCTCTACGACAAGCCCCGCGATCTGGTCGAGTCGGTAGATGGCGTTAGTCTGGTCGAGATGGAGCACCACGGTGAGGATGCATTGTGCTGCGGCGTCTCCAGCATGATGGCCTGTAACGAGAACAGTAGGGCTCTGCGCCTACAGCGATTCGACGAGGTGAAGGCGACTGGCGCAGATGTGATGCTTACGACCTGTCCCAAGTGCGTTGCGCATTTCGAGTGCCTCAAGTTAGAAGGGGATCCGCGTCACGACTTCGAGATTCTAGACGTTGTCAGTTTCCTCGCCCGCCAGGTGGACTCCAGGAAATAGTTACGAATGCATAGTATGCAGGCAATGCTTCCAGATAGTCACCGACAGCCTAGTATCAAGGTGACAGAGATAAGCATACATTGAGAATGTGGGGCACTAGTTGCCGGACGTGACGGGGATACCAGACCTACTTGCCCGGCGGGCCGCCGAGCAGAAGCGCATCCGGATGATGCTCGATTCCATGAGAGCAGAAGAGGAGGCCAACATCAAGGGAGGTGAGGACGCTGTCGCATGGGTCAAACAAGAGTTGTGCATAGGTTGCGACCAGTGCACTATAGTCTGTGACGATGAAGCCATAGAACTGTACGATACTCCACTCGCAAGCCCGATTATGGAAGTAGAAGTGAATCGCAAGGCCAAAATCCTGCGAGACGAATGCACAGGGTGTAAGTTGTGTGTCCTAGGCTGCCCGACCGATGCGATAATCATGATTGACAGGTAGGAATTAACGTGGAAGACAAGGAGCCGTTGAGATTTGGGGCCGAGTTCGGCCCCAAGAGGAGTAGTCGCTCCAGCGGCGTCTCACTTTCGACATTCAAGACCTTAGTGTGGGTGTCCAACATAGGCGGCCTTGTTCTGTTCGTAATTGGACTTGAGCTGATGGTGGTGATGCAGTCATTCTACCTCGGTCTCGGCTGCATTGTGGCTGGGATAATCATCGCACTGTTCCCTTCAAACTACGAAATCGTTGGAATGGAAGACATTTCTATCGGGAACGAAGGCAGCGAGTCTGGGGACGAGGCGGAGTAGTTCGATGGAAGTGGGTATCGGGGCGATTGACACCCCCCTAGGTAGAATGGCCATCGTGGCCAGTGACGAAGGGGTCGTCAGACTCGAATGGAGTGAAGAGTCGGAAAACGAATCTGTGGTGGGCAGACACCACGTGGAAACGGCCAGAGGATGGGTGAGAGCTTTCTTCCAGAAGCGCGAAGCCCCCGTTCCCGTGCTCGACAGGGAGAGTCTTACTGCGTTCCAGAGAAAGGTCCTTGGAACCCTCCTGGAAGTTGCACCCTTCGGCGAGGTGATTAGTTACGGGGATCTAGCTCTAGCAGCGGGCTACGAGAACTCCAGCAGAGCTGTCGGTTCGGTCATGGCTGGCAATCCATGGGCCCTGTTGGTCCCCTGCCACAGAGTGGTTCGCAGAGATGGTGCTTTAGGGAACTACAGCGGCTGCAACGGTCCTGAGACCAAGGCGTGGCTGCTCAAGCACGAAGGTAGGGGGTTGGAACTCGGTCTACGATTAGCGAGATAGTTACTCGGGCCAGTCGCTGACATCCTCAAGAAGTTCCATCATCGGCTTGGTAGCCCGTTGCTGAGGATCCCCTGTCATGTGAATCGAGTGGAATAGTCTCATCCCTATGGCCATCTCTGGCTGGTCGGCGAGTTGATCTTTCAGTCTGCCGTACTCCTTGGCCCATTCAATGGCGTGTGGAGTCAACTCTTGTATAAACGAGGACACTAAGTCTGGAGCTGTTGCAGTTCCGGCTGGGAGCTTGGGACGCCTCACGATACTCGGGGGGAGGTCGGTCAACGCTGCCGCCTCACGCAGTGCAAGTTTCTCCGTATCCGCAGAGAGTCTCCATCTCATCGGTAGCCTGTTGGACTCGGCCCTGTGCTGAGAACTCAAGAAAGGAACTCTCACTTCCATGCCCTGGGCCATGCTGTGCCTGTCGGCAAGACGCAGTTGGAAGTTCGACAACTGTCCTCTGTCGATCTCAAACTGTAAAGTCGAATGCAAGTCTTTGAAATGGTGTCCAGGATCTATCTTGCTATCGAGCCACGGCATCCCTGGCCCACACTCTATCCCAGAGGAGTCAAAACCCCGAGCAAGAGAGAGTCTTTTGGACACCTGCCGTGAGTGCTCATCCAGATCCCGGTAGCGCGCATATCCTGCATGGAGTTCGTCTGCACCCTGCCCACAAAGCCCCACGGTTACTTGCTTCGACATCTCCTCAAATAGAGTCTGCCAGAATAGCACTGTGATGTCAAGATCCTCGCCGTTGGAGACAAAGCGAGGGAGTCCCTTCCAAAACGCGTCCTCTTCGATTATCTTGGTATGGTGTACCAAATCGTGGTGCTGAGTGACCATCTCAGATGCAACGAAATCCGGATTGTCCTCGCTGCTGGCGACCGTCCAGCATTCCGGGACCGGTTTTCCCGCATTCTGGGAAACCTCATGGGCGAGTGCTGCCACTAAACTCGAATCTAGGCCTCCCGAGAGTACGATTCCGATTGGGACATCGGACATCATCCGGTCTTCGAGGCCGTCCCGGAAGCTGTCGAGTAGAATACGGGCTTGAATCGCCGGGTCCCAGCGTCCTTCGGGTGAGACAACATCTCGAGAGTACCTGCAGACTCCATTCAGAATTGCTCTACCATCATCGTCCAAGGACCAAGACTCGATTGTCCCAGGGGCTACTTGTGTGACGCCGAGGAAAAGAGTCGTCATATCCATCGGATACTCGTACGCGAGCCTGACGGCTAGAGCGTCGATGTCGGGTTTGGCGATGAATTCAGGATGGGCGTGGAAGGCCTTGACTTCAGATGCGAATAGGAGTGTGCCGTCCGGTAGCAATGTTCTGAGCAGAGGCTTGACGCCCATCGGATCCCTGCTCAGGAGCAGTTCGCGTCTATCTGGATCCCAGAGGGCGAAGCCCCATATCCCATCTAGTAGTGAAACCCACCCTGCATGATCTACAGATTGATTGTAACTGGATAGTCCTGTAGCGAGCATGGCCTTCCTGTGCACGGCTAGAATGGTCTCGCCATCCCCTGAAGTGCGCCACGGATAGGCATTGCATCGGGAGCGCAGTTCCGACTGGTTGTATATCTCCCCATTCTGCACCAATACTGCTCCATGATCTGATCCGATGGGCTGCGAAGAGCCTTTGAGATCGACTATCGACAGTCTAGCGTGGCCGAACGCCACTGCTCCATACTTGAGTTCGTCGTAGAATCCGCCTACTCCGTCGGGGCCCCTGTGACTAAGGCAGTCAGCCATCGCCAGAGCAGTTTCCTGATTGGCATTTCCGAGCATGCCAGAGATGCCGCACACAGGTGCTCGAGAAAATAACCCGCCATTATATTATGGAGTAAGCGATTAGAAGTACACGACGAAGATTGCGAACGAAGCTAACGAAGCTAGGGTCCATATCAGAACATACGTACTTTGTGACAAAGGAGAATCTACAATACCCTCGCTTGAACCTTCATCCGACATGCTAACGTACGGGCCAGATGAAACCGGATTGTAAAGATGACGGACTGAGACTCACAGGAATGGGCTGAGAAGCAGCAGAGCCGCTAGAGGGAGGAGAATCATCGTCGCATTGTCGTCGATGTACTTGACTCTCGGCAGCTCCCCTAAGACTGTCAGAGGAGCTAGCAGGATGCTAATCCAGAGTGGAGTTCCCAACCAGAAGCTGCAACCCACCCATATTGCATACGATGCTACTAGGCCAGTTGTTATCGCTAATCTCATGTCTTGCTTCTGGCGCTTTATCTCACCCATCAGTGGGTCAACGAAAGTCAGACCGAATATCAGCGGAATGCCGTATATTCCTGCCTCGAGGCCGGTGCCTGTAGAGAAGGGTTCCATTCCAGTTACCAAGAGGGCAAGGCATACGGCGAATGCACCCCATGCGAGGGCTGAGATTTGCTCCGACTCATACTCCCTCTGACCAACAATGACTATTCCGAACCGTAGTCTTACTACTTCGATGATGAGAATCATGAGGAAGATATAGCTGACTAATTCATCGGGCCTTACTGAGAATATTCCAGCGACATCGTCCCCGCGGCTGTAGTAGACTAGCGGAATCGCTGCCATAGAAATGTGCGTCAGACGCCTGAACGCGTGACCGCCGAACCCTCCAACCGAATGCTCCACGTGGTCGATGTCGAATCTGGTTTCTGACTCGCCCATTCTAAAACCTCTCCTGACTCCCTATTTCAGAGATTCCACGGCCTCATCGAGCGTTATACTTCCGGTTCCGAGAGCATCGAGCACCTCGTTTAACTTAGGGTGGTCGAGCAGACGAGAATCCCACACCGAGAGCATTCTCTCCCTAGCTCTAAGGCGCCCCCTTAAATGAGAGCCTGGGCAAGACTCAATCTCTTCCAGTAACTTGTCTACCCCGGACCCATCATGAGCCGAAACCAAGTGGACTGGAGGCTGCGAGCCATGACTCAATCCGATAGCTGAGCGCACTGAATCTGCGGCCTGTTTTGAATTGGGTAAATCCGATTTGTTGATCGCGATGATATCTGCCAATTCCATGATTCCGGCCTTCTCGGCCTGCACCACATCTCCTCTGTCTGGTCCGTCAACCAGAAGCACCCTGTCAGCGAAGGCGACGATTCGAATCTCAGATTGGCCAGAGCCGACCGTCTCGATGACTATCCTGCTCCAGCCACATGCGGCTAAGCATCCAATCATCGGAGATAGGCAGGAAGCCAATCCACCTGGGTGGTTCCTAGTGGCCAGAGATCTGACAAAGACAGAATCTCCAGAATCAATATCTCCCATCCTCAATCTATCTGCGAGGAGGGCACCACCGCTATTCGGCGAGGATGGGTCGACTGCTAGAACGGCAACTCTCTCCCCTCTGTCGACCCAACTCGAAATCAACCTGCCAATCAAGGATGACTTGCCTACCCCCGGGGGCCCAGTGACTCCGAGTGTCCATGGGTCTTGTGCACCCACCTCGAAACTGCCGCCGTCCTCAATGGACGTGAGGATCTTAGATAGGTCCCTGCGATTACCCGATAGAGCCGATTTCAGAAGATCAGGGTCATTCAACCCCATCGCCATCCTGAGTTCTCCCCTATCCCCACCGGCTGCCTCGACTCGATTCGCCGAGATACAGCCTCAAGGAACTCTAGGATCTCAGAGGTACGTGCGCCCGGTCCGAATATGGCCCGGACCCCTTGGTCGTGAAGAGAATCATGATCATCAGAAGGGATGATGCCACCAGCGAAGACTACGACCTCTGCGAGTCCTTCTTCCCTGAGTCCGTTGCAGACAGCGGGAACGAGGACATCATGAGCTCCTGACAGAGTAGAGAGGCCGAGAACTGCGGCGTCCTCATCCATCACAATTCGGACGATTTCCTCCGGTGTCTTGCGCAGTCCAGTGTAAATAACCTCGTGGCCACCATCCCTGAGGGACCGAGCTATTACTTTCGCCCCCCTGTCGTGACCATCGAGTCCAGGTTTAGCAATCACGATGCGCATTTCTACGAAACTGGGAGTTGGCAGACAGTCTTCAAGCAACCGATGATGCATGAGTCCTGCAGCATTCCTGACGGGAATGCTCATTGGCGGGGTTTTCCACCTCAAGTACCATGGCTGAGTCTGATGAGCGCGTTGAGGAGCTTCGCCGCCGGAAAGCACAGGCCAAAGGTGGGGGAGGGCAGGCTCGTGTCTCAGCGCAACACGCCAAGGGCAAGATGACAGCTAGGGAGAGAATCGAGCTGCTGCTCGACGAAGATTCGTTCATGGAAGTGGACACTCTGGTAGAACACAGATGCAGAGACTTCGAGATGGATCGCAACGTGATTCCAGGAGATGGAGTGATCTGCGGACACGGCACGATAGGAGGTAGAACGGTGTACTGCTTCGCCCAGGACTTCACTGTCTATGGGGGCTCCCTCGGCGAGATGCATGGACTGAAGATATGTAAGATTCTGGACATGGCACTCAAGACTGGTGCCCCGGTCATAGGTCTGAATGACAGCGGAGGGGCTAGAATCCAAGAAGGGGTAGCGAGCCTAGGTTCGTATGCTGAGATCTTCTTTAGGAATGTCAGGGCCAGCGGAGTAATCCCTCAGATCTCCGTGATTATGGGGCCGTGCGCCGGTGGTGCGGTTTACTCTCCAGCAATTACAGATTTCATCATAATGGTGGACCAGACCTCTCACATGTTCATCACTGGGCCTGAGGTAATTAAGACGGTGACTAATGAGGAGGTCACCTTTGAGGACCTAGGGGGTGCTTCAACCCATGCCACTAAGTCAGGAGTGACTCATTTCACAGCGAGCGATGACGAAGAGGCGCTGAAAATCGTGAGGGACCTCGTAGGACTGATTCCGTCTAACAATCTCGAGAATTCTCCTGTTGTTCCGACAATAGACCCTCCTGACAGGACATGCGACGAGTTAGATTCCCTTGTCCCCGAGGACCCCAGTCAGCCATACGACATCGTTACTGCTGTTGAGGCTGTGCTGGATGACGGAGGTTTCCTAGAAGTACAAGCCGATTACGCTGGAAACATAGTAGTGGGATTTGGTCGCCTTGGCGGACATACCGTAGGGGTGGTTGCGAATCAACCCAAGGTGTTAGCAGGATGCCTTGACATCGATGCTTCAATCAAGGCCGCGAGGTTCGTCCGATTCTGCGATGCGTTCAACGTGCCGCTCCTCACTTTTGTCGATGTGCCCGGCTTCCTTCCTGGGGCTAGCCAAGAGTGGGGCGGCATCATCAGGCACGGGGCCAAACTGCTCTATGCCTATGCCGAAGCAACCGTGCCGAAACTCACTGTCATCACACGAAAGGCGTACGGAGGCGCTTACGACGTGATGTCCTCCAAGCACATCAGAGGGGATTACAACATAGCCTGGCCAACCGCTCAACTGGCAGTTATGGGTGCAGACGGTGCGGTCCAAATAATTCATCGCAGGAGAATCCAGACTTCTGGCAATCCCGAGCAGGAGAGGGAGAGGCTGGTTGATGATTACGCGGAGACTTTTGCCAATCCATACAGGGCTGCTGCACTCGGATATCTCGACGATGTTATCCAACCACATCAGAGCAGGGCGGTCCTGATTCGCGCCCTAGGGGCATTACTGGAAAAGGAAGAGATTCGCCCTGCTAGAAAGCACGGAAACATTCCACTATGAGGTGTGAGTATGGGAAAGCGTGCCGACAGGGAAGCCAAGTTACTGGCTGCAGCCATGGCTGCTGTGCTGCTTGTAGCTGAGGAAGGCGAAGCGATGGGGCCTACTGGGCAGAGGAAGTCGGGTGACCCGTGGTCCCGAGATCACCGGCGGGTGCTAATCGGCAGACGCAACCTGTTCCGCGCGCGCACGCGTCGGAGCACCCCGAGGTGAGTCGATGGGTGAGAAGAGGAAAGTCACCGTAGATGGAGAGGAGTTTGAGGTCGACGTCGAGAGAGAAGGTGATGCTTGGAATGTACGAGTTGGTGGCCGGGAGTTCTTGATTCAAGTTGAGGGGGGAGGGTCAAGTGAGATAACACGGGGTTCGACTGGGCGGAGCAGGAGAAGAAATCTCTCTGGGACAATCTCATCCTCCATCCCTGGTAAGGTAGTGTCTCTGCACGTCGCAAAGGGAGACCGGGTCAAAGAGGGAGATGTCCTGCTCATCCTCGAGGCCATGAAGATGCAGAATGAGATTCAGGCCCCTATTTCAGGGACTGTCGGCGAAGTCAATTGCGAGTCAGGAGATAGTGTCGGGGCCAATGTTCCGCTTGTCATTATCGAGCCCTCGGATGAATCCGCATCATGATTCACAGAGTTCAAGAGTGGTGATTAGCAGGGACATATGTGCCGAAGTGCGATTACCCGAAGTGTGTGAATGAAGGTGAGCAGATTAGTCGCCTATCACCCGAGGGATTCTTGGTGGCCACAGGGAGCAAGGCATACTCATTCAGAGAAGCCTATAGGCGGTTCCACTACTGCGAGGAGCATCACGATGAACTCATGGCCTCAGTGTGGAATCGCGTCAGAGATTCGGAGGACAAGGGCGACGATCACGTCGCTCCCACTGCGATATGATGCGGTAGGTTCATCGAATCGACACTAACAGTAAGTCTGTGGCTTCTTACGTCAGTCATCTCGAATGTGCTTTCACTGGTCGGCACTATCCTGCCGATGGCCTCCACTCCATCTCCGATGTCGGCAAGCCGTTGCTTGTCAGATATGACCTGAGCAGACTGGGCAAAGAAATCAGCAGGGCTGATATCGAGATCTCCTCGGAGCCAGGTTTCTGGAGGTACTCTCCTTTGCTCCCGGTAGCTAAGTCCAGAGACCGCGTCTCACTAGGCGAGGTCATTACTCCCTTAGTCGCACTCGAGAGGTCTGCTCACCTGATTGGCGCTACACCCGGGAAGGTGATTGTCAAGGACGAGTCGAGATTACCCACCGGCTCGTTCAAGGCCCGGGGACTGGCACTAGCGGTTTCCATGGCCAAGCAGTTAGGCGTTGAGCACCTTGCTGTTCCAACGAACGGCAATGCCGGCTCAGCACTTGCTGCATATGCCAGCAGGGCTGGCATTAGGGCCACGGTGCTGTGTCCCGACAACACACCCGAAATCAACACTCAGGAAACTGAGGCACAAGGAGGCGATACACACCTTGTAAACGGCCTGATTGGGGACTGCGGCAAGATAATCGCGGATGGTTCCGATGATGTCGGTTGGTTTGCGGTCTCCACTCTTAAGGAGCCTTACCGCATCGAGGGAAAGAAGACCATGGGAATCGAATTAGCTGAGCAGATGGATTGGCGTTTACCTGACGTCATATTCTACCCAACTGGCGGCGGAACGGGACTTATTGGGATGTGGAAGGCATTTGCAGAACTGATTGAATTGGGCTGGATAGATTGCGAACTGCCTCGGATGGTAGCTGTTCAATCAACTGGATGCGCTCCCATCGTCAAGGCTTGGGAGGGGGGTGCGGAATTTGCTGAGTTCTGGGAGAATGCCGAGACGGACGCATCTGGGATCAGAGTACCTGCAGCTCTCGGGGACTTTCTGATTCTGAGAGCCGTGCGTGATTCGGGTGGCTTCGCCATCTCTGTCAGCGACGACGAGATACACAGAATGGTAGAAGGGATAGGGCGTCAGGAAGGGCTACTTATGTGCCCCGAGGGGGCCGCGACTGCTGCTGCATGCAAAGTTGCTCTAGAGAGGGGGTTGATCGGCATGGATGACACAGTCGTCTTGTTCAACACCGCTACTGGTCTGAAGTATCCGATGCCGGAGGTGACTTCGTCAATAGACAAGGACGCAGAGATAGATTACCAGATTTTCGGCTAGATTAAACCGAGTGCGTCTTCGATGCGGTTTAACTCCGGGCCCGTCGATCCTGAACCGACGAGAGCGTGAGTATCGCTGGCAGCACATCCAGCCCCGACGTAGGGCGAACCGAAAGTGACTGTTCCGACCATCACCGGGACCTTCATTGCGGACTCTATCGATTCGGCCTCTGACCTAGATATGTCGGGGTGAGCTAGCACCCCGTTACCATTGGCCACTAGCATGCTACCAACCGTGTCGTGCCCCGCCACCTTACTGCGGATAGCATCTACACCTAGGACTTCTGCGATCATGTCTACGCCATTCTGGGGTACCATCGGACTGACCACGGCACCGTGTGCGTTGCACTCAATCAAATTGCCCGCGGCGTTTACTCCACTCTCCATCACGACCACGTCACTGAAGCTGGTCAGTTCGTCGAGATCCTCCTCAGTAGCGATGTCTGCCACGGCGATTCCCTTGGCGTTGCCACTGAGTAAACTTCCGAGCAGTGAAGAGCCGCCGACAAGAAAGGGG
The DNA here is from genome assembly GCA_014240285.1 of Methanobacteriota archaeon. GTDB lineage: Archaea > Thermoplasmatota > Poseidoniia > Poseidoniales > Thalassarchaeaceae > Thalassarchaeum. Next base: position 41,932 of record JAAZXI010000008.1, read on the forward strand.
TGCATTTCGAGATCAAATGCCGACTTCAGCTCCTCAGTGGCTGCATCATCAAGAGATCGGGGGTGGAACAGAATCTTATCGACAACTGAAAGGTAAACGCCTACTTGGGTGTGTGCAAGTATGTCCCCCGTACTGATTGTCATTGTTCTGCCTCAGTTGTATCGACTATGGCTCCGCCAGTGATTTGTAATGTTGTTGCGGGGATGAAGGAGAGTGGCACAGCGACGAACGTTCCCGTGGGCTCTCGCGCCACAGTACAGGAATCGACGCAGGAGGGCTTGACTTCCGGGTTCGATATGGGACCGGGTAGCACCCCTCCGCTGTGGCCGTGCACAACTCTTCCTTCGAATGTGAATTGATATGCTCTGTTGGACAGAGGCCCACAATAGGCCTTGGTGTTGTAGAAATTTTTTTGGATGCTCGGGGGGTTAGTGCAGCTGGGCTGAAGACCTCGGCGAACCTCGGTCCTTACACCCGCTGTCTATCAAACTCGTCTTTTACGAGTCCCCTGAGGTGCCTCGTCTTTCGGGCGACTTCGAGCTTAGATGCTTTCAGCTCTTATCCGTTCCCTGCTTGGCTACCCAGCTATACCATTGGCATGATAACTGGTGCACCAGCGGCAGGTCCATCCCGGTCCTCTCGTACTGAGGACAGCTTCCCTCAGATCTCCGACGCCCACAAC
>JAAZXI010000090.1:0-365 GCA_014240285.1 Methanobacteriota archaeon
CGCCCAGACCACGACCCACTCCGCCTCTACGAGCGACCAGTGGATCAGGAATGTGTAGACGATGAATATTATCCATGCAGTCGAGATTCCGAGAAGAGCAGTCGATGTGGACTTGAGCCAAGTTAGTTTCACCATCGAGGTGATGGTGACCCAGTAGGTGAATGCAGCTAGCAGGAAGTACAAGATAGCCAGTAGGTCGGCATCGCCGGTAGACTGCCCCATTACCGGGTTGAGCTCCATTCTTGCTGCTCTCCAAGACTCCATTGAGAAGGCGAACGCCAGAGTTATGGATAGCCCCAATACAAAGGCAGAGACCGCTCTTTCGTTCTCATGGTTTATCCATGGATTGCCGCTTTTGCCGACTA
>JAAZXI010000090.1:375-645 GCA_014240285.1 Methanobacteriota archaeon
TGATTCTTCCAATTCCCTAATGGCGGTCTCTGACTTTAGGGCTGAAGGAGCCATGGCCCACATCGAATCCAGTACCTTCTTGATCGTAGTCATATCTTCACGCTCGTTACTCTGGAGTTGTACCAGTTCATTATCGCAGAAATCGTAAGGCTGCCTATCTGGTATGTGATCAGGAGGAGCAGGAACAGTGGGATGAGCTTGCCGACGTTGTTCATCATCACCAGGATGACGTAGAAAATGTCAGTGTAGGCCACGACCACGGCCAGGCTG
>JAAZXI010000091.1 GCA_014240285.1 Methanobacteriota archaeon
ACACTGCCGCTTTCGGATTTATTGCTTTCTTGGCTCTCAGGATATTCGCATTCCCTCTTTCCCACGGCCGGATTACTCGCTCAGAAAGGCTTGCTGAGTTCAAAGAGCGGCGTAGGGCTTGAAGAACAAATGGCCGCCCCTTTCCCTTCGTGACTCAGGGAGTACGTGGTACGCGCGACTTCTACCCCGAAGATATGCGCGTTCGAAATTGGCTATTCGAGCGCTTCCATTCGGCGGCTCGAGCCCATGGATTCGAGGAGTATGATGCTCCTGTTCTTGAGACAGAAGAACTCTACACGCGCAAGGCTGGCGAGGAAATCACTCAACAACTCTACAATTTCGAGGACAAGGGCGGGCGAAAGGTGGCTTTGCGCCCAGAAATGACTCCTTCATTGGCAAGGATGGTGATGGAAAGAGCAGGTGCTCTGGCTCTACCAATCAAATGGTATTCGATTCCCCAATGTTGGCGCTACGAGAGAACTCAGCGTGGCCGAGGTCGTGAGCACTACCAGTGGAATGTTGACATCTGGGGAATGGATGGAGTTGAGGCCGATGCAGAGCTTCTCTCAGTTCTTGTTCAGTTCTTCCAAAGCGTCGGCTTAGGTTCAGCAGATTTGGTAATTCGAGTTAGCAGTCG
>JAAZXI010000092.1 GCA_014240285.1 Methanobacteriota archaeon
CGTTCTCTTTCAACGGCTTCCTCTTCAAACTTGGGATCCTCACTTTCTTTGCAGAGAATGCCACTACAGTAAGCCCTAAGATAACCAATGTTGAAAACATCAATTGTTTGTCATCAATAGCCGCCCACTCATCTTCTTCCATTAACAAATCAACATGTGGTGGCTTCTGAGCGGCCCAATCCTTGTAGTACCATTTGAAATAACTTAGAGTAGCAACCCAAGCAAAGAAAGTGAGGATTCCAAGTTTGAAGAGAAAGCCATTGAAAGAGAACGCTAGAAGTGCTTCGTCAGCTGCTGCTGCGGCAATCATCACATTAGGGGGGTCGCCAACCATTGAGGCCACACCACCTGTATCAGAGAGAATAGCTTCGGCCAGAAGTGGAGGCACTGGATTAATCTCTAATTTATTGCAGATTCTAAGTGTTACAGGAGCGATGATGATGATTGCTGTAACATTGTCAATCACAAGAGAAAGCAAGGTAGTGAAAGTACCTAGCAAGACTATGAGTCTCCAAGGGTCACCCTTGCTCATCTTAGATGCCTTAATTGCGACATACTCGAAGAAACCACATAACTCAAGAATTGATGCAAATATCATCATCCCTAGTAA
>JAAZXI010000093.1 GCA_014240285.1 Methanobacteriota archaeon
TCCGACGGCAAGTAGAGAGCATCGGTGTTGCGATGGTCGGCCAGAGCGATGCTCTGGTTCCAGCCGACCGCCGAATGTATGCGCTTCGAGATGTAACAGGGACAGTTGCATCAATCCCTCTAATTACATCCTCCATCGTGTCCAAGAAGGCAGCTGAGGGGTTGTCAGCGATGGTGCTAGATGTCAAGTTCGGTCGCGCAGCCTTCATGGTCGAGCGTGAGAAAGCTGTGGAGTTGGCACGTTCAATGGTCGATGCAGCCAATGGCATGGGCATTCGCACCACCGCGGTTCTGACTTCGATGCATCACCCGTTGGGCTGCGCCATTGGAAACTCACTAGAGGTTCTAGAGAGCGTTGAGGCGCTGTGCGGAAGCGGCCCAGAGGACCTTGAAGAGCTGGTCTGTGTGCATGGCGGACTTCTGCTGCACGCCACCGGGCTAGCCGAAGATTCTAGGACCGGTGCGGTGATGATTCACGATAGCCTACAGGACGGTTCGGCCTTCGAGCGCTTTCGCCTGCTGGTAGACGCCCAGGGAGGCGACGTTTCGATATTCGACAGTGATACCTCACTGATGCGCGGGCTGGGCCTGATGGACCAGAGCC
>JAAZXI010000094.1 GCA_014240285.1 Methanobacteriota archaeon
TTGTCCTTGACCTTGACCTTGTCCTTGACCTTGTCCTTGACCTTGTCCTTGACCTTGACCTTCACCATTTTCACCTTCGCCTCCTCCTTCTGTTCCTCCATCACCTGAACCTTCGTTATTACCCTCGAAATCAGGGTCATAAGCATCAGGTATTCCATCACCGTCTGAATCCGACATTGACCCATCATTAGGGTCATTTGGGAAAGCATCCTGTCCGTCTGCTATTCCATCTCCATCAGTATCGGCGGAAAAAGGATTCGTTCCAGCCGCATATTCTTGGGTATTGGTTAATCCATCTCCATCAGGGTCTGCACTCGAATCTGAGGCAGAAAGGGGATTCAATCCATAATTGACCTCCCATCCATCAGGCAAGCCATCATTATCGGTATCGGCATTATTCATATCTGTGCCTTGACTTTGTTCTTCAGCGTTGGTTAAACCATCGCCATCCCAGTCTGCCCCTCCATCCGAGGGGTCTAAGGGGTCTGAACCATCACCAATAACTACGCTTGCGCTCATTGTCATTAAAAATAATGATAATGCAATCGTTGTTATTCTTCTTAATCTTTGTTC
>JAAZXI010000095.1 GCA_014240285.1 Methanobacteriota archaeon
TTATTTTCTTTTAGTAAATATTCTATTATCAATCCAACCAGCATAGCCAAAGAAATTGACAAAGTTATGAGTAATGGAAATTGTGATATAGTTTCATTTTTATCTAAATTTCCTAATACTAACGTACACAGGACTAGAGTTGCCGCAGTAATCAAATTTGTCAAACTCATCAGAATATGAAGTGGGTCTGTACTGTCTGCTAAATGAGTAAATCCATTCAGTACAGGAGAGTCCTGATATTCATCAATGAGTTGCATGATAATGTATGAGAGATAGGTTTCTTTCATCAACTAATCGGAGAACGAGGTAATTGGTAGTCCCTCCCGGATTCGAACCAGGGTCATGGGATCCAGAACCCCACATGATGGACCACTACACTAAGGGACTAACATTAACCGGACAAGGATTATGTATTTCAAGAAAACCTTAGTTCATCTAAGGTAATTAGTTTGTTCTAAATCCAGCATTCAATAGTTCCAAGCTTTCTTTACTAGGCCTTAATTGAGAATCGGGTAGAGCCATCAATGGAGTGTTTGTTAATCCAAGTGTTTCAGTGGCTGTTTTCTTA
>JAAZXI010000096.1 GCA_014240285.1 Methanobacteriota archaeon
AAACTGCGACATTAACTCTCGCATCACTAGCCGCCATGAGTTATCCGGTACCTATGACTGGCATCAAGAGTTCGGATTATTGTCCAGAAAGAATAGTCATACATTGAGGGTATTGCTCTTGCATAGGAGGAAGGAATAAATTATCACAATTTTTATTGGAAATTGGTAGTGTTAAAACACTGCTAGTACCTAACCCTAAGGTAACAGCCATCGTAGAAACTGGACTCGGGATATAATCTTCTCCAGTTTGGGTAATTATCAGATTGATGCCGTCTCCTTCTGGTATAACAACATCCATTCCAAAGAATTCCATTTTGGCGATAACTGTTTCACCGGGAGAAAGGACTTCTCCCTCTTTACCTCCATTATGGAATCTTAAATCCATCACAGCATGGCCCAAATGCATTCCGTTACTTGCTTGGACCATTTCAACAAAAAGATGACCGCTGGTTGAAAGTAAGGATATAGTAGCCTCTACGTGAAAAGTTGGTGTACCTATTATTCTAGTTTCGTTCTCGAAAAATGGGCATCAATCTGATAATTACCCAAACTGGAGAAGA
>JAAZXI010000097.1 GCA_014240285.1 Methanobacteriota archaeon
GTGGGTCGCCTCAAACACCGCAACGCTGTCTGAAAGGTTGGCGCCTGGGGCAATGCCGATACCGCCCACCTGGGCTGCCAGGGCATCGGAAATATAGTCACCGTTTAGGTTGAGTGTGGCGATCACTGAGTACTCGTCAGGTCTGAGCAGAATCTGTTGCAGGAAGGCGTCAGCGATCGAATCCTTGATTGTAATTTCCTGACCTGTTTTGGGGCTGGTAAAGCTGCACCATGGTCCGCCATCGATCTCCCTGGCGCCGAATTCATCCTTTGCAATCTGGTAGCCGGTGTCCCTGAACAATCCTTCCGTAAACTTCATGATGTTGCCCTTGTGGACCAGTGTCACTGATGGCCTGTCGTTGTCAATGGCGTACTGGATCGCGGCCCTGACTAGTCTCGACGTGCCCTCGATCGAGACCGGCTTGATGCCGATGCCTGAAGTGTCAGGGAAACGTATCTTCGTCGCCCCCATGTCTTGCTGCAGAAAGTCGATCACTTTCTTGACCTCCTTGGTGCCGGTCTGGAATTCAATCCCTGCATAGATGTCCTCGG
>JAAZXI010000098.1 GCA_014240285.1 Methanobacteriota archaeon
GATTGAGAATAGCAGCAACTTCTGGTGCAGAGGTAGACTCTTCAGCACAGGGGTCACCTGGTCGTACTCCAACTGGCTCTGTGCCAGTCTGACGTGCCTAGGGTCTACGATCTTCTGAGCCCTCTGCTCCGCCTTCTGCACCGATATGCGTAGTAGGTCGAGCGCCCTGCGCGCGTCTCCGTGCTCTTGCGCGGCTAACGCCGAGCAGAGTTCGAGTACGCCAGGATCTAGGACTCCCTCGTGCAGACCAGTGCTCACACGCTCGGTGAGGATGTCTTGGATCTCCGGAGCCCCGTAGGGGTGGAAGACGATGTCCTCCTGGCTCAGTCTTGAGCTGACCCGCGGGCCGAGCTGTTGAGTGAAGTGTAGGTCATTGCTGATTCCGATGAGACAGCAGCGGGCGTTCTTCAGAGAGGTGTTGAGACTGGTTAGGTTGTACAGCAATCCGTCTCCAGCCCTGGCCACGAGATTGTCAATCTCATCAAGCACTATTATGTGTACTCCACCTGCTCGATCCATCCTCTCAATT
>JAAZXI010000099.1 GCA_014240285.1 Methanobacteriota archaeon
ATCTCGTGAGTCTCCCGTAGGACATGCTCCTGCCATTCGACTGGATTCTCTTGGTCTTCGAAGAAGGTCCCAGAGGTGTATACCTTGACCATCGTGCATCCTTCGAAGTCCTTGGTTTGCTTCTTCGCAGCATCCCATTGCGCGAAGAGATCGTCAGCGGACACATAATCGCGCACGTCGTTGAAGTAGCCGCAAAAGGTGCAGCCGGACTTCCACCACCAAGCACAGCCGCGGGTTCTGAGAATTACCGTCGCGGCTTGGCATGGCGTGCCGTCGGGCATTCGCTCGGGAGTCACATAGACAGTCGCGGGCTTGCTGGCGTCCCAAGACTCTCGGCGGGCTATCGATTCTGCGGTGTTCTCTGGCGCCTTAACCAAATGATGAATCTTGACGGCGGGTGAGCCGTCGCCCATCATGCAACAGGCATCTCCCATGATTTATCGACTCTGAACCCCGACTTGATTCTGACGGGTCCAATAGGTCAACCTAATTTGCCTGCTCGCATCGTAAGTGGTATGGAATCTGT
>JAAZXI010000009.1 GCA_014240285.1 Methanobacteriota archaeon
CACTCACCATCCACTAGGACCTTGTCAGGAGTAACACGGTCTCGTACAAGTCCTTCGACTGGAATCAATTCAAGGGTGATGTCGGCTGCGATAGATGCAAATTGTTCAGGGGAATCGTAAGAGACGGTTCCACCAACATCGACGGCTCCTGCGGTGAGCTCAATATCAGTCGAATTGGAGGTACTGTTAATCGAAACTGATCTTTGCTCATCTGAGAATCCTTCAATTTCGGTCTGAACGGACCAGTTGCTTCCCGCGGGGACGTAAACGACCCAATCTCCTTTAGAATCAGTAATGAAAGACAAGTTAGAGCTATCTGATGAGATGTTGACTGTTACGTTGGCCACACCTTCGCCGACATCAGTCGAGTTGTCGTCGTTGAAGTCCCAGTAGACGTTGCCGCCGAACTCCACCATCCTCGAAGCGGTGAGATTCAATGACGTGCTCCCTCCAGCAAAGGTTTCGAATGAGGATTCATTGCTTGAATCTACAATCCAGCGAACTTTGCCCTCAGTTAGATTCAGTTCAACGTTCCAATTCCCGGGAGCCACTGCCGCTCTAATCTCGCCGGAAGAATCGGTCGAGTCGAGATGCACTATACCCATTCCGTCTTCTGAGACAAGTTGGAGAGAGATTTCCTCTAGTACATGCTGCGAGTAATCTTCGTACAGAATTATCTCTAGGTTGGCTACCTCGCCAGTAGAAAATGAAGTGTCTGCAGAGGCGGTTTCGGCTGAAACGCTAATGAGATCGCGCAGGATTTCCTCGAGTCCGGGAGAGGTCTCGAAGGCGTCTATGGTGACTATCCAGTCACCCTCAGGAATGTGCGCAGTCCACCTGCCCTGTTGGGAGAGTGTATTGGAAATCGTCCAACCACTCTCGGTGTTAGTCATTTTAACCAAATGACCTGCAAGTGCCCCCCCGCTCTCGTTGGTGAATGTGATGTTGACTCTCCACTCAGGGTCGAATCCGATAGAGCGTTCGACGGAGTCGCCTTTGAGTCCGACATCAAACATAGTGTCCCCTGTCATGATTCTCGTGCCGAACGGGTCGTCCGCCTCGGCGTCAGATATCTCGACATCAATCCGGTACGAACCGGGCTCGAGAGAGAACTCTGCCACGCCCTCGGCTATCCATTCGCTGCCGTTTGCGAGGACCTCGTAAATTACATTGGAGTTATCGTATGAGTCAACGATGCTGAACGGATAGGTGACAAGAGTTCCATTCGATACATTGTTATCGCCGCTTTTATCAATGAAGAATTCAATTGATACGCTGCTATTTATTGGTTGTAAGATAATCTCCAAAGAGTCGTTTTTACCGTCGACCTCTAGATTAGTTGTAGAAGGATTGAGCCATTCTGCATCTAAACTTACACTCCAATTACCACCTGGAAGCACAAACGCGAATGTGCCCTCAGGGTTTACGTCGTGACGCCAAATCAAATCAGATTCTGCATTGTTTGCAAGTACAGAGACAGGTTCCCATCCGATGAAATTTGAGTCATACCTGTTGTTGGCCCTGTTAATACTGATTTGACCTTCAACGAGGTATCCTGGGCGTGCTATCAGTGTTATGTTTTCAACAACCTCAGAATCTACGGAAGGACCATCGGGTGTGACCACGAATCTAGTTCCATCTACCAGATTTATTTGCATGCCCTGAAGTCGCACCGTTGCGTCTACATGCGCCCCTTCAGGAAGCACTACTGTGAATTCCCCCTCACCACCAGTTTCGGCTGATGTGCTGAAATTACCCCAATAAAACTCAACTTCCACATGATCGAGAAACCTGCCCTCTTGTGGCTCTTCAGAATCTGAACTTTGATTTTCATCATAGAACACCACTCCGGTAATGATGTGGCTAGTATGGAACTCAAACTCGTCATAGAAATCCTCTTCGGAAACTTCGATTTGCTCCCATACCTGTAGTTGCTGAGACAAAGTGTGATTCAATATCCAAGTCCCATGGACTAACTCAACGCTATAATTTCCAGAGGCATTGTCGAACATCGCCATCGCCGGCTCGCCGGTACCATCCTTCAGACGCAGTGTGATGTTCAGGTCGGGAACGCTCTGGCCATCCTCAAATAGCTGGAAGGTCAGGTCAGAAGTCTCGGGCACGGGTGAAGGGAACACCATTTCTGCACTCTCCCCCTCAAGGAAGAAGTAGTCAATTGAGATCTCGGGGAAGCCATCAGAATCGAGGTCAATCTGAGCGGTGTAGTTCCCAGGGATGATTGGTCCAAACTCGAATATACCCTCTTCGTCGGGAAGAATCAGACAAGGTGCGGTGCCGGCTTCCTGGCAATCTGCGATAGCGTCTGCAGGCTCTGAAGCGTTGTCGAGCAGCATGACTGCCCCCTCCAGTGGATCTCCGGCAGCGTCAACGAGAGTTCCGCTGATAGAACCGCCTGCGATGTCAATGGTTTCGACCTCTGGATTTCCGACGAGTGGGATAGTGAAGCCGTCGTTGAGATCTATGCGAGTGCCGTCCCCAAATATCACAGTGACGTCATAGTCACCAGGCACTGCGTCGAGTACGTGGAACGTACCCGGATGCACCATCGGGCCACTGAAAATACCCTCACCCTCGGCTGAGGAGAATGTCCCGTTGATGGTACCGAATGAATCGAGGTCCTCAGATGCGTTGACTGTGAACTTCCCGGAGCCCACCATAGTGGCGTGGTTCAGGCTCCTTACGAACGTGGTAGAGCCATTTGAGGTGAAACGCCCAGTCGCGTTCATAATCCCGTCGAGCAAGTAATCGCCTCCTTCCAACATGCACATCGATACGTTCTCCGGCATGGTCGAGTTGACGTCGCACTCCACAATATCAGCATCGTCGCTGACAGACCCCGAAAGCGTTCCACGACCGGAGAACTGTCCGTCGCCGGTCATGCTGTGGTTGTGCAAGATGGTCTGAGTGTAGTTGCCCGTGAAGTCGCTCACAGATACAATGCCCTGCGAGACCACCGTGCCCTCGCCAGTGAAGGTAACCTCGCCGATACCACCGAAGGACAGGTCGTGACCCTCCACGACACCGGTCGATGAATCGACAGTGTAAGGGGCGAGTTGCACCCGATCCCATGAAGGGGAGAGTTCGATGCTGACATTGGTTAGAGGAGTTCCGTCGAAGAACTCGGCTCCCGACCACACCAGTTTGCCAGTGGCGTGGGAAGGAGAGACCGAGATGTTTCCATAGACCGTCTCCAAGCCGTTACTGTGACCGGCTGAACCGGAGACGTTGACTATGGCCTCCGAGAGCCAGGTCGAGCCTGAGACGTTAGTCAGGATTCCGGTAATCGGGTTGACGTTTCTGCTGGCGGAGGTTTCTTGGAATATGTCGCCCAATGTTTGGCTCACGTCCGAGGCCATAATCAGCGATCGGGCGGCTTCGAGGTCAGGCTCACCGATGAATGCGGAAACTCTGATTTTGCCTGCTGGGGCGGTGAAGGAAAAATGTCCGTTCTCGTCAGCGTCTGCATAACCAATGGGGATCCAGTAGGTGCGGTCGTCTCCATCAACAACATCTCCGTTCTCGTCGGCGACCTCTTCGCCGCTGAACGCGTCGCGCTCAAACATCACACGGGCGTTGGGAATAGGCCCAAAGCCCTCCAACTCGACGGTGCCCTCCAGAGTTGCACCACTGTAGTACTTCATGATCTTCACCTGGGTGTTGGCCGAGCCGATGGTCGGGTCGGTGCAGTCCTCGTTTACCTTCGAGCCGTTGTCGAGCAATTCGCAGCGCTCGTCATCGTACCAGTTAGACAGTACGAAATGGTTCATCATAGCCCCGGGCATGGGGTATGCATTCTCGAGGTAAGAGCCCGGAGTGCCTGTGGTGTAGAAGTGCGGCGCGGGCTGCGCGGCTTCACCAGGAAGACCTAGTGCCGATGTAGAGTACCCGACGTAGAACTTGGCCACCATTGTATCGAAGAAGGCGGGCTGCTGCTGGTAGTCGATGTCGACCATCCTGATAATCTCAGTGGAGTCTGAAGCGCCTGAATTCTGCCTTATGATATCGTTGAGGTATTCCTGCTCGTACTCAGCAGCGGTTCGAGGGATAATCGGCCCATCTCCTCTCTGAGTCTCGTAGACTGCGGTGATGTAATCGTCCATGTCTAGACCGGACAAGCCGGTCGGAGCGTGGAAGATTCCTGTGGTCTGGCCACGATGGTACTGGTAGTCTGCATAGTACGCGCCACCGAGGGGATACAGCCTATTGTCGATGGCGAAGTACCTGATGTCATTGTTCCGCGTCACCATCTCACCGAGCTCACCCTCGTAGTTCTGGACATCGTATTCCAGACTGGTGATTCCGTGATAGATGGCAGCGAGGTCGCTCATCTCAAAGGCGCTGGTCAGGAAGGCCCTGCTGAGTGCGAGACGGGCGTTCGTGCGGTGCAAGCCGGTCGATACGTCGTTGAAGTCCTCTATCAGATCGCTAGTGTATCTATAGTCGTCAATCAAGTAGTGGGTCGTCTCTAACTCGAATTCGGCGTTGTTTAGCCTAGTGGTGTCGAATAACTCCATGGCCTCGGTCTCGTTTGTAGTGGAATTACCCATCTGAATTCCGTCTATCATAACCACCCAGACTTCCTCATCTCCGGGCGTACCATCGGGCCCGAGGAGATGTCCTCGGAGAAGCTCTGTCTTGTCGTCGGTGGCCAATACTGCCATAGAGCGGTCGAGGACAAAGCCCTCGTCGCCAACACCTAGCGATAGGATGTTGTCGTACTCAATGAATTGGCTCGGTGACATGTGCTCGGCGAGCACCGATGAGAAATCTTCGGTGAAGCCGCCGCCGTTGTAGCGCCGATCGCCCTGAGCAAGGGTGGTGATGAACAGTGAGAGGGTGTCCTCCTGGCTGTTGGACAGGAGCATTCCTCCGCTGTTCGGTATCCCCGACTGGAAGTTGTCGGCCACGGTGGGGTGCTGCCCTTGAGCAAGCGCTTGGAAGCCGTAGTCCCACCAAGAGACGAAAGCGGGTCTCTCGCTGAAGCCCACGTCGGAGTCCTGCTCCGACAACCACTCGTAAGCGAGGTTCCAGGATCCGCTGTTGAATCCCGGACCGAAGGTACCCATGTACCACATCTCCGAATCTGGATTGTAATCCTCACTCTTGAGCACCGAGAGCCCCAGTAATTCGGCCCGCAGGAAGTCTGGTGCGATATCATGTATCGCCTGATCCACGTCGGTTGCCGACGGTTGGCCCCGGGGTATTCCGGAGTCTATGCCATAGGTAACATGCTGCGAAGCTACGAGCATGACGACTAGGAGCAAGGCAGGAACTGCGGAGTTCTTCTTAGTGGCAGGCCACATCGAATTCCACCGGGATCTCGGAGTGCCGATTCCTGAACGGCGCCACTCCTTGACAAATGCTGAGAAGTTTGCACCCTTCCACATCATTGCGATGCCCAGTCCGCCAACGACAGCCATCGCTGGTGTTGCGTTGAAGATGAATCTACCAGCAGACCAAGCCATGTAGGTCGCTATGATTACCCAGATTCCCAGAAGCAGATGGCTTTGGCGCTCGCGTTTGGCCCCTCGCCACATCAGAAGTAAAGCGCACCCCACTGCAATTAGAGCCACGATTGGCCCGTATGATGCGAATAAGACACCTCGGCTAGGAGCTTGGGCCTCGCCAATGGTTCCAAAGACCTTGTTCTTGGAGAAGTAGAAACCCCCCGTAAACAGGATGTCCCACCCGCTGTAAATCTCTAGCTCCTGCAGAACGTAAAGGATGGCCAGTATGCCGCCTATGAGCATGGTGCCGCTGCCGAAGACCAGTAGCCATGGCTTGTCTCGGTAAGCGGATGAGACCCAACCCAGTGCGATGGTGAACCCAATGATGTAGAACATCGGTTGGAACCCGCTGGGGTCGAACAAGAGGTTTAGCCCGGGCCAGTTGTAGAATGGCAGTGGAATCAAGAATGTCGTGAGCAGCATCTGTAGAGCGGCCGAAGTGAGAGGTAGGCTGTCTCGCCTGCGGAACATGTTCAGTGCTATTTGACCTGCGAACGCTAGGAACAGTATGCCGGGGCCGTAGACGAATCCCTTCCATCCGAGTGCCACGGTGGCGAACGAGATACCGGACAGTGTGGCGTATGCCATAGTCCGGGGGTTCTTACGCCAGGTCTCCCTGATTCCCGCTACTAGGTATAGAGGGTTTGAACTAGGGGTTGTGAATAGCCTCTCCGTGCCGAGCCCCTCGATGGCCCTGACCCAGAAATAGAACGCCATCGACAAGAACAGTAGAGCAAAGGCGTCGTGGTCTGCTAGACCGAATGTCGAGTGTGAGATGTGTCCTGGCATCAGGGCGATGAGCCATGCGGTCAAGATTCCTGCAGTATTGCTGTGTACCCTCCTCGCCATTGCGGCGAGAGGTAGAACGATGAGTGCACCGAATATAGCTGGGAAAGCTGCGACGCTCCACCAGACGGCCTCTTCGGCGGGCATCTCCAGAAGCCACGAGAGGGCGAAGCCTCCGAGTGCCAGAGACCACGAGAACAGTGGTGGGCGTGGGTTGATGGCCCCCATAGGGTAAGCTCGATCATGGTCGAAGATGAAGTGACTACGCTCTGCAATAATGTAGTCCACGACGCGTTTCATGTACCACGGATCCGAGCCTCCGGTCATGTCCCAGAGCCCTGTTGCACTAGCGTTCATCGCAGGAAGGACGTTCCAACCCGTGCGTACGGCGAAAGCCACGAACACTGCGAGAGCCAGCATAATCCCATAGGAGTGCTGCCCCCACCAGACGCGAGCGGCGCTTGGCTCGTGACGAGGAGAGACGTCTCCTAACTTTCCACGCGCGGCGACCATGATGCCAATCACATTCAGCCAGAATCCGATGAAGAACCAGGAGAAGGTGCTCATCGCGTCGTCACTACTGAGTAAGTCCGGGAACTTGTTCCCAATCTCCTGTAGGTGTCCGAGGGTGTATAGCGACCAGTTTATCGCTACCAATGTCCCGATTACCCTCCACCTCTCTGCATGACAGAACGCCACAAACAGGATTACTGCCGTGGTGAACAGTGCCCATACCGGGCCGAGGTATTGATGCTCAAAGTAAGTCTGTACGTCAGATATTTGTCCGAGCCAGATAAGTGGCACGGCCTGAACTACGAGCACCATGCCAATCGTGGTCATGATGGATTTGCTGGGTGTGGTCGGGAGACCCGAGAACCAGGAACCACTACCAGGCGAATCCAGATTGCCAAAAGTACTCTCATTGGAATCCGGATTACCAAAGGTCCTCATGAGCAGAGCCATGGCTACTCCTGTCACAATCGAAACGGCCCAGAAAGCGAAGAAGACCGAGGCGACCGCAGCTCGCTCAGCATCGATTAGGCCAGGCGCGGCACCCGTCCAGGACGAGGTGTCCATCGCGGAGTTCGCAGCGTGAGACACGGCCAAGTGGAAACCGATGACCACTGCTAGGAGTATCGTCGATTCCTCTCTCTTGTCGGAATTGACCAGTAGGAAGGTCGAGATACCAACGAAGGCAAACGTGAAAGCGGCTAGGTTTCCGATGTTAATGAACAAATTAGATGCCACCGAAATTAGGATTGCAGCAGCAATGAACGCCATCATTACTACGGCACGATGGGTGGAGCGGCTTCCGATGGACACCACAGCACCGGTTCTGCCTGTCGCAGCCGCGAGGGCGGCTGCGACAGGCAGAATCAGGACTTGCGTGTATCCGTCATTTTCCATTGCTCCATTTGCAGCGTAGTCGGCCCCAAAGAAGAGTGCCAGCAATGCTACTAGCACCGCCGGGACCGAGGCGAATCCCGAGATTGGGAACCCGCTTTCTGCTGCATCATTTGTGTCATTCATCATCAATCACCGTATTCAGCCTGAAGGCCAGCGTCGCGCCGATTTGACGGGCTGTTATAACCATTCGTAGAATGGTTGCAGATTTTATCGGAGACAATCACGTTCAAAACCCACTACAGAGCGCGGAATGCGATATCCGAGCGGTAATGTGAGCCCTCAAGCCCTATGCAGCCGATTACCTCGTATGCAGCGCCGACCGCATCACTGATTCCCGGTGCTATACCGGTGGCCGACAGGACGCGTCCCCCCGAAGATACGAGATTGTCCTCTGAATCGAAGTCCGTACCTGCGTAGTGCACGAAACCTCTGACCTCGCCCTCCTCAATCTCGACCTCGCTCCCAGAGATGACTCGCCCCGTAACGGAGGAGGCAGGATAGCCCTCCGAGGCCAGTACGACCGTGGCTGCGGAGTGAGAGTGGAACTTGACCTCGGTGTCACTGACCCTGCCTTCTGCGCAGGCCAGCAGGAGTTCAGCCAAATCGCTGGATATCAGAGGAACGGTGACTTGGGTCTCGGGATCGCCGAAACGGACGTTGAACTCAATGACTCCCGGGGCACCTTGCGAGTCAATCATCAGGCCGACATAGAGGCAGCCTCTATACGGAACGTCCTGGTTCCTTAGATGGTGGTGCATCGGTTCGACAATCTCGTCAACCACCCTCTGTAGAACTGCTGGAGTCGCCACTGGTGCAGGAGCATATGCTCCCATGCCCCCTGTGTTGGGGCCGGTATCTCCCTCTCCCACTCTCTTGTGGTCCTGACTAGGTGGTAGGCAGACGTAGCCCGACTCGTCCATCACGACCAGAACTGAGGCCTCCTCTCCCGACAAGTACTCCTCAAGCAGAACGAAGTCGTCCAAGGCGAGCCCTGCAACGAGAGCGTCGTGGGCTTGCTGCCTGTCTGATGTTACGGTGACGCCTTTGCCGGCCGCTAGCACATCGCGCTTGACCACCCAAGGAGATTCAAACGAGTCAAGTGCGGCCTCAATCGCCTCTGCCCCCTCCACTACTACACAGCCCCCTGTAGGGACGCCTAGTGACTGCATGACCCTCTTGGCATGCAATTTTGATCCCTCGAGTACCGCACCTTTTGCATGTGGTCCGAAGCAAGCTATTCCCACGGCTCTGAGAGAATCGGCGAGGCCGTCGACCAATGGACCCTCAGGGCCGACAATGACTAGGTCGGCACCGAGTTCAACGGCCAGCGAGACCAATCCCTCAGTATCGCTGGCTGAGACGGCGTGATTGATCCCCACCATCGACGTGCCTGCATTACCCGGAGCGCTGTGGATTGACCCGACTGAGGGGCTGGAGTCGAGGCCTAGACAGAATGCATGCTCCCTGCCACCCCCTCCGACGACCAACACAGTCAGTCCGGGCATGGACTTGCGCGGGCAGGTGAGGCGATAATGGATTCCGAGGTCGAACCTTTCTAGAACGGCACCGACTTCAGTCCGAGCCTGTATCCTAGCTGGTTCGACAGTCGGTGAATTATGGGAGTGAGAACGAGGAGGGCGATTATTTCTGATTGCACTTCATCGTGGGTGATGATCTGGCCGTCGAACAGGGCGAAGGCTGCGACGAAGATGGCGATAGCAAAAGGGACTGTATCCAGCAGAGGAGCCTTGGAGCTCTCGTCGCCCTCACGCTTGAGTCCTCGTCGGCGCTTGATGAACGAGCCTGTCGTGTCACCAATCATGCAAGCCAGGCCTAGTGTGAAGCCCATTGTAAAGGCAGCACCCCACTCTCCGCCCACCCAAAACCAGTCATCTGGTCCGGACAGCAATGTGGGGTCAACAAACGGACGCGCATCCGGCGATAGTCCTCCTAACCAAAGGTGGTGTGCGAACATGGTCAACAGGCCACTGAAGACAGCCCCTCCCAGCAATCCATTCCACGTCTTGCCATCTCCGAGGAGTCTGAAACCATCCTTCCAATTCCTGCCCCCATCTATGGTGATGCTACTGAATCCCAACTTCTCCGGAATCCACTTTCCGAACAGCATCGCACCGGTATTAGCTAGGTAGAACGGCCCGTACATCATCAGCACTGAGAGTATGTTCAGCGCGGATATCGCAGGGTCGCCCGAGGGGAAGGGGGACAGTACGTCCATGGTACACCCAGAAGCCGGAGGCGAATGAACCCTATCCGAAGAATGCCGGGCAAAACTATTCATGACCGACTATGGGTTTGAGGCACATATGAGACGAATCGCGATGCTGCAGAGTTTACTGATGATTACCGCTGTCCTGATGTGCACGGCCCCGACTGCTTCAGCCGATACGGCGGAGACTGTCATCAGCGACAATGTGACTTGGACAAGCGAGCAGTCGGTAGAAGGTATGGTCAGGATAGTGAGTGGTGGTCACCTAACCATCGATGGTACCGAGGTCGATATGCTCACGGGCTCCGGGATAGTCGTCGAGGCCGGAGGAAATCTTACTCTGAATCAAGCAAGCGTGGTCGCGCAGGACCTCCCCACAGCAATCGCCAGCATGGGGTACTGGGACGAGAACAACATGTCGAAGTTCAAAGTCCCAGGCGAAGGGATTTCGGGGGCGTTTGACATCAAGATGGATGCGATGGCAGGATACAGCTACTACGGTGGCGCAGCGCACGTGGCAGGCGAGACAATCAACATCAACGGCTCCTCACACACTTTCTCGTTCGCGGACGGCACTGGAGACGTGTGGATTGGCCTGACCGGCTACTCGTCAGGTGCCGTGACCGTCGCCTCGATTACCATAGAGACCGAAGCGGGAGGCAGTTCTACCATCCTTGGCAGTGACCTTGAATCGGTCAACATGAGAGGTGCAGGAGAACAGGGCTTCAGCATCGAGATCGAGGGAGAGATGGTATCTGGGAACTCTGTCGTCTCCGGCGGCCAAATTACTGTCAATGGTGACATGAGTGCGGATGGCACCGACTTTGACAGAGTGGGGCCAGTAATCCTCGGGGGCTTTGGAAGCATCGAGCTGCTGGGCGCATCCTCGTTCTACGGCAGCCTCGATGACCACGACGTGAGAGGGGGGGCTGATTCAGAGATTTACTGGGGAGAGGAAGTCAGCGGTTCAGGCGGCCTCATTGACCGTTGGGAGCGCAGGGTCTCGGGCCAGACCATACAGGTCGATGCCGATTACGTAATCCTCAGGATTACCGGAATCGGTCCGCAAGAGTCCACACAGGAGATCTTCAGTCTAGATGGATTTGCATCAGTGGACTCTGGCAATGAGCGCGTGGTCGAGATAGGTTACTCCGACGGGGCGATTTGGACTGAGACAGCCACCATCGAGGTGGTGACTTACGTGACAGGCTGGAACCCGGAGTCTTCAGGCATCGGTAATTACGGAGGTGAGGCGGCAGTATTGAGTTGGGCACAGAACACGGTGCTCGACTCCGGAACCCCATTCGTTGAATGGGAATCGCTCGAGATAGCCAGCGGGGCTTCGACCAAATCCACCGGGCAATCTATGCCGATACTAGCCCGGCTAGCGAACAGAGGCACAGCCCCTGCCCTACTGTACTTCACCTGCGATGTGGCGGAGACTGGGGTGGAGGCAAACATCGGTGGTTACCAAGGGGCTCGGATTGATGCAGGGGAGTCCGTTGAGGTGTCCTTCGGATGGCGTAACAGTGAGGTCGGCGACGCTACCCTTTCCTGCCGCATCTTGACGCCTACACAACTGGTAGATGACAGCGCCTTCGGGGGCGGAAACATGAGTACAGGGGTAGCGACTTGGGCAGAACCGGTCGAAGACGATTCTCTACCGATACTACCTCTGCTGGCAGCTATCATTGTAGGGGCCATAATCGCCGGTATCACTATGTTGAGGAGAGGTGAATCAGACGCAATAGTCGAGGAAGAGAATTCCAGTTACTCACAAGACGAGATTTAGTCATCGCAACTTGTTACCTTAGTCCAAGACTCATCGGTATTGTTTGGATTGTCGCCGCCGGCTCCCTCTTCTGCGTATTCGTAGAATGAAGTATGCATGACTACTGAACCAGCGGATGCCCAAGGTTCATCTTGTGTTATACTGACCTCAAAACTATAGCACCCGTAATTGTTCTCCTCCCAATCTGCGATTGGTATGTACTTGGCATTGAGCATTACATCTGACACTGAACCTTCGAGAGTCAACTCCGAACCGAAATCCCCCACAATTGTCGATCCTCCTCCATATTTACCTCCCTCCGAATCCCAGGTTGCTATTGTGTCGATGACAGTAACTGGAGGATATGAGATTGCTACACTTCTGCTACTACTTCCTCCGTAGTACATTGTAGCTTGGAGGGCATACTCTGCCAATGCCATTGGCGAAGGAGGGTTGTCACCAAGAGTGTCCAAACCTGCCCATGCGGTCAACACTACTCCGACTACGCAACTGTCCTTAGTCCCACAATCGTCCGAATCAGTGCTGAATGCTGCAGCAGTTGAGCTTTGAACATCTGTGATTGTGCGAGAAAGTTTTGCGGAATCAATGGTTGTAGACATCACTAGGTCGTCGACAGTTACTGTCAACGTGTATGGATTCGATGGCAACGCATTGGATTGGTAAAATTCAGAGACAGTTATCGTGATGCCTCCATAGTCTCCGAAGCCATCTTCTTTGTCTATCGCGAGAGATTCCATGCTAGACCAATCGCCAATCGAAACCAGAGCGTCGACTGGATCGGAGGACCCACTATTCTGGCGGATTTTTATCTCCATGGACGAACCGTCATCACTGAACTCAACCTCGCCCAGCGACATCTCGCCAACAAGGATGTTCCCTAGAATCAACGGAATCAAAATCATCACTAGATATCCCCCTGCCACCACGATAGCCCTAATCGGGTGCATTCCGGCCCCCCCTAAAGAGGCTGGAAGACCAATTCTGAGATACCGCCAAACTATGATTATTGAGGCGATGAATACAATTGGATAAAGCAGATTTAGAGAAATGAAATCCAAATAAATCCCAAACCACATTAGTACAATCATAGGAAGCAATGCTCCTACGAACAATGTTGTGATTACCTTCGAAATCGGTACTTCTTCTTCTGAGATATTCTCTGCGATAACAGTGATAGGCCCATCCACATCATCAGCAGCCTGCTGTTCAATGGCCTTCTGCAGTAAACCGCCGTTACTCATTGAAGCACCTCAAGACGGTACACACGTCATGTGTGTCGGTTATCAACCCGTTGACGACAAGTCGCTCGTAGTGGCGGCGGTTCAGAACAGACGTGCATCGAGGACTCTTGGCTCATCCGAATCATCGTCCTCATCGTCCCGATACCTGCCAGCAATAGCGGCAGCAGCAAGTGTCGTGATCATCATGGTCCCCATTAACTCAAACCCGGGTAGGTATACTCCTCTGATGTATATCGTCATGGTCTGCACCTGATAATTCGGAATACCTTCGGTTCTGACCGAGTATTCAGAAGTGGCTTTGAACTGCAAAGAGAAATACTTGTCAGTCCAACCCTGATTCTTAGGGGTCCTCATCTGTACCCTGATCTTCTCGGCTGGAGCCATCGATTCTATCTCAACCGAGACTAAGGGAATACTGAGTTGGAAGCCCTCGTCATTCAGTTCGTCGTAATTATCGACACCGACGTTGAACCTGTCCATCGCATTGCCGTCATTGTAGACATCGAACACAATCATGTAGTCGACTTTCGGCCTGAGCTGTAGGAAAGCGACCTCGGAGGCCACCCTTAGACGGCTGAACTGCCTAATGACTGCCAACACCTTGTAGGTGGTCGGAGTCCCAACCCAAGTGATTCCATCGGCCTGAACGACCTCAGCGGTGATGCTGATGATCTGGGAACCCTCAGGCATCCTGAGTTCGGCCCTAGCCACAACCTGGAAGGAGACATCAGACTGGGCACCGACGGTCATCGAGGCAGGACCGGCAGCGGCAAGGGAGCCGGACTGAATCTGCACGTTGACCTTCTCCTGATGGATGGTCGGGTTCTCCAGAGTGCAATCTATGATGGTGATTCTAGTTGCCCCTGGATAGACGTCAATTGGCTGCGGTTGCTGGCAGCTCAGTGTGATGTCTGGGACAGGCCCTTGGGCCTGAACCGCAGCCGCCCCTGCCCAGGTACTGAGAAAATACACAGCTAGAATCATCAGGGCGGGTCTGACCGAACGAGCCTTCGTCATTGTCTATAAGGCCCTCTCGGACTGTATTTGAGGCTTCGCACCAACTGGACCCTGAAATGGCTATTGCAGCGTCGTACCATTTGAGTGGTGGACCCGACCGGATTTGAACCGATGGCCACTCGGTTATGAGCCGAGCGCTCTGACCAACTGAGCTACGGGTCCCTGCATCTCTCGCAGTGCTTTGTGAAATGAACCTTGTCTTCGCGCCGCGGGATGCGAATCGCCATCGGGCGCTCTCAACCTTGAAGCATAGAGCCCTCCCGTGAGGGTCCATGGCGAAACTTTGGGTGATGTTTTTCACATAGCTTCTGCTTGTCTCGGCGATGAACTTCTACGCCGTGATAAGGGAGCCGGATATGATAGAGATAGATGAGATACGGAACTACCCCCGTGAGACCGTGAAGATTGAGGGCGTGCTGACAAGTTACATACGCGACCCTTACGGAGAGGGAGCAGACAGGATAGACCTGCAGGTCCAAGAGATTGGTGGGCATTCAGTGGCGAAGGTTCGCTGGAACGTTGACTGGACCAACGATATACCTCCGATTGGAACCGTGGTCACTGTCGAGGGCGAGGTATCAGAGTGGAATGGAAGAATATGGTTGCAGTCCAATGGCTACGGCGCTATCATCGCTAGAGATCAGACAATAGAGTTCACCGAAACCAAGCTGGTCGAGGTCGGACAGGACCCGCGGGCCTATGCCAATCAGTCGATTACCCTAGACGGCTGGCTCAGCGAGTCCCTCGCTCCAGATGTGACATACCACTCGCTATATGTGATGGATAACCAAGTCTACGGTGGCGCAGACCACCTGCTGTACATGCAGGTCGAGGGTCGCGTCATGGAGTGGGTCGAGGCCGGCAGCCACGTCGTCGTGAACGGTTGGCTACAGTTCGACGAGCGCTCCTACCGATGGAGGCTACTGGTGCAGGCCACCGAGATTGAGGTACTGTCCCAAGGCGAGACACTCTACCTCAACTGGGAAATTGAGCCGTACACCATGACCTACGAGGTCGGCAAACTGGTGGTCATAGACGGAACTGTGGCTAGCGATGGTGACGAATGGTGGATCGAGGGCGATGCGCCCACGGACCGGCTTTGCATGCTGCCATCTCCGGAGGATTTGGCGAGCGACATAGTCGGACAGACGGGAGACTGGGGCGGCAGGCTTGCATGGTCGACCGACGAGGCCGAGGTCTGCCTAGACAGGGGCTACATCGAGGCGCTGCAGCACCCTGCAGGCCAGTTCGGCGACGATATCATGACAATGAAGCAAGTCGTCGAAGACCCATTCACCTATGTCGGCAATAGCTACCAGTTTGAAGGCTGGATTACCGATCCGATCTCACCGGACTATGACAAGGGGTACGTCGGTGACGGACCCGGCTACTACGACAGAGACACCAAGCTCAGGATAGAGTTCGTGGGCGAGCACGCGGAGTGGATTGAGGCAGATCAGGCAATTCGGTTCAACGCGACGGTGCTTTGGTCTGAGGCAGAGGGTAGGTTGTTCCTCGAAGCACGCTCCTGGCTGCTCGGTGAGGCTCCTGCCCCATCGGTGCTCAATTGGGGTGATGGCTACAACTCATGGAAGTGGGACATCGGTAAACTAGTGCAGATAACCGGCGAGGCGGTGATGGGCGAGGAAGGCGACCAATGGATTTCACGTTCCGGCTCTGAAGAGAGGGTCTGCCTGCTCGGTGACGGCACTGAAGCCAGTCAGCAGGAGCAGATTGGTGAGCCTATCGAATGGATGGGGCGTCTGACCATGACCGAGGACTCTATTGGTAACTCCGCACAATTCTGCATCGACATCCGCTGAGGTGATTCAATGGACCCAGTGGTGCTCGACTTTGGATGGCTGATTGCCTCCTACTTGTTCGGCATCATGCTGGGTTGCCTGACCGGGCTGATTCCCGGATTCCACGTCAACAACGTCGCACTGATAGCACTGAGTCTCTCACCGGTGGCAGTCGCCATCGGGATTCCTCTGGACGCGGTTGCAGGCATAATCGTCGCCTGCGGCACCGTGCACACATTCCTGAACTACATCCCTAGCGCTCTGATTGGTGCACCAGACGACAACATGGCTCTCGCCCTGCTGCCCGGACACCGTATGCTGATCTCGGGTCAAGCCGCGCAGGGAGTGGCTTACTCTGCGCGCGGCTCGCAGATGGGAATGCTGATGTCGATACCTCTGCTGATAGTGGCGAGACTGCTTTTCGGAGAGGATCCGGGGCTGGGCCTCTACGAGTCCAGCCGCGACGTCCTGCCTTGGCTGCTTCTGATTATCTCGATATTCCTCATCATGACCGAGACGACTCGCCTCGCATGGCCCGAGTGGTGCCAGCGGTTGACCAGTAAGTTGGTCTTCCGGCTGCCTCGCAAGATTGAGTTTAACATCCCTGTGGGGAAGTTCAACATCCACCGCAGATGGGAGAATTTCGACCTAAGGCTCGGCAGCAGCTCAAGGACCGCAGGGATGCTCGCTGCGACGTCCTTCTTCCTCCTAACAGGATTCTACGGATGGGCTGTTTTCGAGTTGCCTGGACGGTCTCCGATAGGGATGCCCTCGGCCACACTGCTATTCCCAGGTCTGGCCGGATTGTTCGGGATTGCCAACCTGATTGACATCTATGTTACGACCTCTGAGATTCCCCCTCAGGAGGCCAACTGGGAAATGCCTCCGATGAAGCCCCTCGCAATCCCTACTTTCCTGTCCGCCGTCGTCTCCTCAGTCATGGCTATTCTGCCGGGGATGACTGCCGCCCAAGCCACAGTTGTCGTCATGAGCATGCGCAATCTGTGGGGCAGGCTGACGGACCCGGACTACATCCCGGCCGACTTTGAGCACGGGATTCAACCGGGTTCCGCGCCGAAGGCATCGCCCCTCGACATCGGCGATCTCGACGAACTCTCGGACGAGGAGAGGGAGATTTTTGAGGGAGTGCTAACCGAAGCTGGAGTCAGTCCCGATCTCGACTTGGGGGCTCAGAGTCAGCAACAGGACCTCGAGGTCATCGCCGTTTTGTCCTCAGTCAACACCGCGGTCACGGTGATGGTTCTCGGCTTCCTTTACATGGTAGGCAGGCCGCGCTCAGGGGCCGCCCTCGCCCTCAACATGATGTATCCAATCGATATGTGGAACGCCGTCGATCCTCCGGCAGATTTCATCAGGCTTTTGGGCATCACGATTGCTTCCGGACTGTTCGCGGTTCCAGTAATGATCAAGGTCGGCAAAGGGATGCTGAAGATGCACGAAATCGTGCCCCTACGCACAGTTGTTTTCACGGTCACAGGATTCATCTCTATACTCGTCTGGCTATCAACTGGATGGATAGGTTTGGGAGTCCTAATCATCGGCACCGCGATGGGGCTGATGCCGCCACGTATTGGAATCCGACGCAGCCACGCAATGGGGATTATCCTAGTCCCAATAATGATGTACACATTCGCGCGCGAATTCGACGGATTTGGCTTCATTTGAGCCCTAGTAACGCATTTTAAACGATTGAATCTTGAGTGCAACGCTTATCTCACATACCCTTGTGTGCGCACGTAGAGAGTGCATACTATGGAACGAAACAAAATGGCAATCGCGATAGGGGCTATGCTCCTAATGGTAAACATAGGAATGGCAGCGACTGGTTTCGTAGACGGCCTGATAGAAGGGGCAGTCGCGGACCAAATTGCTGAGTCATACGATGAACAATCCGACTTCGATGAGGAATGGCACGTATCTACTGCAGAGCGTGTATACTTCGCCAACTCGTTAACCGACCAATCCGCTCTAGAATCAGACAATCCGGCTGATGCGTTCACTATGATGGGGCCGTTCATCTATGAGGTCACGACGACTCGTGAAATCTTAGAGTTCGATTCTGAGGGCGGTTCGATGACTTACTCAGAATACGATGTCTTCGAGTGGTGCGAGAACTGCACATGGACTGACGAGGGTGGAACTGCACACGAATCGGCCTCCGGCGACACCAACATCACCAATGTGAACATACTTTGGAACACCCAAAGGATTGGTGGAATGGGTGGTGCCACTGGTGGCATATTCTATGGCGAGACCTTTGCCAAGGCAATGTTCGCATCCGGCATGGTGGAGTTCGACCTAGCAAACAGAGCTCCCAGCATCTGGGCATCCGAGGAAATTGACCTGATGGTACCCGGGGCATCGGCGGCACTTCAGCAAGCTGGGTACGATGAGGCGACTGCTGACGCCATGGCACCTGCGGTCGTGCTCAGAGGGGCATACGACAATTGGCTCGCGCAGAGCGGAGCCAGTGATGCGAATCCTGACTTCGCGGCATCGGCTCAGAGCATTCTCTACGATGCTGTGGATCCTTCCACGGGGATTTGTATCGCTATAACCTGCGACTTGGGGCCCGTGCTTGTAGCGGGAATGGGGGAGCCTAGCGAGATATCTACTCCTGCACGGGCTGCACTATTCGGTTACGGTAGCACCGACCCGGCAGTCCTCACGCACATGGACTGGGCCGTTTACGCACTTGCTGGGACGACTTTTGCCGCAAACGGCGGTGGTGCTGAAATAAACAATCAGACCCCTCAACTACGAGAGCGTTTCCACGAAGTCAGTGGCATCGATATTACCACCCCTGAGACCTTGGATAACCTGCTTTTCGACCCCAATGTGGGGATGATGGGGTCCTTTGAGATAAGTGGCATTCCACTCCCAGGGATGGTCGTCGGTTTGTTGCTTCCACTTCAGTCAGGCAACTACTATGACGCCATGGTAACCTACAATCTGGGTCTGCTGACCATATCAACCCTCGCGGATTATGTCGAACCGTGGGTCGGACTCGGAGTCACCGGGGCCCCTAGGGATTTCGAACAGATTCTGATGGGTGGCGAGGGCACAATAAACTCCGAGCAATGGTGGCATGCCGCCTTCGGAAGCGCGGACCCCTTGACCGGAGAGTACATTCCGATTGGACTCAACCGAGAACAGTTCGCTGGTATGGCAGACCTTAGTGCGGAGAAGTCGAGCTTCATACTCACTGATCCTGTCATCGGCCTCAAGTCATCTTTCCCAGCGGCGTTCATGTATGGTGAACTATCTGGGATGTCGCTGCCTGATTGGGAAGGGAATCAGCACGTTTGGGATGATGCTTACGTGGGCGCACTATACGGAATCTCCGATGACGCTGCACACGCCTTGAGAGACTGGGTCTACAATTTCTACTTCGACACCGTGATGCCGGTGCTGCTGAACTTCGTGACGGGGAACGAGGAATTCACCACACAGCCCGTGAACAACTGGCTGTATGGTTGGAACGATGCCGTCAACACATACTTCGGTTTCTTCCCATGGGTGAGCCTAGAGACCAATGAAACATACTACGGTTCTGATGGCATAAGCACTGGTGACAGATCGGTGTACCAGATGAGCATCTCAGGAGATAATATCGGCCAGAGGCTATCTCAGGGTTACATCAACTCCGATGGCGATGGGGCATGCGACTACGATTATGATGCGGATGGCGAATTCATAGGCTACGAACTACCATGCGAAGCTAACCAAACCTACGGGATGACAGAGCACTTACCATGGCGCGCCCCTCATCGAGAGGATGCTGCATTAGGTCTGCTGTCAGACCATGTTGGCAACCCGGAGACGGTAGTTGCTGGGACAGCTGGGTCTATTGCGGATGCAGATGCTTCGTTCGACTACAATCTGATTGGCTATTCCATCGGTCACTCAGTTGTTGGAGAAGAGACGACATACAAGGGAATTGCAATGACCGATCACTCAATAGTTCTGGATCCTGCCCAAAATCAGATTCAGGGTAAATTGATTGGCTCAGATACCTTTGTCGATGCGATACCAGGTGCACTTCCAATTTACTTTGGGGCCAACATCGACATGAAAGTCGAGCCTATCACTAATGCAATAATGTACGGAAAGGTCGAAGCAAAATTCTACCTAGATTTGCGAGGCCCGGGTTCAATGAACCCGGACTTCGGCTTCGGTTCTACAGATGTCGTGCCAGTTTTCGAGATTCATGTGTTCAGTGATATCCCTGATGATGGTGCTGAGTCTTTCCGTGGAAGCGTGAGCGACAACCTAGGCCCTATGGGATGGACTAACTTCGGCGGGGACGCCGGGGCGCCTCTCTCCTACGTGACCTATGCCATAGCACTGTTCTATGTCGCTGGAATAGGACTTCTGACATACGGAGTCAGTGGGGTCAGTGACTCCAAGGACGACGAAGAGTAGGGTGAACAGCCGGCTTTGCCGGCTGCGGGCCCGCGTGCACGAAGGGTTGAACCCATGTCGGCGGGCAGCATCTCCCCATGAGTGGTCGGTCTCGACGTAGTGCAGCGGGCCTCTCATTGGCTATTCTAGTACTGATGTCACTGTCGCCGGTCTTGATTGATGGGCTTAGCGAATCAACACCTGCCAGAAGCGCCTCCGATCGCTCCACAAATTGCTCGGTAGTGTGCATCAACGAGATGATGACAAATGCTGACGGCTCCGATCAGGGAGTATTTCCGGATGGCGAATGGGTCGAACTGCACAACTCCGGATCGATTGGAGTCAGTCTTGAAAACTGGTTCCTTGAGGACATCGGGGGCTGGGTGCACCCAATCGACGCAGGAACTTGGGTTGACTTCGACCAGCTCGCTACTCCCTATGTCTTGACGGCTGGCTCGTATGCCATCATCGCCGAGAACGAGATTGGCACCTTGCGCCTGAACAATGCCGGCGAGACCCTGTATCTCAAGGACGCCGGAGGTACTGTGGTTCATACTGCGACCTCAGGCGAGGCCTCCAACGGAGTCTCGAAGATACCTAATCCCTCAGATCCGAATATGGACTGGATAGACTCTGAGGAGAACACTCCGGGAGCCGAGAACTCTGAGACTACGGGGGGCGGTGGAGGAGAGGTGGGATCGACCCCTGCTGACCTTACTCGCGTCATGGCGATGCCGAGTGAAGCCGAGGTGACTGGCCTCCACATCAACTCCTTAGGCAATCTGTTTGTCAACGCAATGCATCCAGACGACGCCAACTACAAGGCGACGGTTGGAGTTGTCAACGGAGTTGATTGGAACAACCTCCCCGAAGTAGTGCCTGAACTTAGCATATCGAGCAGTGAGTGGGACATCTGGCACGGCATCAGAGTATCCATCGGAGACTATCAGGTACTGTTGCAGAGTGGGGATCAACTTTCTGAAGGAGGGGTAGCCGGTGGCATCTACGCTGCTGATGACGGAGAGCTGTTGTTTACCAGTGAAAAGCCGGACTTCAATGCATTCGTGCCGCTAAACCAGCAAGGCACCAGGGGGTACCTGTACACAACTTGGGAGAGTCGTCCTGCGGGAGTCAGTCAACTCCTGATAGAATGGGACGATGATACTGGCCAATGGGAAGTCCAAGGTGGGATGATGCAGGATCTCAGCGGAATGAATGGTGGATGGGTGCTCTGCTTCGGCTCGATGAGCCCCTGGGGAACTCCTTTGCTTTCCGAGGAGCTTTACTTCGCAGACACAGAGAACTGGAACAACCCTAGTTACAACTACCACTACAACCAGCAGGAACTGGCGGATTACCTCGGATACTACCCTAATCCCTACGACTACGGATGGATAGTGGAGATTGAGAACGCTGCAACCGCATCGCCCATTTTCAACAAGCACATGGCGATGGGGAGGTTTTCTCACGAGAATGCTCAGGTGATGCCGGATGAGAGGACTGTCTACTTGACAGACGACGAGTACGGCACAGTACTGTTCAAATTCATCGCTGACACAGCCGGCGACCTCAGTGCAGGTACTCTCTACGCAGCCAAGGTAACACAGGACTCCGGTAGCGACCCTTCTACCACAGGGTTCGATGTTGATTGGGTTGAGATGGCATCCTCGAGCAATTCAGTAGTCGGGGGTTGGGTAGATGAGTACGACGGAATCACAACCTCTGACTATGTCGCAGGCGAGAACTCATACATCACTGAAGAGGAGATCAACGCATGGGCCGAAGAACGATTGAATGAGGACTTGGATGGGGATGGCGAGATAGAATCGACTGTCGATGATAGGGTCGCCTTCCTAGAGTCTCGAAAGGCGGCCGGGGCCATCGGAGGAACTGATGAGTGGAACAAGATGGAGGGAGTTGTGTTCAACCCGGAGGCACCGGGTTATCTGTACCTAGCAATGTCTGACGTGCGCTACGACATGAGCGATGGCGAGGGCGACATCGGGCTCTCAGAGAACCGTTGCGGTGTCGTATATAGGATGCCAGTGGAAGATGGGTGGGGAGTAAGTAGAATCGAGCCAGTGATTGCTGGAGGGCCCTATTCTTCGGGAGAATGCGATGTGAACAATATGGCTGGACCGGACAACCTCGCCGTCCTAGACGATGGCAGAGTTCTGGTGGCTGAAGACACAGGTAAGCACGACAACAACATGCTGTGGCTGTGGGACCCTCCCGTCGAGCCGACCGAGTGGGACGGCGAATACAGCCTGAAGTTCACTCGTATCATGCCTGCAGAAGTCCCGGATCGAGACAATGACTGGTTTGAGATTACCAACACGGGTGAAACCGCGATCAGTCTGGCCGGATGGACCATCGAGCGCATACGCTCAACTGACCCTTGGATTTCCATGGTCAATGACCTGACCATCGGCGCCGGCGCGTCGGTGGTGCTGACGGAGAATCCGGCCAACCTCCTAGCGGACGGAGGCATAGCAGCACTGGACGGAAACGTCGTCCTGAACAATATGCCCTGGCTGGTCGACTCAGGTAGCGCGCTGCAACTGAAGGCGCCTGATGGAACGGTAGTCGATGCCATCGCCTTCGGTGGAGGGATTGCTGATATTGACGGATGGCAAGGCGGGGCCGTATCGGTCCCAGGAGATGGTTCGCCCGGACTCATTCTGATGCGAGGCTCCGGATGCGGTGACTACCCCGACACCGACTCGGGAGCTGACTGGGAGCAGAGGTGGATACGCATCGGCGCATCGACGTTCTGCGACGGCGGGCACTTCACGACCGAGACTGATTCGACTGCGTCTGCCTCGATCGGCCCGGACTCGGCGTTCAACGATCTCATACAGTGGATTGCCGAAGCCGAGGACTCGATACACCTGCATGTATACCAGTTCATGAGTCCAGATTTGACTCACGCCCTTCTGGATGCCATTGGCAGGGGTGTCGAGGTCACGCTGCTGCTCGAGGAGGGCATTCTCGACGGCAGTAGCACAGTGAACAACCAGAGAGGGCATGCACAGGCTCTGCACGATGCTGGAGGCAATGTCCTCTGGATGGAGGACCCGACGCTGATTAGCTCACCCTACACGTATATCCACAGTAAGGTGGCGGTGAGGGATGCCGAGAGTGTCTGGATCTCGTCGGGCAACTGGAAGGATACCAGTGTCCCTCCCGATGGAGTTGGCAATCGGGAGTGGTCGGTAATCTTGAATTCGGAGACCGCCGCCCAGCTAGTACTCTCCAGAATGGCTTGGGATGAGAATCCCCAGCACCTGCACATTTCACCTCACTCTTCCCGGCACTCCCCTACGTTTGACTGGACCCTAGACGAGGCCAGCCACGATGGTACCGTGACTCCTACTCCTACTCATCAAGGGCCCTTTGAGGTCCAGCTGATGACCTGTCCCGACGACTGCATCGATGGCATAGTCGGTATGCTCGGTTCAGCAGAGACTTCGATTGAGCTATCAGTGCAGTATCTCGACCTCGACTGGTACTGGGGCTTCGGAGATAATCCAATCATAGCAGCGTTGCACGATGCTGCGCTACGTGGGGTAAGCATCCGGCTGATGCTGAACGGCTACTACGCCGAGTGGGATGAGGAGATTCGAGATACTATCCACATGTTCAACACCGATTGGAACGCCACCGAAGGGCTTGATACGACGGCGCGGCTGATGGCGTACTCCAACAGTATCGTCAAACTGCATAACAAGGGTGCGATAATCGATGGCGAGAGTGTCCTAGTGGGAAGCATGAACTGGGGCTCAAGCGCAGCCCTACGCAATCGGGAGATGGGTGTGCTCATCCACCATGACGGTCTTGCTGCAGAGTATCTCTCCTCCTTTGAGGAGGACTGGGGGCGACTCGATTCGACAACTGACTCAGACGGCGATTTGATGCCGGACGTGTGGGAAGCACAATTCGGACTCAACAGGCACTCGGCGGCTGTACTAGGGACCGCTCTCAGCGAGCAGTCGCTCGACCCTGATGAGGACGGCCTGAACAACCTCGAGGAATTCCAGCTCAACGGCAACCCTCTCTCTAACGACACTGATGGTGACTGTATACCCGACGGCGAGGAGTCGGCCTTCGCCCAAAGTGTGCTTCGTTCTCCCTCTTTCGCCATGATTTCAGGGGACGTAGATGAGAACGGCGTTCCCGACGGAGAGCAGCATGGCTGTCAGACCATCGTGGATGTCGGCGGAGAAGGCGATGGAGAAGGCGGTAGCGAGGGAGAAGGGAACGGCTCTGAAGAGGAAGATGGACCGAGCGGGGGCATCCTGAACATCAGAGATGATCCTCTGTCGCGACCGGGCGCGACGTTTCTGTTCTGGCTGATGGTGATATCTACGATATCACTGGCATTAGCCGGTGCCTCAATGTTCTTGCAACCTCGCAAAGGTACCGGCGAGGTTCTGGTCGATGACTCCGGTTACAGGTTCGATGACCCTGATGCCCATATGGCGATTCTCAAGGGAACCAGTTTCGACGAGGGAGCAGAGGATGCTCGTGCTCGCACCGAGGGGCGCGACGACGGCTCGCACGGGTCCATCCGAATGGATGGTTTCGGATTCGAATCTGCCACGCGAGACGAGGTCCAGTGGATGCTCGACCAGGGCCATACAATCGAAGAGGTGAGGGCCGAGCTCGGAGAGGAGGAGTGATGTCCGAGGCAATCCGTGACCTCATTCAAGGCGTCGTTGACGGCTCACTCTCTGATGACGAGTTGACTGATTGGCTGCGCGGAGTCTGCGACGAGGGACTCACGGAACCCGAGACAATCGCCCTCACCAAGGAGATGAGGGACTCGGGTGATGTCCTTGAATGGGGCTCTGAGATTTCTGGGTTGATAGTCGACAAGCACTCGACCGGAGGGGTTGGCGACAAGGTGTCGCTCGTGCTCGCCCCCGCTCTGGCCGCATGCGGACTGTTGGTGCCGATGATCTCGGGGCGGGGGCTCGGTCACACCGGAGGAACGCTGGACAAGTTGGAGAGCATTCCTGGACTCAAGGTCAAGATGGATGCTGAAGGCATTCGCCAACAGGTCGAGAGCATCGGTGTTGCGATGGTCGGACAGAGTGATGCTCTGGTCCCGGCCGACCGCCGGATGTATGCGCTTCGAGATGTGACCGGAACAGTCGCATCGATTCCCCTGATTACCTCCTCCATTGTATCCAAGAAGGCGGCAGAGGGGCTTTCGGCGCTGGTACTAGATGTCAAGTTCGGTCGCGCCGCCTTCATGGTTGAGCGCGAGCGGGCTGTGGAGTTGGCGCGCTCGATGGTCAATGCTGCCAACGGCATGGGCATTCACACCACAGCGGTGCTCACTTCGATGGATTACCCAGTGGGCTGTGCCATCGGCAACTCGCTGGAAGTCCTCGAGAGTGTCGAGACGTTGTGCGGAAGCGGCCCCGATGACCTCGAGGAGCTAGTCTGCGTGCAAGGAGGCCTTCTGCTGCATGCCACCGGAATGGCCGAAGACGCCCAGACCGGTGCAGTGATGATTCACGACAGCCTGCAAGACGGTTCTGCCTTCGAGCGTTTCCGCGAGATGGTCAAGGCCCAAGGAGGTGATACTTCGATATTCGAAAGCGACGCAACGCTGATGCGCGGACTTGGTCTTATGGACCCGGATCTAAACACTACTGAACTGTCAGTGGGTAACACGGGCTGGGTCGAGGATATCGACGCCATGGCGATAGCTAGGGTCTGCTTGGGATTAGGTGCCGGGCGAGCCAGATTGGGTGACTCCGTAGACCACTCTGTGGGGGCAATACTCGAGGTGCAAGTAGGAGATCGCCTAGAGGAGGGTGAGCCGTGGATGGTTCTGTACCACCGCGATGAAGTAGACAGGGGTACGATAGAGGGGTTGCTTGGGTCGATTACCCTATCCGATGAAGAAGTCAGGCCCGAATCGCGAATCGAGGAGGTGTTTGATTGAGACTGGGGCACATAGATCGAATGAGAGCCATAGCCGTACTGTGCATGGTCGAAGTCCACACGGCGGCCATTATCCCACCCGAAGGAATCAGTGTTGGTCACCCTGCTGCCTTCGTCGCAGCCGCCTTCGGAGGGATGGCCGCGCCGATGTTCGTCGCCATATCTGGTTGGGGCATCCACATGAGTGCGATTCGCAGAGCCGCTGACCCTGCCCACAACGCCGGGATATGGTTGCGTTGGCTGGCTCCCAGAATCTTGTTGCTGAGTCTATGTCAGCTGCTGGTCAACCTTCTACTCAGCGCCGACCGAGGGGGTCGCTTTGAGTGGCAGACCCCAGGTGTCCTGACACTGCTCGCAATAGGTGCCCTGCTGGCACCTGTCCTAATTCGGCTCTCTATGCGCTCTCGCGCATTACTGATGCTGGTGATGATGGCAACACCATTGGCTCTCGGAGACATCTCTGGACCGGACTGGTCATGGTGGGAACGGGTTGGTTCTGAAGGAGTTTCAGAATGGCTTGCTAGGCTGCTATGGAACGGCACATATCCTGCGGTACCGTGGCTGGGTTTCGTGCTTCTGGGCTCCTTAATCTACGACCTTGCTGATAATCCGGCTGCGAGAGAGCGTGGCATCGTCCTCGGACTCGCTGCTACCACTGTCACGGCGGCCATCGCAGCGTTTGAGGAGATCCCTTGGGCTCTGACCGAGGGCGAGGCAGTCCTGACCTTCTTCCCAGCGAGCACCGCCTTCCTCGTCGTTTCCGGAACCTTCGTGCTAATCGCCCACAGGGCGCTTGAGGGCTCGGAGGCGAGTGGTGGCGAGCCGGGTGGAGGTGACCGTCTGGCGTCTCTTGAGTCCGCTGGCCGAATCACGCTGACAATCTACGTCGCTCATTTCGCCGTGTTGGGTGCTGTGGCATCGGCGATGCAGGGGGAGCCTAGACTGGAGCTCGTTCCAGCCTTCGCTGCGACCATCGCCAACACTCTCATCTGGATACCTTTGGCGGCCTGGCACCAGAAGCACATACCCAATATCTCCTTCGAGGCCCTACTGAATAGACTCAGTTAGGTGTCACCGAAATCGGACCAAACCATACATCGCCCTCTTCGTTAGATGCCATGATGCGAACGTAGTAGGTAGTGTCGTCCGCTAAACTGATACCGGCAGAACCAGGGCCCACCTGAGGTGTACCGGCGCTGACGCTGTATGGCCAGAGTTGAGAATTGTTGCCCATGTCGGTCTGCCCGTAGTAAACGGTGAGAGTATTATTGGTGCCATTGTCGTAGACGTCCCATGTGACATCTGCAGTGCTGCTGGTGACATTGATCGTGGTCAGATTGCGAAGTATTGCGTCGTAGACGTAATAGTCGCCGCGCAGGGGGTCGTCGACCCATACCGGCAAGTGCTCAAGTGCGTCATAGGTAGCTTGCGTCAGAGGGAAACCCCACGCAGCGTGATAGGGGGCGAGGTTGTATCCAGTAGCATTTGAGAGATGCAAAACCCATGCGTTGAACTCCTCGTTGCCGTTGGTCGGGACCTCTGCTGCAGGAAGAGTATAGTAGACGCTGAGAGCCTCTGTAATCGGCCCCCACCCCCACTCCTCCTTGATGATCAGATAGGTGTCGAGTGCTATCCAAACGGACCAATTGGAGATGTTGGAGCCATCCTCGAAGTACGATTCCATCCTCGCTGCCCTCTGCTCTGGGTCAACGGCACTGTGTCCTTCTACTCCGACTAAATCTTCCATCAAGTAGACGCTGGCGAAGTTGCATCCCGTCTCAGTAGTGCCAGGGAGTGTGGATGGCATCCACTGATGGTTGTGGCCGAGTTCATGGAACATCCCCCAGTCACCGTTTTCTCTCATGTAAGATACGTTGACCACACCTGCCACACTGAGGTCGTGTGCCATGAATGGGTACCCTGAGTGCATCCAGCCAGCAGATATCTGTGCATCGAAGACTGCTCTCTCCACTCTTGGCCATGGCTCAAAACCATACAGTTCATGCTCCATTTCTAGAGCCGTGTCCCACCACTCCATCAATTCCGTAGGATTTGTCAAATCTCGAATCTCATGGCTGGGCACTGTCATGATGAAATTATTAGAAATCAGTTCCGCCCACGGAGCTGGATTATCGTTCTCAAAGTAAATCCATTCAAAGTCACCCGTCTCCCCAAGAACAAACATTGGGGCCTTCACGGCGTTTGAGATATTTACTTGGAAGTCGCCCAATGTAGAGCCCGGCTCTATTGCGATGTAGATTGGTCCGCCGAAGGCATTCCCCACCTCCATCGTCTCCTGATCGACATACCACCATCTGACGATCTGCGGGTGCCGGTGTAGTTGGTCTTTAGACCACAGACTGTCGCTGTGTGCACCAACTAAGACATAGGTCCCTGAATCGACTGTATGGTTAGGAAGTGTGACCGTTACGACCTCTCCGGGAGCGGCATACAAACCGGTGGTCATCCTCACATGCGCTCTGGCCCCGGCATATCCGAAATTACTCGGAAGCCCGCTCTGATTGCCATCTATTGTCACAGTCCGTAATATCCTCGTTGCATTGGATGGCACCTCTCCGGGGAACTCAACATGGCTGGGATGCGCCGGGAGTTCATGCGCTGGTAGCCCCTGTGTCAGTGCCGCCTCCACTCTGAGCAAGGTGTCGGCTACCGGATCCTCGCCCATGTTATGACCGATGTTCTGCCACAATGTGCCATATTCGATTACTGTCCAACCAGTAGCGTTGACTGTCTCCCTGAGAGGCGACCAGAAGTCATGGAAGTCCAAGGTCACTACCCCCGTGCATACGGACAGTGTGGAGTCGACGATAGCAGCATCATCAGTAGAGAGAGTCTGATTGTCGTTCCTGTCGGCTCTGATTGCCTCGATGGCCGCATGGGGACGGGCTAGCTCGTGCGGGAAATCAGACAGGTCGATATCGTTGTAGCCCCAGGCAGGTGAGACGAACAGCCCGGTCGTCTTGGCAATCTTGTTGCCCGGGTAGTTGTGCGCTACATCGGAGTTGGAGTACGACCAGTACCAAGCATGACCACCCATTATCAGACCACCCCCCGCGAGCATGAAGTCGACTAGATTCTGGTTGTCTGAATCGTCATGGCCGTTCCAGAACTCGTCGAGCAGGCAGTCTATGCCCGAGAGGTCCGCCGGAGTCACTGAGAGGTGAACCGTGTGACCTTTTGCCTGCAGTTCGTCCTCGAAGTCGTCGTAGCCCGCGCCGTAGGCGAGTCCCACGTCAGCGTTCTGGCCGCAGACCCATTCAACGGCGCGCAGGGAGAACTCGGTCTCCATGACGCCAGCGCCGTCGACCCAGCTCTCATGGCCGTATCCGAGCATCCTGCCACGACCGACGTGGCTGGCGGATATCACGGGAATCGTAGAGCCATAGCCCTCCTCTGTGAAGCCGATGGGGAAGGCCCACTCGCCAATAGGCAGTATCGGAGAAGGCCAGCCGCCCCAGTTCGTCTGTCCCATGCCGCGCAGCAGGTCTGACTGGTCGGCTTCGAGGTCGTGAACGGCTATCCACAGACTCAGCCCGGCCACCCCGCCGGTGTTGTTGGCCCAGATGATGTACTGCCTCCAGCCGGTACGCTCGTCGGGAGTTCCCGAAATTGTCCCGTTGGTAAGCAAAGTAAGGCCAGAGGGCAACGGCGGACTGACCTCCCAAGTCTCAATCTCGGGGCCATCGTTGGTGGCTAGTATTACGATACTCTCGTTGGCCTTCAGTGCGAATTCGATGTCAGGCCAAGAGATCGCGTCAGGAGGAAGACTGGTCACCCGAAACTGAAGCGGGGTCGAGGCCGGGCCACCGGAATTGTTGGCCCAGACAGTGTGGTGGGTCCACGGCTGTAGGAGGATTGCGGAGCCACTAATCTGCCCAGTATAGTAGTCGAAGACGAAGCCGGAAGGCAATGGAGGGTCTACTTCCCAGATGTCCGGAGTGCCGCCCTGCCAGGTCGGCATCACCTGCCCGATGCCATCACCCAGCCTAATGTCGAACTGATAGGGCTCGTACCCAAGGCCCTCTACAGGGATGTCTCTGACGTCGATGAGAATGGTCGATGAGAGTGAGCCACCGGTGTTGTGAGCAGTGATTACGTACTCCCTCAGTGGGTGCGCCGATATCGGAGTTCCTCGTAGAGAGCCATCGAACTGGTGCAGCACTACTCCTTCGGGAAGAGGGGGTTCGATTGACCAGTTAGTGACCTGCCCTCCCTCAGAAGATGGTATGACTTGCACTGACACACCTATGGTCCAGTAGAATGGGTGCCCGGGGTACGAAAGAGCCGTGGGCTCTTCATGTAGGGTGATGATTCGAATTGAAGTTTCAATGGAGCCGCCTGAGTTTGAGGCGATAACGGTGTGATTGGAGTCTCCGAGAGCACGTGCTATGCCGGTTATTGAACCGTCGTCGAGAATCACCAGTCCTTCAGGAAGTAGAGGGCTGGTTGACCACTCGTCTGCTGTTCCACCCAACAGCAGTGGTGAGCCGATTGAGCACTCCTCCCCCAGAGTGCACGGTAGAACATCTGAGAGATATTGGATGGAATTCGGAGCCGCGGCGACCACCGTTATGTCGATGGTGGTGACCGCAGAGCCTACCGCGTTCGTACCGATGATGGTGTAGCGGATTTCGATAGCCGCCCCCTCAGGAGTCCCTCCGATCACCCCCGAATCTCCATCGAGAGACAGACCATCTGGAAGCCGAGGGTTGACGAACCAGTCCTGTGGGCCGTCGCCGAGGAAACTCGGAGTCAGGGTCTGCATCTCGACTCCGACGATGAGAAGGATGGAGCTCTCCCCATAGGTCAGAGAACTCGGCTGCTGCATTATCCTGCAAGCATCACCAGTGAACACCTGCTGGGCTGTGCAGTCGTCCTCAGTGATGACAGGGACAAAGCAGTCGGGGTGAGACGGCTCGGCGACACAGTCGACCTCCTCAACCGGCTCCTTCTCCTCGTCGAATAACCCAAGACATCCCGAGCTGAGCATCAGCATCGAGAGCAGGAGGGCGGCGTTGCGCTTCGGCTGCACGGGCCTTATTGGACGGCCTCTGGCGAAAAAGTGTCCGGAAGGCGTGCTCCTCAGGAGCACGCTCACGCGAGGCCAGGATATGCTGGCCCAGGCTCGAAGCAGTAGTGGACTGTCTGGAACTCGGACTTGAACTCGGCAACGTCCCTGCGGACAATGGTTGGATTCTCGTTGGAGAGCAGTGCCCTAGCAAAGAAGCGTGCCACATCCTGCATCTCGTCGGGCCTCATGCCTACCCTAGTCAGTTCAGGGACACCCAATCTGAGTCCGCTGGGTGACATCGCCTTGGTGTCCCCAGGAAGCATGTTCATGTTGGTGATGATGCCGGCTTCCTCAAGCAGTGCGGCTGCATCCCTACCAGCTCCTGAATCGGCCTCTCCGTGACGAGTCAGGACCTGGTGGCTGGCTGTGTAGTCGCGCTCCTCGGCCATCACCTCGAAACCCTCGGCAGCTAGAGCAGCGCCAAGCGCCTTGGCGTTGGCAACGATGTCTCTGGCGTAGTCGGCACCGAACTCCTCAAACTCGGCTAGAGCCACTGCTTTACCAGCTACGTGATGGAGGTGATAGGAAGAGCAGACTCCGGGGAATATCGCGCTGTTCAGGCGACGCTGGAACTTGGGGTCGTCAGAGTTCGAAAGTAGGAAGCCACCCTGTGGGCCAGGGAATGTCTTGTGGCTGCTCCCGGTCATCACGTCAGCACCTTCCCTCAGAGGGTCCTGGAACTGATCTCCCGCAATTAGCCCGAGGACGTGAGCAGCGTCGTACATCACCTTGGCACCGACCTCGTGGGCGGCGTCAGCCAGCTCTTCCAAGGGAGTCGGGAACAGGAATACAGATTGACCGAACAGAGCAATGTTTGGCTCGGTCTCGCGAATCAGGTCTGCTGCAGCGTCAATGTCTGGCTCCATGCGGCTCTCGACCCAGGGGTACGTAACCAGATTCAACCCCCGCAAACCTACTGCGCCCATACGTGCGTGTGAGATGTGGCCGCCGTCGGCAGTGGACACTGCGGTGATTGTGTCTCCGGGCTTGGCTAGGGCCTTCAGTCCGGCGATGTTGGAAACAGTTCCCGAGGTCGACTGTATATTTGCAAAATTGCAGTCAAAGACACGCTGAGCAGCAGCGATGCCAATCTCCTCAATGGTGTCGAAGTCGTCGCACCCCTGGTAGTACCGCTTACCCGGCAGGCCTTCTGCATACCTGCCGTGTAGATCCGAATCGCAGGCCTTGCGTACCAACGGGCTGAGGATGTTTTCGCTGGCTATCATAGGCAGACTGTCGCGGTAGTGCCTGCCCGACTCGTCGACTGCTTCCTGTATCCTCAATGCTGCCTCACGAGCACTCATGTATCCTGCATCGAGAACAAGTCAAAGAGTTTAGCGGAAGCGTGTAGAATCTCCTCATTCCGACTTAACGGGGGAGAGTATTTTGAATCGGGGCGGACATGGTACCCCATGAGCCGACGCGCCACCCTAACAACCATCCTGACTGCAATGCTGCTGGTAGCGGTCCCATACACCGTCCTAGCGACCGATTCTGACGGCGACGGGACTGATGACGTAGACGATGATTTTCCGAACAACCCATGTGCTGACACCGATACCGATGGAGATGGTTTGCCCGACACCGTAGTGAGTGGTTGCTCTTCTCAATCGGTGGTCGGCTACACCTCCTTTGAGGATCCATTCGCTGCGAGCATAAAGTATACCGACACCGGTAGCGAGTCAGTCAATAGATACCTCTGGAACAACGCCAACGAATCTCACGTCGCGCATAACCAGACCACTGGCTCTGAGATGGGATTCACCCTCTACTACACCTCGACTGGCGGTGTTGGCCTGACTGATGGAGACTACTTCGGTACGGTCAACTACACGGGAACTGTTGGCAACTTCACTGAAGGCACGAAGGGTTACCAGATGTCAGACGTCGATGGCATAACCACTCTGGCTCTCGATGATATCACGGCGGAAATACTAACCTTCGACCTGTTCGTCCAAGATGACGGTTGGGAGTGGAGTGGTTCGTCGAGTTATGATTACATCAATATCTCATTCATTGGCGCCAACTCAGATATCTCGATCCTTAGCACCTACGGCACCGATATCGATACCGGATACGCCTCATATCTGGGCACTTGGACGACAATAACTGTGGCGATAGGAACGGCTGGAAATGGCCATCTCGAGGTTGAGTTCTCATCGAACTCCGGGTCGGAAGCCATCTACCTTGACAACATACAGTTCACCTCGACAGTGGTGCTTACTGCTGACTTGGATGATGACGGCGACGGCTGGCTCGATGTCGATGAGACCGATTGCGGCACCGACCCGCTAGATGGCAACGATGTTCCAGCTGATGCCGATTCCAACGGCATCTGCGACGCCCTTGAGGGCGACGACTTCGACGGTGACGGGATTTCTAACGATCAGGATCCAGACGATGACAACGACGGTGTAGATGATGTCGACGACGCGTTT
Source organism: Methanobacteriota archaeon (assembly GCA_014240285.1). Taxonomy (GTDB): domain Archaea; phylum Thermoplasmatota; class Poseidoniia; order Poseidoniales; family Thalassarchaeaceae; genus Thalassarchaeum. Next base: position 33,714 of record JAAZXI010000009.1, read on the forward strand.
CCGTTAAACCCCAACGAGTGGGATGACACCGACAGTGACGGTATAGGTGACAACGCCGACCTCGACGACGACAACGACGCCTGGACGGACGTTGATGAGTCCGCCTGCGGCACCGACCCCCTAGATGGTGCATCCATACCCTCTGATTACGACAACGACATGGTCTGCGACTCCCTCGATTCCGATGATGATGATGACGGCTGGACCGACACCTATGAGTCGGATTGTAACACAGATCCGAGCGATGCAAATTCCATCCCGTTGGACTCTGATGGTGACGGCACCTGTGACTTCCAGGACTTCGACGGAGACAACGATGGAGTCAATGATGCGGATGATGCGTTCCCGAGCGATTCATCGGAGTGGGCGGACACCGACGGAGATGGGACTGGTGACAACGCTGATTCCGACGACGACGGAGATGGCTGGTCGGACTCTTCGGAGGGCGACTGCGGCAGTGATTCTGCAGATTCAGTTTCCACACCAGAGGACATGGACGGGGATGGTATATGCGATGGCTTAGATGATGACATGGACGGGGACGGATACGGAGAAGACGACGCTTTTCCCGCTGATGCAAATGAGTGGATAGACACAGACGTAGACGGATTTGGAGATAACGCTGATGATGATGATGATAATGACGGGTGGTTGGATTTGGTAGAGGCGGATTGTGGGAGTAATCCTATGGACGAAGCTTCCGTTCCCGATGACATCGATGGAGATGGTGATTGCGACCTCCAGGACCCAGATGACGACGGTGACGGAGTGGCAGACGGGGATGATGCGAAGCCGATGGACCCGAGCGAGTGGGACGACACCGACGGCGACGGAATCGGAGACAACACCGATTTGGATGACGACAATGATGGCTGGTCAGATGCTGAGGAGAACGAATGCGGCACTGACCAGTACGACAGTGGCATTACACCCACTGATTACGATAACAACGGGGTGTGTGATGCCAACGACCCCATCATTGAGCCCGAGCCCGAGGGCACCCCCGGATTCGGACTAATCTCGGCTCTAGCAGTGCTCGCACTTGCGGCTCTCGCTAGAAGGGACTGATGGCGCCGACAGCAGGACTCGAACCTGCGACCTGTGGATTAACAGTCCACCGCTCCACCAACTAAGCTATGTCGGCCTGACTCGCGGCTGGCCCCATCCTTCATCAAAGAATCGGATTACTCCCACTCAATTGTTCCGGGTGGTTTGTGAGTGATATCGTAGACTACCCGGTTCACATCCCCCTTGAGTGAATTGGTAATCTCTGTACTTATTTCAGCCAATACATCGTGTGGAATTTCAGAGTACTTGGCACTCATGCCGTCTAGACTCGTCACTGCCCTCACCACTACTGTCTCACCGTGCACGCGTGCATCGCCATGCACGCCAACACTTCTGACAGGGAGTAGGGCTGCGAAATACTGCCAGGGTAGCTCACATCTTCCCTCTGACGCCGCAGCCTGCAGACGAGTCTCGACAATGTAGCAGGCCTCGCGGCAAGCCGCTACCCTATCTGGTGTGATATCACCGAGTACCCGGACTGCGAGGCCCGGACCGGGAAACGGCTGACGCTCGCTCGATGGGATTCCGAGGTCGCGGGCGATGGCGCGAATCTCGTCCTTGTAGAACTCGCGCAGTGGCTCGACTATGATCAGGTCGACATCCTCAGGGAGTCCGCCGACATTGTGATGCGACTTGATGACGTCGCGATTACCACCACCCGACTCTATCCAGTCGGGTGCAATGGTACCCTGAACTAGGAACTTAGCTCCGCACCCTCCCTGTTCGCCCTCAAAGACTCGGATGAACTGTTCACCGATGACTTTGCGCTTCTCTTCTGGGTCGGTGACTCCGGAGAGATGGTTCAAGAAGCGCTCAGATGCGTCTACCACCTTGAGCTCGATACCTAGGTCAGAGCACATCTGAGTGACCTCTTCCGACTCATTCTTGCGCATCAGCCCGGTGTCGACGTAGACACAGTGCAGGAGACTCCCGACGGCACGATGAGCTAGTACTGCGGCCACCGTGCTGTCTATGCCTCCAGAGCAGGCGATGATTGCGGTGTCGTCGATCTGAGACTGTAGGGCCTCGATTGCCTCGTCGACGAGCATCTGGGTCTGCATCAAGCGCTCACTCCCTCAGTGACTCGTCGTCGGCGATGACTCTTGCAGTGCGTGACTTTCTCCACTCGGCGAATCTTGAGGCGAGTTCGGTATCACTCATGGCGAGCATCTGGATGGCTAGCACGGCGGCGTTGTCACCGCGGTCGACGCCTACGGTTGCCACCGGCATCCCAGGAGGCATCTGGACTATCGAAAGTAGGCTGTCCAGCGGCACCTTGCCCCCAACAGGGACGCCGATTACAGGCAGGGTAGTCATAGCAGCAACCACGCCTGGAAGGGCCGCTGCCATCCCGGCCATCCCGATGAAAATATGGCATCCGTCATCGATGGCCGAGGCTACTACGTCCTCGAGGTATTTGGGAGCCCTATGAGCTGAAGCGACCCTGACCTCGTGAGAGATGTCGAACTCTGAGAGCACGGCTGTGCACTTGTCGGCGACCGGTAGGTCGGTCTTGGACCCAAGCAGTATGCAGACGTCCATGCACTGCCGGGACGTGGTCGGTTCAAATGCCTGCCGTCGGAGCGGTGTCGTTGCTCTATGAATCACTGACGAGCAACCTCTCGGGCCACTCCAGCCCGAGATCTGTTACCGGCGGTTGCGACAGCAGACCGACGGTCAGAGCCTCTCCTACTGGACCGTCGGCGAAAGGGTCGTGGACGAAGCCGGCTCCATCGACCAGAGCGAGGGCTAGGAAACGGTCGCTGCCACGACTGGCTCCTGCGATAACCAAGTTCCCATAGTCGCAGCCTAGTCTAGCGATTGGCCCGGTGGTCCATCTCTCTGAGATTACCTGCCACTCAGGAGATAACTGATGTGATGATTTCCAGGCTGACTGATCTATCGGAAGAAGCCATCTCGATGCAGGTATCTGCAGTACTCCCTCGATTCGGCGATATGTGCGGAACCACGAGACCCAGAACAGAGCGTAAGAGGCCCAACCGAGAATTGGGCTTACCAGCATATGGAGGGCGAAGATTGCTGAGGCCATAGCAAAGGTCGTCCAATCGAAGGGCAGGGACAGGAACGTGCCCTCGGACATCGACTGAGCAGAACGGGCCAGATAGAGCGGCGCCAGCACCAGTACCCATGTCAGAGTGAAGAATAGCGCTACCACAATCTGGTCATCGGCAGGGATGTGGCCAAGAGGTTGCTAGACTACGGGGTCATGGCCCCGACGCTG